>NZ_WBKM01000179.1 GCF_015714725.1 Nostoc sp. WHI
TTATTTGTTATTCTCCTTCTTTTCCCCACTCCCCACTCCCCACTCCCCACTCCCTTTATTCAATTCGTTCGAGTGTTAATTTTTTGGATTAGCTGATCAATTCGCTCAACCATTTCCTTGTTTTCCTCAGTTTGGAATAACTCTCTGGCTTTTTTAAGATTGAAAATCGCTTCTTCTAGCTGTTCTTCTCTTCCGAGAGTGATTCCCAAATTATAGTAAGTGAATGCATCGTTGGGTATGAGGCTAATGGCTTTTTTGTAATGTGCGATCGCTTCTTGTGGCTTACCCTGATCGTCCATAGCATTTCCCAAACCTGTGTAAGCTTGTGCATGTTTTGGATCAAGGCGAATCGCTTCAGTATAGTTGGTGACTGCTTCTGCTAGCTTACCTTGGGCGTAGAAAGCACTTGCTAAATTATAGTGAGCGTCTGCATATTTGGGATTGAAGCTAATGGCTTGCTTATACTCTGCGATCGCTTCTTTTAATTTGCCTTGAGCATACAGAGCATTTCCCAAAGCATTATAACCTGCTGAGTTTTTCGGTGCAAGTTTAATAGCTACTGTATATTCTGCAACTGCTTCTGCTGGTTTTCCCTGAGCATATAAGGCATTCCCTAAATAATAGTGAGCATCTGCATAATTGAGATCAAAGCTAATGGATTTTTTGTACTGGGCAACTGCTGCTGCTAGTTTACCTTGATCGTATAGAACATTTCCCAAACGCGTGTAAGTTGGCGCATAATTAGGTTCAAGGACAATCGCTGCTGTATATTCGGCCGTTGCTTCTGCTAGCTTACCTTGAGCGTACAGAGCATTTCCTAAGTTATAATGAGCCTTGGCATATTTTGGATCAAGGCTGATGACTTTATTGTATTGTGCGATCGCGGCTTCTAACTGATTGAGTCTTGCGAAAGTCAAACCCAAATTCAAGTATGCTTCGGAATCATTTGGATCGAGGTTAATGGCTTTTTTGTAATGTGCGATCGCTTCTTGTGGTTTGCCTTGATCATCGAGAGTATTTCCCAAGGCAATATAAGCTTGGACAAATTTGGGTTCTAGTTCAATTGCTTTCCGAAAAGCTGCCTCTGCTCCTTTTAAATCTCCTTGCGTTTGGAGATTCATTCCTTGCTCAAAATTAGCAACTGCCTTTTTATTCTGAGGAACTGCTACCTGAGCAGAGTCTTGACTTTTTGATAAAACAATGCCTACATCTCTACCAAAGGCAGTATTGGCATTGCTCAAACACAAACAGAGAATAGCTGCTGCCAGTAGATTCTTGTTTCTCAGCATTTTTATTACTTTAATTGCAAGGTTTCCAGTGACCTTACTCTAGTTTAGCCTTGTGTTTTTAGATAACTTTATTTATTCTGCAACAAAATAATGCAGAAAGATATAATCTGTTACTTAAAAAATTCAATAATCTAAAATTAGTTACAAATCAAAAATTGCGATGATTGGAGCGTGGTCTGAACCTGGTTTTCCTCGTCTTAAGTTTGGGTCATCATTGACAGAGGGTAGTGCATCCATAGCATCGATATGGCTGTCCACTTCTGGCAATTTACGCGGCTCACCAGGCAGGAGTTCTTGACTAACAAAAATATGGTCTATTAACTCCTTGTTGCTCTGATAAATACGCGAATATCGTCTCGGTTCAGCAATCAAAGGAGCTAAGTTAAATAGCCTTGTATCATCTCCTTTATCTGACCGCTTAAACCCAGTTGTGCCAATCTCGCTGCCACCTGGGCCTTGAAGAATTTGAGTTGTGGCAGCAGATGACACATCATTCAAATCTCCTAGAATGATCAGACCTTGGTTGGCATTGTTTTCTAATAGCTCATTTGCTTTAATACGCAATGCAACTGCTTCTGCTGTTCGCCTTAAAAGTGCTAATCCAGCAACTCTGGCACGTTCATTTTCGTCTTTGGGAGCAAATCGGGGACGATTTGTTGTTGAGGGAAAAGTTAACAGCTTAGATTTTAAGTGTGCATTAATGAGATGAATAGAAATATCTGGTTTTGGTTTAACAAGAATTCGGAGAGCGCCTCGACCCATGCGGGTAATTTCAGTCGAATTCCCTTCAGTATCTTGACTGAGCAATTTGGAAAAGCCACCTTGAGGAAAATCTACTAATTCCTCATGCTCTTCAATGACTAATTTTGAAAGAAAGCCAACGCGGATTCCCCGAATATCTGGGGATGTAGATACATTACTATGTGGGTAGCGTCCCTGTAACTGTGCTACTAGTTCTTCAAATGCTTCCAGATCACCAACTTCTTGGACGGCTAGCACATCAGGATCAAGATCCAGGATTACATTAGTTAAGCTTTTCAGCTTTTGTGTGTATTCTTGTTGCGTTTTGGGATCAAAGTTGTTACCCAAAGAGAAGAGATTCTCTAAGTTCCAAGTCATGACCTTAAATGTAGCCATACTTGCCCCAAATTATGATAAACGACTTTTTGTACTGAGCTTATCTGTACAAAGTTATCTTAACAGCAAGGTTTATTTTTTAGCATTAATCTTTACTAAGTTTCAAAAGTTAATCAAGCTGTTTGTTTAAAAATAATTAAGGGTTTTTTATTACTCTGCTTAAATAAAAATCACAAACCTTTTTTGTCATTAATTTTTATTAACACTAATAATCCTTACTCCTGCCTTCTCTCTGCTATTCTGAGTTTGGCCGATCGCGATCGCGGATTATTCCCAATCTCATCTTCTAATGCAATAATCGGCTTTTTTGTCAAGACCTTTAACAAAGGTAAATTTCTTAACCCATGCTTTACCGGGCGATCTTCTAAACTGTGAAAACTGATAATCGCAATTCTGCCACCAGGGACAAGGGCATTTGGCGCTTTATCCAAAAAGGTTTCCAGAGATTTTAATTCGTCATTAACGACAATTCGCAAAGCTTGAAAAACACGGGTAGCCGGGTGAATTCTACCATAACGGTATTTAGGGGGAACTGAAGAAGCGATCGCTTCAGCCAACTCAACAGTCGTGTGCAACGGACGACGTTCTACAATGCGACGAGCAATGCGCCGCGATAATCTCTCTTCACCGTACTTAAAGAAAATGTCTGCTAATTCTGCTTCATCCCAATTATTGATCACATCAGCAGCAGTTAGCGATCGCCCTCGATCCATTCGCATATCCAAATTCGCAGCTTGGCGAAAGCTGAAACCCCGTTCTGGCTGATCTAAATGGTAAGAACTCACCCCCAAATCGGCTAAAATACCATCGAAAGTATTAGGGGTAAACTCGTAGTCAGCAAAGTTGCTATGAATAAATTGTATGCGATCGCTATATTCAGCTAAATTCTTCTGCGCTGCCGCCAAAGCATCTTCATCTTGGTCAATTGCCGTTAGCCGCACATCCGCAGCCGCTTCTAAAATCAGACGACTGTGACCACCACCGCCTACCGTCGCATCTAAATAATGCCCACCTGGACGCACCGCCAAACCTTCAATTACCTCTCGCCCCAATACTGGCACATGAAAAAATTCCTGCGCCTCAAGTCCCTGCATATCAAGCTTCCATATAATAGTTGAAGAAGTGCAACAAAATGAAACATCAAGTAAAATCTCTCCTCTGTCACCCCCTCTCCAACATACCCCTGTCTGGGCAATACATCTAGATGCAAGTTTGTAAGTCCTTACTACAAACTCTTTATTACTAGCGTGGCAGACAAGGTAAATTGGGTGTAGTTAGCACCTGCGCGGTTGAATTCAATATTTTCACGAACGGAGAACACAAAATCTATGACCAGACTAGAAACCCGCACTGAACCTATGGTGCTAAACATGGGGCCACACCACCCCTCAATGCACGGGGTTCTGCGGCTAATCATGACTTTGGATGGCGAGGATGTCGTTGACTGTGAACCAGTCATCGGCTACTTGCACCGGGGAATGGAAAAAATTGCCGAGAACCGCACTACTATTATGTACGTCCCCTACGTCAGTCGGTGGGACTATGCTGCGGGAATGTTCAACGAAGCCGTCACTGTTAACGCCCCAGAAAAGCTTGCAGGTATCACAGTCCCCAAACGCGCTAGCTACATCCGCGTCATCATGCTGGAGTTGAACCGCATTGCTAACCACTTGCTGTGGTTTGGCCCCTTCCTGGCTGACGTAGGCGCTCAAACTCCCTTTTTCTACCAATTTCGGGAACGGGAGATGATTTATGATTTGTGGGAAGCCGCTACAGGCTACCGAATGGTGAATCACAACTACTTCCGTGTTGGTGGGGTAGCAGCCGATTTGCCTTACGGTTGGGTAGATAAGTGTCTGGAATTCTGCGACCACTTAATACCCAAAGTTGATGAGTACGAACGCTTAGTAACTGATAACCCCATTTTCCGGCGACGTGTTGAAGGTATTGGTACTATCACCCGTGAACAAGCAATTAACTGGGGACTTTCTGGCCCAATGTTACGCGCATCTGGCGTAAAATGGGATCTGCGGAAAGTTGACCATTACGAATGCTACGACGATTTCGACTGGGACGTGCAGTGGGAAACCGTCGGTGATTGCTTTGCGCGTTATGTGGTGCGGATGCGGGAAATGCGCGAATCTGTAAAGATTATTCGCCAAGCAATTAAAGGACTTCCTGGCGGCCCTTACGAAAATCTGGAAGCCAAACGCCTTGCCGCAGGTAAAAAATCAGAGTGGGACGCATTTGATTATCAATACATCGGCAAAAAAGTTTCTCCCACCTTCAAGATGCCCAAGGGTGAAATCTACTCTCGTGTAGAAAGTGGCAAAGGTGAATTGGGAATTTATTTGGTTGGCGATGATAACGTCTTTCCCTTACGGTGGAAGATTCGCGCTGCGGACTTCAACAACCTCCAGATTGTCCCACATTTACTGCGCGGAATGAAGGTTGCAGATATCGTGGTGATTCTCGGCAGTGTTGACGTAATTATGGGTTCTGTGGATAGGTAGAAAATTTCTATTCAAGTACTTTCTAGAGCAGTTGTATGGTGCAACTGCTCTATTTTCTTAGGAGAGGGATAAATAGAATAAGAGTAGGTCTAATAATATAGAATTATAATCTTCAAACTGTTAGTGCTTCTAAATTTGTCATGACTCTTGTTTTGTTATTCAGTTACCAAATCGCCTCAAGGTTTAAAATAAACCCCTGTAAAACATCTTCTCCTGACAAAGTAACAGGCGATTCCAACACCTCAACTTCTTGGTCTTGCCGATAAATCTCCACTTGCCGCGATTTCCGATTAATTAACCAACCCAAACGCACACTATTATCTATGTATTCCCTCATCTTTTCCTGAGCAACTTTCAAATTATCACTTGGCGAAAGTAACTCAACAACAAAATCAGGACAAAGTGGTATAAATTTTGTTTGTTGTTCTTGAGTAAGTGCATTCCAGCGTTCCAGTCTCAACCAAGAAGCATCAGGTGAACGGTCTGCACCATTGGGAAGTTTAAAACCTGTAGAGGAATCAAAGGCGATACCCAGTTTATTTTGCTCATTCCAAATCCAAAGTTGAGCAGTTAGCCCAGCATTACGATTTCCGGTTTCTCCCCCCGTTGGTGGCATGATAATTAGTTCTCCAGTTGCAGTGCGTTCAAATCTCAAATCGCGGTTTGCTTGACAAAGCTGGAAAAACTGCTCATCTGTCAATTCCAGCACAGGTTTAAGGTTGACTGTTAGGGCATTCATAAGCAGGATAGGCAATGAAGCATAGAGGTTACACTTATTTTATGATGGCATTATAGAAAGCGATCGCTTGTTGTGGAAGAGTGAGTACGATCACTTTGCAGAAAATCTCAAAAACAAAGCGATCGCCTGGGTAGAACAATAATTTACTAAGCTGTTGCAAATTCTGTAAATTTTCTCACATCTGGAGGCTGAAAAGCTAACACAATATCGCTGCTACTTACACCTAACTTCATTAATTCAGTCGCTATTCCTTCTTCTGTCCAGTCTTCTTCTATGAAAATTTTTTCATTCTTAATACGAATATGAACATGGGTATATTTAAGTCTTTTGCTACCTTGCCAATCTACAGTTAACCAGAGATAATGATCGTAATTCTCATCAAACACTAAACAATTTTCAGCAATTTTATCAGGTGATTGACGAGATAAATTATCATATTGAGTTAGCACCTGTTTAATTAACTCTCGATATCCTATTAATTTATCCATAAAGTAATTTCCTCCCTTTCATTGTTAAAAACAATACTCAAGTTTGCGAAGTTGTCAATACTATGAAAAGCCCAACCAACACCGCAAAGATTGCTCTAAAAGTTCAGCATCATCATCAGCTAACTTACCAATCACTTTGACAACTAAGCTTTTATGCACTGTGTATAAACCTCTCTTGACTGCTGTAGCCACGTTTAGCCCTGCTGCTGCCCATTCAGACAAGACAAACTCACCTTCTAGCAATGCTCCAGTTTTGCTCGTCAAGGGCGTGATTAAAATGTCTTGAGAAACGTGTGGCACACTTACAACAACAGCAGGTCTAACTTTTGAACTGGACAAATCTGAAAAAGGATACTGAACCAAAATGATGTCATTTTTAGAGTAGTTCGGCATAGACATCATCCTCAGCGTTATCCCAAACTGATGAGAGTGATGTTTGACTGGTTTGAAACCAAAATTCAGTTTCATCATCAGGAAGCAGCGTCACTAACACTCTTGTCCCTTCCGGTAATTCCTCTGACTCCAGCAATTCAATTTTTCCTTCCCTAACAGTAGCCCAAAGCGTTTTTAGCATATCTGTTTTATGAATAGTCATGCTTTAATTTTATGCTTCGATAGTTGATGAGGAGCGATCGCCTTACAGAAAACCTCAAAAATAATGCGATCGCTTTACAGAAAACCTCAAAAATAATGCGATCGCCTCTGAGACTTCCAAAATTGCGCCTCCTTGCATTTACAACGAGATTTTGCATATATCCACTTTTTGAAATAAGTAAATTATATAATTTTTATGTTTATCTATTATTCTTATTAGTTCTTTTCTCTTTATACTGAATACCCATAACTTTGTCTTCTTGTTTAATGAAATAATCATGATTAAAAGAGTAAATTTCCAATCTATCTTCATAGATAACGTGAAGATGATTTTCATACCTAATTGAACGAGGGTAAACTCTCCAACGAACTACAGGCTCATAAAAATTTATAATTTTTTGATCGCTACATAAAACAGTTAATGATTCATCATATTCTACAATCACGCCAAAATAAGCAGTGCCAGCACTAATTACTTTACCTGTAATTGAATCATTTGAAAAATTTTCCAACAATGAAAAAGCATCTTGATTATCATTAGAGACTTTTGACTGGGTGTAGTGAACAACATCAATACTATTAGTATTAGCCATATAGATTTTCTCTTGGCAACCCCAGCTAAAACCTGATTTTTGAAATACTTCTGTATCAGGAATGATTCTTTTAAAACCCCTATTTCTGCTTTCGATATTACTGCTTTTATTGTTATCCCAGCCAAAAGCTGCAAGAAAGCCTGAGGAAACATAAGAGGAAATATATAAGCTTGCAAAAGCCCAATTTACTAACGAAGAATGCCTATCACTAACTCTGTAAACTTTGTTATCAACTTCTTCAAGACCAAGTGATTCAATTCCATAGCTATAGTTATTAAGATGTAGTTCAAAAGCACCTTCATCTCCTGCTGCCATACCTATGGTATTTTTTGATGCACTAATTGATAAAAGCGGACAATCCCACAGTTTTTGAGAACGTGTACTAACACCATATTTTGTATGCTGACGGTGAATAGCACTAGCAATTAAGCCCGAATCGGTAATCACAAACAAGGTGTTATTATAAATTTCTGTATCAGTAGGTAAATCATTAGCAATATTATCCTGTCTGGAATATTCAAATTTTCTTAGTTTTTTATTTGATATTAACAAATTTTTAGCTGATAACTTTTTAATTTTTTTTAAAAGTAGATTTTTAATTTCTGAATCATTTAATATCGGCTGGTTATTTAGCTTATATAAATAATCACCTTCTATAAAAGCACTTTTTACAAGAATATCATCTATTTGATCCTTAAAAATTGAACTGATGATGTCATCCCAACGATACACACCTACAGAACCATCCATATACCACAAATAAAGCCGATTTCTATATATTTGACAATCCCAAAAGTCACCTTCAATTATGAGTTTTAAAGGTTGCATTGTTTCCCACTCCGTATTTTTGTGATATGATGCTTGGCGATTATTCCGTCGTTTCTCCAAATTTGCAAAATTTTTGTAGAAGGTCTATCTTGTTGATTGTTCTGGTAGTCAGCAGGATGGCCATGCCACTCTTTAGTTTGACTATCATCTCTAAATTTGGCTATTTTTAAAGGTTCTTGTAATAGCGATAAACCAATTTGTTCTAATTTACCTATTTGATTCTGCTTAATTCCCCAACCTGTTTTTTCCTCCAACCAACCTTTTGAAAGAGCTAATTGAAAACAAGTAATTTCTTCATCTTGTGTAATAGTCCATATAGATTTGTTAGGATTTCCACTTCTTCTATGAGAAGGGTTGATTTTATAGGATATTTCCTTATTATCTGTTTTCAAAGAAGCATTACCATTAAAAGTCATTGAGAATTACACTCTATTAATTAAATGGTATGCGTAAAATTACTATGTAATTGCTTTTAATAACGTATAATTTATTATAAATTAACAAAAATAGAGCAAACTAATGCTCTGTCATAAATAGAAAAATAAATGACTATCCTGGGTTGTACAGTTATATTGTGTTTTATTTAGATACACCATTAATGAATCTCTTTCTTCCTTTGTGCCTACCCTACGGGAACGCCTAATGACGAATGCGTGAGATTTAAAAATTTGGTTCATTTACATGAAAATTTCTGTAAATTTCAATTATTCAAAAAATAATTCTTCACAATTTCTTCTAAACCAATGTCATAACTTGCTCATATTCTTCTTTATGGCTTTGCAAAGCATCCCAAAGATCAACTTTTTGCTGAAGATTAAGCCAAAGTCTTGGGCCATTTCCTAAAGCTTTACCAAGACGTATTGCTATATCTACTGTAATTGAGCTTTGACCATTAATAACTTCCTGAATTGTTTGATTAGATACTCCTAAAATATCTGCAAAATTTGCGGTATTAATATCTAAATCATCTAAAATATCTGCAATTACTTCGCCAGGATGTATTGGTTTTACTAATCTATCATCAGTAATATCTTGCCAATTATCCATAATTAATACTTCTTACTTAATAATTTGGTTAACCTTATTTAGCATTGTCTAGCCCATCAATATCATATTAACGCAGTAGTTGGGGGTTAACATTCATTAAGTAGTACTTGGAGATTTTCAAAATATCTCCTAACTCACTGCATATTCTGTAAACTGTCTCATAAAAGGAGACTGAAAACCTAACACAATGTCTTCCTTGGGAACTCCCGCAGCTACCAAATTAGCTGCAATATCATCTTCTGTACCATTCCACTGAAGCCAAATTTTCCCATTTTTAATATCAATATGAATAATACAACTATGTACCCAGTCTTGACCTTCCCACCCTACATGAACTATTTGATAATGGTCACGTTCTGGATCAAAAATTGTTTCAACTTCTATGTTGCCGTTAGCTGGTTTTTGCTCACTATAATCATGTAATATCTGTTGTACAAGCTGGCGATATCGAGTTAATTTATCCATTGGAAAATCACCTCTTGCTCTACATCATAGATCAGCATTTTAACTTGATTTTCTGCTATCATCTCTTTGGGGAAATCAAGTTGAAAAAATGTTTTATAAGTTGTTAAAGGTACTGCTAAATACAAAACACGCTCCGGTTGCCGCCGTCGTAATGCACCTCTATAATTAATAAACTGTCCTAATGCTGTATGAAATTCTGAAATAGCAGACGACCTCTCTAAAAAACTTTTGACTTCGACTGCAATTTTTTGTCCTTCACGTTCTGCTGCAATCAGCTTTTGGGCGGCTAAATCAATCGAAAGGTTAACTCCTCCCAAGCTCATTGTGAGTGGATCGTGAGTAATTTGCCAACCATCTTTGTGTAAAGCTGTTTTGACAACTTCATGAAAGACATGTTTAGCAGACATACATATCTATAATTATATATTTGATTTTCATTTAGCCGCATTCCATACAATTTGTCAAAACCGTTTTTTATGTAGGGACGTTTTATAAAAGGTCCCTACATTTATGATTAGGGATTATTCAATCCCTTCAATCCGGTCTTCAACTTCTTGGTACAACTCGCGCAGACGATCTAAATTCTCGTCGCTAGTCTTTCAATAACAGCGTCCATTCACTTCCAACAAAGTTGATACAATCTTGCGGAAAGAATGGGGATTGAGGTTCAGCAACCGTTTCTGCATTTCTTCATCTTTGATGAAGGTTTCGTTAGTATCCTCATAAATCCAGTTATAGCAGTGGACAAAGCCGTTAGGACAAGTCGGCGGTAGACACCTTCAACAAGCGTACATTGTGAATTGATTTTTGTCCTAAGCTTCCTGTCCGTTGCTATATCTATAGCGCCAATGGAAGAGTGAGCGATCGCCTTGCAGAAAACCTTAAAAATAAGGCGTAGACGCGTAGCGGCTTGTCGTTAGACATCGCCTGTTGTGGAAGAGTGGTGCGTTAGCGTAGCTCACCGTAGGTATCGCCTTTCAGAAAAGCTCAAAAATAAAAGCGATCGCTTGTTGTGAAAGAGTAGTGCGATCGCTTTGCAGAAAACGTCAAAAATAAAGCGATCGCTTGTTATGGAAAAGTGTGCGATCGCCTTTCAGAAAACCTCAAAAACTAAGCGATCGCTTGTATGGAAGAGTGAGCGCGATCGCCTTGCAGAAAAACTCAAAAACAAAGCGATCGCCTTTATGGAAGATGTGCGATCGCCTTACAGAAAACCTCTAAAATAAAGCGATCGCCTGTTGTGGAAGAGTTAATGCGATCGCCTTGCAGAAAACCTCAAAAACAAATGTTGTGAAGGAGTGAGCGATCCCCTGTTATAGTGATATTCACAGCAAGTCCCTAAGTTTCAGCAAGAATTGCATCTCTGATTATTTTAATATTCATTTGTAAATCTTGCTCTAATTCATTAGAAATTTTTTTCATTTTACCGAATAAATTATCATAACCGTCATTTAAGGATAACTCATAATAACAACTATAAAGTTTATCTATATCAAGAGAGTTATCAATATTACTATCCCTTTCTTCAAGTCTTCTTTTCACCTCTTTCTTAGAAGCGCTAATTAAAAATGTCATTGTTGGGCAGACAATATTCATTTTTTTGATAATATTGAGCATTAAATCATTATTTTGAGGATTAGCCAAATCTACATGAGTGATAAAAGTAGAATATATGAATCTATCAATCACATAAATTTTATTTTCGTCAGCCGTTTTTACAAAGTAACTATTTGAACAAATAAAGAATATAAATCTTTCAAAAATATCAGCATCCCAAAAATCTTTTATCATGCTTGTAAATGGACTGACTGGGGATTTAATAAATTCAATATTGCTTTCATTTTTTAAGTCCTCTTTCAGATTTTGCCAAAGAGTTGTCTTTCCCGAACCATCAATTCCCTCAAAAACTATTAGTTTCATGTTTATAAAGCTTATATAGCGGCGTGCAGTTGAGTGAGATACAAAAACAAAAACTTGGCTGAAATGATTTTACAGTAGGGACTTTGGTGTTCTCATTGAATCGATAACCGCTATAATGATATATATCTTTGATTGAATTTAATTTTATCAAATACAATTTGCTCAAAAGCTTTTTCAGTCCCTTGCTCCAAAATCCTCTCACTATAGATATAACCTTTATCATTTTCCGAGTTTTGATAAAATCTTCCCAAAGGATCAATCATAATGTAGGACTCTCTCATATCATCATTATTCTCAGCAAAAACAAGTGTGCCTACTTTTTTATAATGAGTTTCTATAAAGTACTGATACTGCTCGTCGGTAATTCCAATTGTGTTGGGTTGGATAGGTAAAACTTTAAATATTTTCCACCTATCAGGATTAAGTTCATTGATTGATATGCTCATGTCCTCTTGCCAATTATGTCTATTGACTACAGTATTGATTTTTAATTTGCAGGGTAGTTTATTCAATTCTTCTATAAACTGTCTTATGTTATAATTGGGTTTATTTTTTGTATATCGCCCTATTTTGTGATTAGTTTCTGAATTAAAAGAATCGATGCTTATCCCTACCATTGATATTTTTTGAAATAAATTACTTATTAAACTCGCTTTTAGAAGACTACCATTTGTGATAATGGATACTTCATAGCCAATATATAAAGCAATATCAACTATGTCAATTAAGTTTGCAACGAGAAGAGGTTCCCCTCCAGCAAAATTTAATCTAATAGATTTGAATGATTTTCTAAAATACCTGAATACATCCTCCAACATTAACTTCACCGAATCAACATTTCGATGTAATTCAGTGTTAAATTTTTCTTCAAGCCCATATTTGGCAAAACAAAACTCACAAGAGTAATTGCAACGTTCTGTTAAATGATAATTTATAACCAAATTTCTCATATCCATTTTTAGGAACCCCTAACTTAGCGCTTAAGTTCTTTTTAAGCTTTACACTTTAAGTATTCCCACAAATGAATCTGAATTAGCGATCTAATTAAACCTTTACATAAGTTTACACAGTTCGGTTTAATTGTGTCTACCTACTTACAACTTGCGTAGGCAATCCAAATTATCGCCGCTAGTCTAATGTGCCTCATACGTTATTGGTTATGTATAAACATTATTCAAAAAATAATTCTTCACAATTCCTTCTAAACCAATGTCGTGACTTGCTTATATTCTTCTTTATGGCTTTGCAAAGCATCCCAAAGATCAACTTTTTGCTGAAGATTAAGCCAAAGTCTTGGGCCATTTCCTAAAGCTTTACCAAGACGTATTGCTATATCTACTGTAATTGAGCTTTGACCACTAATAACTTCCTGAATTGTTTGATTAGATACTCCTAAAATTTCTGCAAAATTTGCGGTATTAATATCTAAATCATCTAAAATATCTGCAATTACTTCGCCAGGATGTATTGGTCTTACTAATCTATCATCAGTAATATCTTGCCAATTATCCATAATTAATACTTCTTACTTAATAATTTGGTCAACCTTATTTAGCATTGTCTAGCCAATTAAGATCATATCAACACAGGACTTAATGATAATCTTCAAGATTGACATCATAAGCATTACCATCTTCAAACCTAAAAGTTATACGCCAGTTTGCTGATACCTTAATTGACCAAGTTCCTTTCCTGTCTCCTTTTAATTCATGTAAATCATAACCCGGTAATTTAATATCTTCTACAATTAACGCTGAGTCTATAACTTCAAGTCTGATTCTAATTTTCTTTTCTAAGTTTACAGGAACTCCTTTATTAAAATTTTCTCTAAATAAATTTTCTAATGCTTTCTTTTGAAATGTTTGAATCATTTATATTTCATTTTTTAACCTTATCTCGTTGTTAAGGCAGGCTTTATGCCTGCCTATGTATTCCTATTCTATCCCTTCAATCCGGTCTTCAACCTCTTGGTACAACTCGCGCAGACGATCTAAATTATCCTCGCTAGTCTCCCAATAACCGCGTCCATTCATTTCCAACAAAGTTGATACAATCTTGCGGAAAGAATGGGGGTTGAGATTCAGCAACCGCTTCTGCATTTCTTCATCTTTGATGAAGGTTTCGTTAGTATCCTCATAAATCCAGTTATCCACAGCGCCAGCAGTCGCACTCCAACCTGTTGTATTCACCAACCGCTTGGAGAGTTCGCGCACACCTTCGTAACCGTGAGATAGCATCCCCTCGTACCATTTGGGATTTAACAACTTAGTACGCGCATCCAAACGCACGGTTTCTGATAATGTCCGCACTTGGGCGTTAGCTGTGGTTGTATCTGCAATATAAGATGCTGGTTTTTTACCATCACCGCGTAGACTTGCCACAAGCTTAGTAGGATCTGAATCAAAATAGTGGGAAACGTCCGTTAAGCTAATCTCGGAAGAATCGAGATTTTGGAAAGTTGCATCAGCAGTTTTCAATGTACTTTCAAAAATCTGCCGGGATTCGTCCATGATTCCGGGGTTATCGGAATTGAAAGAGAAGGATTTTCGGTTGAGATACATTTCCTGCAACTCGGCTTCGCTATCCCAAGTGCTGTTTTCTACCGCCAAGTTGATATTTGACGAGTAGGAACCAGAAGCATTGGAAAAGACGCGTGTCGCTGCTTGACGCAGATTAATCCCCATTTCTTCAGCTTGTTGCAAAGCGTGTTTGCGAACAAAGTTCATATCTAAGGGTTCATCCGCCTCAGCTGCCATTTTCACCCCTTGGTCTAGCAGGTTCATTTGATTGATGAACAAGTCGCGGAAGACACCGGAACAGTTGATTACTACATCAATTCTGGGTCGTCCCAACTCTTCTAGAGAGATCAATTCCAATTTGTTCACCCGTCCCAAGGCATCGGGAACCGGACGCACGCCCACCATCCACATAATTTGTGCTAGGGATTCGCCGTAAGTTTTGATGTTATCGGTTCCCCAGAGGACACAGGCGATGGTTTCTGGCCATTTACCTTCGTTTTCTGACTTATTGCGGATTAAAAGCCTGTCTACGACGATTTTGGCTGATTGGATTGCTGCTGTTGTTGGGATGGATTGCGGATCTAAAGCATGGATATTCTTACCCGTGGGCAATACATCAGGGTTGCGGATGGGATCACCACCAGGGCCAGGTAGGATGTACTGGCCTTCTAAGCCTTTGAGTAATGCTCCTAGTTCGTTGTCGGCACAAACTTGCTGGAGGCAGAATTCCAAATACTCAAATAGGGGTTTGAGTGTGGCTGTGTCAACTTTGGGATAACCTGCTTTATGCAATGATTCTACCCAAGGCTCTTTTTTCCCCATGTTGAAGAAATTCAACCGGGAAACTAGAGAAACTCGCCCTTCTGCGTCGATTTGCTCTTGGACAAGGGCGCTAACTGCTGCACGGGTTGCCAAGGTGATATCTTGCAATAACTGGACATCTTCTAAAATGCCTCGATCGCTAGTTTGGTAAATATCGTCAATGTTACGCCCAATGCTGTTAGCGATAATTCCCGGCAAGCCTTGAAGTCCTTCTTCCTGACGATCTAGACTAGCAATGTTCACCAGAGTTGCGATCGCTTCTTCTGCACTTGGCGGTTTACCAATGACGTGCAACCCACAAGGCAATAACCGCGACTCAATTTCCATCAACTTGCGGTAGACGTTGCCAACAATATTATCGCGATCGTCGGCACTCATGTCTCTGGCATCGGTTTCTGGCAGGTTAATATCCTTATCCAGATTCACGATCCGGCATTTATCCATGATGCTGTTGACAATGGAAACACCGCGTCCACTATCTTTTAAGGTTTGGTAGGAAGCAATCAACTCGCTGAGTTCCTTCAAACCTTTATACAAACCTGCATTTTCTGCCGGCGGTGTCAAGTAAGAAATTGTTTCGGCATAACTCCGACGTTTGGCAATTGTCGCCTCACTCGGATTATTCGCTGCGTAGTAATACAAGTTGGGAATTGAGCCAATTAAGTTATCTGGATAACAATCACCAGACATCCCCATCTGTTTACCTGGCATGAATTCCAAGGAACCATGTGTACCAAAGTGCAGCACTGCATCAGCTTTCCAAACTTGCTCTAGGTAAGTGTAGTAGGCAGCAAAACCGTGGTGAGGACTCGCTGAACGGGAGAATAACAGCCGCATCGGATCGCCTTCATAACCAAATGTGGGCTGTACACCGATGAAGACGTTACCAAATTGCTTACCATAAATCAGCAGGTTTTGCCCGTCGCTGTTGAGATGTCCGGGAGGTGGGCCCCAGTTTTCTTCTAAACGTTGAGAGTAAGGGGTCAGTGCCTCATACTCAGGAACCGACATTTTATAAGCAACGTTGAGTTCAGGGCTGTTGTACTGCGCTTGGGCGTCGTGGATGACTTCTTGCAGCAGCGCTTCGGCAGATTCTGGCAATTCTGGCAAGTCGTAACCGTTATTTTTCATTGCTCTCATCACCTCGTAGATGGAGCCGAATACATCCAAGTAAGCGGCGGTTCCGACGTTGCCTTTATCTGGCGGGAAGCTGAAAACGGTGATGGCAACTTTTTTATCCAGCTTCGGCTTGCGGCGGAGGTTAGCCCATTTTAAGGCGCGTTCGGCCACAGTTTCAACCCGATCGCGCAGTGCGATCGCTTTCCCTGTTATCCCATCCCTACCTGATAATACAATCGGCTCAATTGCCCCATCCAATTCGGGAATTGCAATTTGCAAAGCTACTTGAATTGGATGTAACCCTAAATCGCTATCCATCCACTCTTCTGTGGTTTGGAAAACTAAGGGTAATGCCACCATGTAAGGACGGTTTAACCGTTTGAGCGCCTCAATTGCTTTGGGATGATCTTGTCTGGCTGGGCCACCTACTAAAGCAAAACCAGTCAGCGAGATCACTGCATCTACTAACTGTGTGTTGGTATTTGGTTCGTAGAAGTAGGCATCCACAGGTTTGGAGAAATCCAAACCACCGGCAAAAACAGGTAATACCCGTGCGCCTAGTGCTTCCAACTCTTGCACCATTGCTACATAATGGGCATCATCCCCTGTCACTAGGTGAGTGCGTTGCAATACTAATCCAACACAAGGAGCTAAGGGATCTTTGAGATCATTAGAAATATCCTTGCGAGATGTATACCAATTGAGGTACTCTCTAACATCCTCAAACATATTGGGAGCCAAAGGATGCCAAATCCCTAAATCGGGATAAACCACCGGCTGTTGATATGTAGAAGGTGCAAAATTTTGTTTCTCTAAACCTTTAAATACGTATTTATCAGCTAGCATCAACAAGAAGTTTTCCAGGTTTTCTGGAGAACCACCTAGCCAATACTGAAAACTGAGCATGAAATTTCGGGCATCCTGTGCTTTTTCCATTGGTAGGAACTTCAGCACTTGCGGTAGTGTTCGCAAAAGCTTTAGCATCCCATCTTGGAATCCCGCACCTGATTTTTCTTTACGTTTCCGCATGAATTGCGCGATCGCACTTTTTGACTGACCCAACTGTGCTAGAGAAAAGCTGCCCATTTTACTTAGGCGCATGACTTCTGGCATGGAGGGAAAGACAACGGAAACGTCTAGATGCTCGCGGTGTGGTTCTACTGCTGCTACTACTTTCTGTGCTAAGTCTTCGATGAAAATGAGGGAAGCGATGAAGATATTCGCACTCTCAATTTCTCGTTTGAACTCCTCATAGTTCTCTGGGTCGCGGAGTTCCTCAATCAAGTACCCACTAATTTCAATCGCCAAGTTAGGATTGTTCGCGTTAATCGTGCGAACAGCTTGCGACAATGCACTCTGGTACTGAGACTCTAGCACGACATAGACCACCTTGATTAAATTACGTCCGCGTAAGTCATCAGGCGCAATGTGTCTAATGGTGGACTTGACGTGTGTGAACATGCTTCTTCGGCTCCTTTGATGCGTGTTCTCTACTGGAAGTTATTGGCGGCATCAGCCGCCAAAGGTTACTTCTAAATCTTTAGGCAATATGTGTTTTCTATCAGAAAACACTTACCCACTGGGCATTTTATCGTCTATCTGACACAAATCGATATAAAAAACGAAATATTTCTTTGTAATTATTTACTGTGTATAAAAGTAATTACTCACACTAATGTAAATTTTTTGTAATATTATTTTTAATAGTTAAATAGTTATTTAAAGATACTATTTACAAAACAAAACCCGCACAAGCGGGTTGATTAAGTATTTTTTACAGTGCGATCGCAGCTTTTGTGAGTCTAGCCTTAATCTTCTAGGGTAAGGGAACTTTGGCGTATCCTCCGAGGAAGCAAGCTACGCATAGCACAAAGCATTGGCTAGAGAAACCGGATTTATTTCAGATTAAATTTAGAGAATCTCAACACTATAAAGTAAAACCCCGATTTTTTTGAGGAGAATGAGCTAACAGATTACTTACTTTCTAACTTTTTTTAAGATAGAGCTTCTTTTAACTGCTGGCTAATTTTTTCTCTTGTCTGTGGAGATAAATCATCTGATTGCAAAATATTAATTCTCGCTGATTTAATTCTATTAATTGAGTTAAGTAAATCACTTAGCTCAACAGAAAGCTTGTCTTTTCTTGCTACTCTCATTGCAGCATCGATAATGGCATTTTTGATGTCTCTTCCGCAAACATCTTCAACTTTAGCCAGTCTTTCAGGAGAAACATCTGCTGCTAGTGGCATTTTTGCGGGAAAATGCCTTTTCCAAATTTCTATTCTACACGCGAAATCTGGCATTAAAAAATGTACATGACGCACCCGTGTTTCAAACGCTTTATCATAGTTTTCAACTAGATTCGTACAAAAAATTACAACTCCACTAAATCGTTCCAGACAAATTAATAATTGACTACGCATTGAATTGATAGCTTGTTCTGAACCTTGCGTTACATTTGTAAGTCGCTTGGAAAGTAAAGAATCAGCTTCATCAATAAATAGCAAAGCATTATCTCGTTCTGCTGCGAGAAAAATTGCCTCCAGATTCTTCGGTCTTTCACCGTGATACATACTCTCAATTTGAGCATAGCTAGCAGCTAAAATTGGTCGTTTGATTTTAGAAGCTATTGCATGTGCAGATAAAGTTTTTCCCGTACCTGGTGAACCGTAAAAATTTAATGCAGTCCGGGGAAAAGGTTCTATTTGTCTCAAACCCCAATCATCAAAAACCTTAGCCTCTAACTCAATTAAGTCAACTGCTAGCAAAAGGTCATCTTTCACTTCTTCGGTGATGACTAACTGTTCAAAATCAAATAGTGGTTGTACCGCTTTATATTTACCAGCACGTTCTTCAACTGACAAATCATTATTATTTGACTTTTGATTATTAGCTTCGGTTTTTTTCGTAGAATTTTCTTCACCTATATTTCTTGCTTCCGAAGCCGTCGTAAGAATGATATTGATTTTCTCTAAACTTGTTTCATCAACTAATTTATTTACAGCATTCAAAATTCGAGAACGAAAAAGAGCAGCAATATCTTCAGGGACATTATTGGGGATACCCTGGATTACGACATTTTGAGATACTTTCATTTGACAAATACCAATTTTTTTAAAACTTGTGTCTGATTCTATTGCCAAATAACAACTTCACTTCCTCGGTGAGCATCCCTAATATCTGAATCGAGTTTATCATACTTAACAGTACGTGTTTCTACAGCATCACCAGTTTTCCTATTAAAAATACCCTGAATAACAGCATTTTCTCCACTATCTAGTTTCGTTTTGATAGTTGCAGCTACATTATTAGGTTGAGTAGCAATATCTTCATAGTCTTGAAACCAATCAACAACTATTCCCCAGGTAAGGTAAGCACAATACACAATTTCACAAACCGCCATTGCACATATTACACCACCAATCAAAAGTGAAATTGGGTCAAACATACTTTTTTACTCCACAATAATTAAATCTTTATTACCAAAAATATCTCGCAATTCTTCATCAAGTTCTCTAGCAACTAATTGACGACCATAGGGTTTTCCATTAGTTTGACAAAGAACATTATTATAACTATCAAGAAAAACTTGAGCTAAATAATAACCTTGTTGGTGATGTTGCTTTAGAATTGCTCCCTTTTTAACTTCTGGGTCGGATGGTCGCTCTGTCACAAAATACTTGACTGCATTTTCATAGGTCATGACAGACACGACTTCCCGCACCTTACACAAGTCTTGTAACCATTTATTGAGATTAAAGATTATGGATGGAACAAAATCATCAACGCTTTTCTGTTTAGGTAACTCTTTAGATAACCAATCCGGTAACATCAGTTAATTCCTCTCATGTTCTCATGCAAAATTTAATGATCCGTCAGGTTTAACTTGATTAATTAATTACTGAGCGATGTGTATGTTTTATTGCTCATATATCAGTATGTTTTAACTAAAAGCTAATTATCCACTAGCTACCATCAGGGATAATGGTAAGATTACATCAGGAAATGTAAGGCAATATTCAAAATTTGATTATGGCATCCAGCAATGAACCCTTTATGCAAGCAGCGAATAGCTGGGACTTGGAAACCCTTTACTCCGATTTGTCATCAGTGAAAGGTAAGCGTTTGACACCAGTGGAAAAGCGACACTTGCGGGGTTTGCTTTGTGGCTTCAGTCCGGCTGAAATCGCTGAGAAACTGGGTAAAAATGGGAAGGGTGTAGAAACTGACCTCTGTGCAACTATATATAGGTATGTAAAAAGTCTGCTGGATAAGTCTGATGAAAAGTTAGAAAATTGGCGAAATATTTCTGAATGGCTTGATGATGCAGGGTATAAAAATCAGTCGATAAAGGTTCCAGGTTTAGATTTATCGCCCGATAAAACAATTGTTAATGTAACTAATATAAATATTGATAAGAATCAATTAGTTATTGGTATTAAAGTTTGCATTCCTACTTCGGAAAATCCAGATTCTTTGGAAGATGAATTAAATAATTTAGATAATTATAAAAATAATTAGTATTTATCTTCTGCCTAAATCAGACCATACTTGATGAGCAAACAGAATAAAAATGAAGTATAAAATTTCTCGTCATGCACAGACAGAGATGGAGCGAAGAAATATATCTCAATCTTTAGTTGAATCTGTTCTTAATGCTCCTGGGCAATTAGTCTTAGAAAAGTCTACCAGTCAAAAATTGACTTTGGTCGTGGGAAAACATTCTGACTGCGCGTTATCGTAGTAGATGATATTGACCCAGCAGTTGTAATAACCGTATATAAAACTAGTAAGATTGAAAAATACTGGAGAGAAATATGAAAATTACCTATGACGCAGAAGTAGATATATTAAGAATTATATTGAGTGATGTACCCATAGAAGATAGTGATGAAGAAAAGCCAGGGGTAATTTTAGATTACGATGAAGATGGAAATATTATCGGGCTAGAAATATTAGACGCTTCCAAAAGAATCGATAATCCACGTTCCCTAGAGTATTCGATTTCTACATAATAGACGCTGGAGATGGATTATACAAATTTCAAAAAAGAATGCGACAGATGCATTTGTAGGGGTGGGGTTCCCCGCACTTTATGTCACTCAGCTTGATTATGGTTCGTTTGAGCCTCTAATTGTTGAACTTGCCCGACAGTTAAACCAGTAACGCGGACAATTAATGCGATCGCAACTCCTTCATTGAGCATATTTGTTGCAATTTCCTGAGCTTTTTGTTCTAAACCTTGTTCTAAACCTTGTTCCAGCCCTTCTTGCAGAATATCTTGATAAATTACAGATTCGCGCATCATATCACTCCGCAAAATTCTTTTAATTACGTCTTTATTTAATACTAACCCTAAGCTTTTACTGCTGTTGATGCAGCAACATTACTGCGGATTCGGGTATCGTTGATTGCCTCAATAACTTGGGCGACTTCTTCTAAAGTTCGCGTTTGATCGTTGGTTTGACTTAAAGCTGCAAACGGTAGCAAACCCGGAGAATTGAAAAATACTTCGGTTGGCTGTTCCCAAAGTCGGATGACTTCAAATCTGTGCAGGCTGTTTTCTAGAACAAATTCTGTTTGGTAAACTAACTCAGAATCAGTTGGTTTTAGATAAATTACCACCTGACGCATTCGCTTATGGGGAAATTTTCGATATGCCCGTAAGCGATAATCATTCATCCGAAAGGGAATATCGGCTTTAGGTGTGGTTTGAAATTCAAGATGGAGGACAAGTTCATCCGACTGCAACAAAATTAGTGCATCGGCGCGGATGGGTTCGAGGGATAATTCAGAAGGACTCAGTTCGGTGAGTGACCATTAACTAATGACTAAAGTAGATATTCTCATCCTATCAAATGGCCCTGGAGAGGTAACAACCTGGGTGCGTCCAGTGGTGAAGGCGTTGCGGCAAGAATTAGGGGATGACCATTCTGAGGCGAGGATTTCTGTGGTATTATCGCCTTGCCCAAATGCCAGTGGTAAAGAAGCAGCGATCGCTCTTTCTTACCCAGAAGTAGACAGAGTTCAGGGAGCAGAGCATTTTTGGCAATTTTTGCTTTGGGGCAAAACATTTGAGAATTGGGACTGGAGAAGTCACGGTGTAGTTGTCTTCCTCGGTGGAGATCAAATTTTCCCCGTGATCATCGGCAGAAAACTAGGATATCGCACAGTTGTTTACGCCGAATGGGGAGCCAGGTGGCATAACTGGATTGACCGTTTTGGAATCATGAAACCCGAAGTTGCTGCTCGTGTCTCCCAAAAATATGCCCATAAATTTACCGTCGTGGGCGATTTGATGGCAGAAGCAGCAGGGGAGAATCTAGATTCAAATTTCCCTCTCTCTATCACTCCATTACTCAAAACTGAATTAATTGGTTTACTGCCTGGATCAAAAGCGGCAAAATTAGCCCAAGGAGTACCATTAACTTTAGGCATTGCTGAATACGTTCACGCAAAAAGGCCCCAAACCAGATTTGTGATTCCTGTAGCCCCAACTTTAGATTTACAAACTTTAAGTACTTTTGCTGATCCTCAAAAGAATTCTATTGCTGAAATTTTTGGCTTTGGTGGTGCTTCCTTAATTGTCTCTGAGGAGGCTAGAGGTAAAGCATTCCTCAAAACAGCATCGGGCTTA
Source organism: Nostoc sp. WHI (assembly GCF_015714725.1). Classification (GTDB taxonomy): domain Bacteria; phylum Cyanobacteriota; class Cyanobacteriia; order Cyanobacteriales; family Nostocaceae; genus Nostoc. Next base: position 22,711 of record NZ_WBKM01000179.1, read on the forward strand.
ACTGTGGAACTGTGGCAAGAAAACCCTGCCTATCACTTATTATCTCAGTGCTGTATCTGCTTAACTACGGTGGGGGCAAACACTGCCGAACTCGGTGCTTTAGGAGTGCCAATGATTGTTTTGCTGCCAACGCAGCAACTTGATGCCATGCGTTCTTGGGATGGTTTACCTGGATTATTGGCAAATCTGCCAGTAGTAGGTACGCCTTTTACCAACGTGATTAATTGGTTATTCCTGAAATTTGTGAGACGCAAAGGTTTATTAGCATGGCCAAATATTTGGGCACAAGAAGAGATCGTGCCAGAACTTATGGGTGAACTTCAACCGCAAGAAATTGGAGAAATGGTTTTAGACTTTTTGGCTCATCCAGAAAAATTAGAAAATATTAGAGCCAAGTTGCGAAGTGCGAGAGGACAAAGCGGTGCAGCAGAGAAGATAGCTACTTTAGTTAAAGAAGAAATAGAAAGTTTTTGAATTTTGCATAGTAGTGAGTCAATCTTTTGTCTGTAAATTCCTATCCAAATTTTTTTGGAACCTTAATTAATCAAGAGTGTGATGTTGAGCTTGAAAAGCTGGATATTATTAAAAAGCATATTAATCAATTTGATCAATTTTTACCTACCCAAAAAATGATTGAGAGACTTCACCAAGCTTTAGATTTGGGACAAAAAATTTCTGGGGCTGATGCTAGTTTCTACTTTCATGAACTCAAAGAAGCGGCACTCATGGAACAAGGATATGATTGGTATACAGCCCATCCTATGGCGATCGCAAATTATGGTGTGTCACCGTATAGCTTGTATCATCCTGAAGTAATTAAGGCTTATCCAGAAGATTTCAATAAAAATTGGAGAAAAGCTTGGGGAATTGAGTAACTATGAAAGCACTTGATTTAGGCTTAACAGGAAAAGCTCGTATTTGGCAGGATGAACCATTGTGTTTTCCTGGTGACTATCGACCTGTTCTTTATCCTATAGTGGATGAAAAAATAGAAACAATACTTGATAACACAAAACCTGGTTCACTTTTTCTAAGAGAAGTCATGATGGAGATATTAGCACCTTTAGGAGCTAGATTTTTGTATGGCTGCTTAGGTGCTATTTTTGAGCCAAACAATTCTGGTAAGTTGATATTGAAGGTTAGTATCTCTACTGAATTGGAGCGCCAACTTAACACTTCTCTTGCATCATCGTTAGATTTAGTGAGAGTTGGCATAAATGAAGAGTACGCTTCTAGTGTTGCTGATGGGGCAAAATTGAAACTTCAAGAAACTGGTATTAGCAATATATTCGGCTCTGGCGACATTTCTTTTAGATCGGGTGCTTTTGGTGAAATAGGCTCTTCGAGAGCTTTTTTTCGAGATATAGCTTATGCAGTCATTGAAGTAATGGTTAGAGACAAGGCACAATCTGATGATACCAAGTCTCCTTTGAGAAAGGTTCTCGAACAATCTTGGTAAATTGCAGATTGATTGGCAATTAGATGAGTTTAATCTGAAGATTCTCCATCCCTGCGCCCTAGTTCATAAATGCCGGTGCCTACACAAGCTAATATACCTGTACTAATTCCCCAACTCTCACCTAAACTGATTTCTAGACCCCAGTTACATAAAGCACCAACTACCAAAAAAGGCGCGATGCTAAATAATGAGGCGTAGAAAGCGTTTTGGGATTCTCTGGCTTTACGAGTCTTTTCAAATTCTGTTTTGCTGGTGTAAAGCGATCGCTCGGCGAAGTTAAACCAGCGATTGAGTTGCTCGATTACCCATTCACCTACTCTGGAAAAACCTAGATATAATGCTAATGACCACAAACTCGCTCCAGCGATCGCGATCGTATCTAACTCAAAGCGGAAAGGCAAAATTTCAGTCAGCATGGCTTGGGGGGAATCCTGCAAAGGGTGAATTTTAGCTTTTAGTAGATGCTAAATAAACCTCTTCAGCAATTTTAAGCATAAACGTCAACAAGATTTCAACTGTTTGGCAACTCTTTCGCTCCTAAGCCGACTCTATCTAACTTGCTAGCTGAGTGCAGAGTTTTATTGGGTAAAATTTTTTGGCAGCTACCAATGCATTTATTTACGTTACTATGCAAAGCCATAAAACAACCATAACTATTTAATTCTGGTAATCACTACCAAATAAACGTGTCGATAAAAATTATACCTACGTATTTAAATGTATTAATCATTTCTCCTGTAGTCTGATTTTTTACTTTCTAATTTAAACAGATGAGATTACAAATTTAACAGTCCAAAATCTGATATTATTTAGTTGAATTACTTAAACTTCTATATCCTAAAAGAAAAGTACTACAAAAAATATAAATAATCCGCTAGCTTTCGTAGGGCAAAATTTTCATCCTTGATCAGGATTTAAATTTGCATTTTATGAAAACTAGAAAAAAATATCCGAATACTTTATATTAAATTGAGGAATTGAAAAATGCGTAAGAGGCAACAAAAAGTTGTACTTTCTGGAGCCACATTATTGATATTAGCATTGGGTATTATAAGTTCAATTACTCTATTGCCTAAGCCAGAAATAGTCACAGCTAGACAAGTTAAGCCAAAGAAAGCACCCAGAGCTACGAGTTGGCTAGCAGCTTCTTTCCCAATAGAAAACTTTCAAGCCTACACATCACCATTTGGTTATCGCCTTGCCGCTACTGGTGGTTCTAATTGGGAATTTCATGGAGGCTTAGACATAGCGGCTCCACAAGGTAGTTACATTCGTAATTGGTGGGTAGGTACTGTAATTAAGGTTGGCGATGGCAACGCTTGCGGCTCCCATATAGTAATTAAATCAGGAGAATGGGAACATACTTATTGCCACATGGAAGGAAACGTGGAAACTGCATCTGGTCGTCGTTATTTGATTGACCGCGCAGGTGGAATTCAAATCTGGGAAGGTCAGCAAATACCAACTGGAGCCAGAATTGGTAGGGTAGGGATGACTGGACGTACTACTGGGCCACACCTCCATTGGGGATTAAAATATAGTAATAACTATGTAGACCCTGCACTTGTTTTGCGAGAAATGTTTTCCCAGCAAAAAGTTGCCAGAGGAAAGGCTTCAAAAGTACCTCCTCAACAGTCACAAGTCATAATTCAAAAGTCAAAATTTATTCGTAATTCTGGTTATTAGTCAGGGTTGAAGAAGAATTCACTATTCAAAAGTGGAGCGTTTGCGGCTCCACTTAGTAAGTAATTGGCAAGAATAAATTAAGCTATATTATACTCATCTCCTCAATTATACTTAATTCCATTGTAGGAAGTATTTTGGTAAGCAATTGTATCAATTTAGTAAATAACTTTTCTTTAGATTTACTTATGCCTAAAAAATCTCAAACAAATCTAGAACAATATCAAGATGTCAGATTAGCTGCCACGACAAGAATTTGGGGAATTACAGTAGCCATTCTCGGAGTTTGCGTCCCGCTTGCAGAGGTTACTAGAAGCGGTGCTATTCTTCCTTTAGTTGCAATTGGTGGCGCAGCTGTTGGTACAGTTGCTGTTTGGCGTTCTGATGAGCGGAAATCAAAAACTAACTATTTGCAACAGCAGCAAATAGAATTATTAGAGCAGAGATTAGCGAATTTAGAAACAATTGTTAGCAGTGATGACTTGAGCTTGCAAATGAAAATTAAACAGATTGAGGCAAGAGATACTTTTGGCGACTCCTCTGATGTAAGTACTACACCCAGACAACCAAAACGCAAAGGTTAAAATTAGCTAATCTTCACCATTTATGCTAATTTCAGATGATCTCTCCTAAAATCAGCCACAGGAGACTACTTTTGTGTAGGTATTTGTTGGCTTAAGGTTGCCACAACCTTTGAAATCCCTCTAACAGTAAACCTTCCTTTGCAGCTAGAAATGTTTTTAGGGAAACAGTATCTCGTTCTTCATCTCCGTTAAAATCGACTAACATCATCTAAATTCTCTATACCTCAGCTGCATTAGCTAATCAAATGTCTAAATGCTACACATCTCTATCTTTACCCGCAAATATATGTTAATAGCTGTGTTTTATTAGACTCCTAACATTAGTGAATTTTTAATGAACTAAAGGTTATAAACTTGAGTAATTACATTGGTATAGCTTACGGTAAGTATAAAATAGTGTGCCGCAGGAATGCAGATGGATTGGATTAGCTTACTCAAAGCTCAACAAGCTGACTTCCTTCAACGTGTGAAAAAACCCAAAACTTATGACTTATCTTTGCTGGAAAGTCAAGTTAAAGGTTGTCACACTGAAATTATGGCCTTTTGGGGCGAGCCTTTGGCAAAACTCCAAGAGCTTTCTCGCCAACAAGCAGAAGTTCTCGCCAAAAATCCGCCGCCTACTCCGCCTGAATATCCTGAGCCTCTTGACTGGACGATGCCTTTTCCCAAATATTTCCAGCAACAAGCCCAAGATTATCTTTTGCGGGAGCAAATCGTTGATTGCGTGATTACTGAACGCTTGGGCAAGTTGGTAAAAAAGGTGTCACAAGATACGTTGCAAAACATGATTTTAGATGATGAAGGAAATTTGTGTGGCGAAAGCAAATTTTCTTATGTACTAAAAGATAATCCTCAGCTAAGTGTTCAAGTTTATGTTGCTGATGGAGAAAGTTTTAATGGGATTAAAAAAGACAAAATTAGGTGGTCGGTTACTCAAGAAGATTTAAAAAATCACCAAGTATTAATTTTTCTGTGTTTGTTTTATCCATATACAGGTAGTTTAGGATACGAAAAACAAAGCATAATTACAGGTTTTTTACCTACAAATCAAATTGAATTTACTGAACCAAAACTCTACATTAGTCCGAGTAACTTGTTGTATGCGGGGGGGTTGAGTTGGTATTTAGAATCACTTCTTGGGAAAAAAGACGCGTCACCAGTAATTAATGAGAGAACGATCGCAGAGACAATACAAACTCTACCATCAGAACATTGCCTTAAGGGTATAGTAGGTGATTGGGAATGCTGGCAAACTTTGAAAGGACACACCAGAGGAATTAATTGCCTAGCTTTTAGTTCAGGATGTAAGAATGGCAAAACTTTACCCATATTGGCAAGTGGTAGTCGTGGAGAAACAAAGCTATGGGATCTAACTAGGGGTGAATTAATAGATACATTGTCAGAGTATCCTTGGGTGATGTCTGGGCTGGTGGATGAAGTGAATTCCCTAGCCTTTAGTTCAGATGGACAAACTTTAGTGAGTTGCGGTGCAGATTCCACAATTAAAATTTGGCACGTAGGCGCTTTAGACTTGATAGATATTTTACACAAACATAATGGAGTAGTGCGGTGCGCTGCTTTCACCCCCGATGGTAGAATGTTAGCCACTGGCGGAGATGACAGAAAAATTCTGTTTTGGGATTTGATGCAACGTCAGGTTGCGATCGCACTCTCTTTAGATGATACAGCTGCTCATTCGCTGGTTTTAAGCCGAGATGGGCAAACTGTGGTTACAGGCAGCTATCGCAAAATCAAAGTCTGGCGCACCTTACCCAAGACTGGGATAAAAAGTTTAAAGGACGCGCAACCACTGCATACCCTCATGGGTCATTCTCATATCGTTCGTTCCTTAGCAATCAGTGCAGATGCTAAACTGCTGGTAAGTGGCAGTTGGGATCAAACGATTAAAATTTGGCATTTGGAGACTGGGGAATTACTTCATACTCTTAAAGGACATAAGGATAGAGTATATGCGATCGCTTTAAGTCCCAATGGACAAATTATTGCCAGTGGTAGTGCCGATAAAACAATCAAATTGTGGCATCTACAAACAGGAGAATTGCTGGGTACTTTTACTGGTCATACTAACACAGTTACAGCATTAGCTTTTACAGTCTCCGGTGAAATGTTGGTTAGCGGCAGTTTAGATAAAACAATTAAAATTTGGCAACGAAATTAAAACTAATTCGTAATTGATGAGTCTTTCAACTCCATTTAATGATAATGAGTCTTTGAGATTTATATTCCTAACTATTAAATAATTCTGGGTATCCAAACCTGCAATCAAGACTTTTTCAAACCAGGATTATTTGTGGCGTGATTGGCTTATGTAATAATTTCATGTTTTCTGCCATTATATTGATTAAATATTGAGCGATGGGATGAATAACCAAATTCATCATCTCGTTCTTCATATTGTTGAATCCAATTCTGTAGAAACTCAAATGTTTGTGCTTGCTCCTCGGTTGATTTAAATTTGTGCGGTTCCCAAGGACGATTGCGGTTATTTTCAAGACACTTATTAATGCCGGGATTTAGGAAATAGATTTCAGTCGAGAATTCGATAGCAGCTTTGATTAGTGTACTGTAGCAGCCTTCAATTACCCAAGAAATATTATTTTCTATGAAGTCTCGTAGATCCTTTGCTGAATCTTTTTGAGGACGCCGTATAGCAACTTGATTTGGTTCCCAGACTATAGTATCGAGATCAAGAATTGGAATCCTCAAGTCTTTACCAAGTCTATTTGCAAGAGTACTTTTTCCCGAACCGGAATTGCCAAATATTAAAATTCGATGCATTGTGGTGAATGTAATTAAGTACGGTGCGTTAGTCTACGGGATAACACACACTACATTTAAATTCCTTAACATAACTTGAAATATTAGCGCCAACTTACTTAGATAAAGTCAAATTTAATAAGTAAAAGCTTATTTGACTTACTCAAACTCCAGTTTGCTTACTCATTTTGGTGTTTTCCGCAAGCAAAAGCTTATTTGACTTACTCAAACCCTAGTTTGCTTACTCATTTTGGTGTTTTCTGCAAGCAAAAGCTTATTTGACTTACTCGAAAGCTTATTTGACTTACTCAAACCCTAGTTTGCTTACTCATTTCGGTGTTTTCCGCAAGCAAAAGCTTATTTGACTTACTCGAAAGCTTATTTGACTTACTCATTTCAGTAAATCACATACTCATTAAAGTAATTCACACACTAGTGACAACTATCCCCATTTTCCTCGTTTCCTCGTTCCCATGCTCTGCATGGGAATGCATTCATTGAGACTCTGACTCAATGTCTGACTAAAAGCAGCAGCCCCTAATCAGCCATTCCCATGCTCTGCATAGGAACGAGAGAACAATGGGAAAATCGAGCTTTTTTCGACTTGTGTGTACACCGTAGTTTTCATAAAGAGAAAGGCGACTGGCGTGCAGTTTATAACCGCCGATTTAACGTTAAGTTTATTTTTGAATCACAATATTTCCTGCATTTTAGCATAGGCTTCATAAACGCCCTTCACGTTGTACCAGTTGAGGAAAATCCGAGCAATTTCTAAAGCCAATTGAGGTTTGCCTAAGTTAATTAACCATTGCAAAAAAGGTGCCATTGTCCGTTCATTCAGTGCGCCATTGAGTGACAAAATGCCCCAAAGTAACCGATGTAGCCAAGTCATTTGAATCATCATTCGCACTTCCCATGTGGGATGCTTTTGATAAAATAAAACTCCCATACGTCCACGTTGAATTTCTTGGTCAATCAATCGAGGGATTTGCTCTAATTTAAATGCTGGATGCCAGTGATACCCGACGGCTTCTGGACATTTAATTAGTTTCAAATCTAGTTTTTTTAGCCGTACACCTAGCTCTAAATCTTCCCAGCCATAGAGTTGAAACTTAGTATCAAAAAGTCCAGCTTTTTCTAACCAATGTTTGGGAATTGCGACATTTCCCGTAGCAAAAAAAGCTGCGGAAAAATCTGTTACTTTGTAGGGTTCAGCAGTTGGGTGATCAAAATTGCAAGTATTGATAACTGCACCGTAAGTAAAAAAGCGATCGCTTCCCAATTTCTCTTTTCCTTGCACTAATGCGTTACCATGAGCTTGCAAGAACTTTTCCAGCACCACTAAATCACTATCAATAAAGATAATTGTGTCTCCTAGCGCCTGTTCTACCCCCAAATTTCGAGCCGCAGCCGCGCCAGCATGGTTTTGCTGAAACCATCGGACATGGGGAAACTCTTCTTTGTGTTCTGCTAACCAATCCAATGTGCCATCAGTAGAACCATCATCCACCAAGACAATCTCGTAACCAATAACTGAACTTGGCTGACTCAACTCCTGCATTTCCAAGGCACGGAGGCACTTTTCCAAAATCGGTTGGCGATTATAAGTCGGTATTACAACGCTGAAAAACACAGTTTCACCCACAACACTACCCATCTCCAGGATAGGACAGATGGGGCGCTGACGCTGTTCCTTACCTGATTCTGCTTACGTAGAACTCAAGGTTTAATAATTCTTAGTTAATTAACATATAACCTCAACTTAACTTTTGTAAACTATTTTTAATAAAAAAAAGATCCCGACTTCTTTAAGAAGTCGGGGATCTGACGCCTCTCGGTGTTACAAATCAAATAGGATTGCTATATAACGGTTTGCAACTGCCTAGATTATAGATGTGCTACACTAGCCCATGCTTCATTTAAATGAGAATCGCTATAAACCAGGCAATTAATCTTTAATTTCTTAATAAGAATAGATTATTAGTTATTTAAAACGTGCCGAATTTCATAAACTTAAGAGTTTCTGATGTTAATTAAGTAGAATTCTTTTCTAGTAAGTTTTTGCTGTCACACCAGAGGAAAGTTTAATGTCTAAATTGAGTCGCAGACAAATTTTAATATTTTTTGCTGGCGGTGCTGGTGCTGCTTTGGGAAGCACACTTTTGAAAGGTTGTGTCAGCACTCAAGAAGTCAAAACTGCGTCATTGGGCTTTACACCTGTACGTTTACCACATCCCCTACCAATTTATCAACAGCAGACAAATTTCTTGCCAACAAAAATTGGTGAGGGAGAAGTAGTTAATGTATCTGCGGATGTAAAGTTAAGTAGCTACAACATTATTGATGATGTGGTAGTACCACCAGAGTATGAACGTTATGTAATTGCCAGTTGGGGCGATCGCGTCTTTCCTAACAAAGATGATTATTTCGGTTATAATAACGATTTCACTGCTTTTATTCCCCTTGATCAAACTAATGATGTCGGGTATTTATGGGTCAATCATGAATACGTTAGTTTTCCATTTTCTACCTTATTACTAGAAGATTCCTCTGATCTTAAAGGACTGCCCGATGCATTTGAAAACGTCATCGGCTGGGCTTTACCCACTAGCCGAAATATTGAAGTTGAAGGGGAATCTTTATATAATCAAGGCGGATCAATTATCCGCATCTCTCGCAGTAATACCAGTAAACGTTTTGCTGTGGTCAAAGATGCCAAAAATCGCCGCATTCATGGTCTTTCTGGGTTGGGAATCAATAGCCAACGAAATGATAACTACAAAAACCTCACTGCTTGGGGAAGTCGCAACCACCAGAAAGGTGATCAAAATTATTTAATCGCAACTGGCCCAGCAGCAACGGAAGTTTTTAATCTCAGTTCTGATCAACTAGGTAATAAAATTATTGGTACCGCCTTTAACTGTTCTGGCGGCAAAACTCCTTGGGGCACAATCTTATCTGCGGAAGAGAACTTCCAAAATAGCGTCACCGAAGGAGTCAAAGCTAATGGGACTCAGACAGAATACAAAGATAAAAGTATCGGCAAGACTTTTGGTTTAGTAGGAGAAAAATACGGCTGGATTGTCGAAATTGACCCGAACAATCCAGAATTTCGCCCTCGCAAACACACTTGGTTAGGTCGTTATCACCATGAAAATGTTGCCCTGCGTGTTGAACAAGGCAAGAAATTAGTTGCTTATTTGGGTGATGACAGACGTGGGGGACACACTTGGAAATTTGTCAGTGCAAGCACTATCTCTTCCCCAACCAGTAAAACTAACAGTAACTTGTGGGAAAAAGGGACTTTGTATGTTGCCAGTTATAATCCAGACGGTACAGGTAAATGGATACCGTTACTCTTAACTACTGCTACCAATCCAATTACGCCCACAATTTTATCTTCTGTAGAATTTGCGGCGTTGCAGAAAGTCCAAAAAGAAGGTCTTTTATCACTGCCAAGACGTAATGGCATTGCAGGTCAAACCGAAGATGGTGGTATGTTTAAATGCGATCGCACTAACGAAGCAAAAGCACTACCTGATTATCAAAATAAGAAACTATCTGACTTCTACTCTACCCAAGGTGCAGTTCTTAGTGATGCCTTTTTAGCTGCAAACTTAGTCGGGGGAACTCCCACCGCCCGTCCAGAAGATATAGAGGTACATCCAACCACCAAAGAAGTTTTCATTGCCTATACTGATGGTGCCCCAGGTAGCGATGGTTATCCTGATTCGCGGATTTTCCAAGTTGCCAAGTTAAGTAAAGATGCTAACGGCACTCAGCAATCAGGAGGACTGTACAAGATTATTGAAGATAGTGCCGATGCTACAGGTTTAACCTTCAAGTGGCAGAAATTTGCCCAAGGTGGCGAAGCTGGATCGTTATCTGGTGCTGGTTTTGCCAATGTAGATAATCTACTGTTTGACGATGAAGCAAATGTTTGGGGTGTCACAGATATGTCTACCGGCACTCACAATGGTTTTGATGTTGGCGCTGAAGGTAAGCAAACCAAAATCGATCACACAGTTAGCGGTAATGTTTCTGATTTTACAGGAGTATTTGGTAATAACTGGCTGTTTTTTATTCCGACCAGTGGCGCTAATGCTGGACGAGTAATACCCTTTGCCTATGGGCCAGTGCGTTGCGAAATGACAGGGCCAAGTTTCGTAGGAGATACACTGATTCTTTCAGTACAGCATCCCGGTGAAGATTGTCCAATTAACGATGGCACAATGTTAAGCCGCAGCATTGAACTACTAGATTTAAACGGCACTACATTTAATCAAACTCGGAGTTTACCTCGTGGTAGTAGTTGGCCGAGTAATATCTCAAAAACTGATGGTGGTAAAGAGCAATCTACAGGTGTTCCTCGACCATCTGTAATTGGTATCCGCCCTAAAAATTCTCGCAGCAAGTTTATTTAATAACTATATTTTCTTTTCAGCAAAGCTTTGAAAAATAGTGCGATCGCCTTCAGTGAAATTTTTTGCCCAGAGGATTTATCTCTGGGCTTATTTTCTCTCGTTCCCAGTCTCAGACTGGGAATGTATTCCGAGAGGCTCTGCCTCCAGTTAGACAATTGAGCCAGAGACTCAATGAATGCATTCCCAAGCGGCAGCCCAGGAACGAGGAAAGCCTTATCAAGTTAGTTTTTAGGACTTGTGTGTACACAGTAGCTTTTTAAGGCTTGTTCGGGGGGATCAATAAGTGCCTAAAATTACAACCAACCACTTTTCAAACAACCTCTTAGTCAGTTAAAGAATAAATCTCCATTAATCAAAATATAACCTGGCGTTAATTTTTGGTGATTAAATTATATGAAAAACTAAAAGAATTTTGTCTAGTTAAGTCACCTAAATAGTAAACAACCTTTTGTTTAATAACAGGTTACTTGCTATGCAAAATCTATGGCATTTCACATAAACAATTGACGGTTTTTCTGTCAGTAATCAAGATTTGCCTTGACGGAATTTTTGATGTCACAAGAGAGGAGAGTTTAATGTCTAAATTAAGTCGCAGACAACTTTTAATATTTTTTGGAGGCAGTGCTGGTGCTGCTGTGTTGGGAGACACAATCCTGGATAGTATCACCAACATTGCCGAAGCAACATTTAAGCGACTAAGCTTTACACCATTGCGCTTACCTCACCCCCTAGAAATTTATAAATACCAAAAGAATTTCTTGCCAACAGGAATCGGTCAGGGACAAGTCAAAAATGCATCTAATAATGTTAAGTTAAGTGCCTACAACGTCATTGATGATGTGGTAGTGCCACCAGAGTACGAACGTTATGTAATTGTAAGTTGGGGCGATCGCGTATTTCCTAACAGCAGTGATTATTTTGGCTACAACTGTGACTACACAGGTTTTGTTCCCCTTGGTAGAACCACAGATGTAGGATATTTGTGGGTTAATCACGAATACGTAAGTTATCCTTTTTCTGATATTGCACCAGGAACTCCTGGTGATATCCCTATAGGGCGCACCACCTTTGAATCAGTAATTGGATGGGCTTTACCTGCTGTCAGAGGTCTTGAATTTGACGGAGAAGCTTTATATAACTTAGGCGGATCAATCGTCCGCATCTCTCGTCGTAATGCTGACAAGCGTTTTGCTGTTGTTAAAGGTGATGTGAGAAATCGCCGTATTCATGGTCTTTCTGGCTTGGGAATCAATAGCCAAAGAAGTGATGGATATAAAAATATCACTTCTTGGGGAAGTCGTAGCCACCAAAAAGGCGACCAAAACTATTTAATCGGAACTGGCCCAGCTGCAACTGAAGTATTTAACCTCTCCTCCGATGGATTGGGTAACAAAATTATTGGCACCGCTTACAACTGCTCTGGTGGTACAACTCCTTGGGGAACTATTTTAACTGCTGAAGAAAACTTTCAAGCAGGCGGAGGATTTTTTGTTGGTGTTACAGAATCAGTCAACCCCAATGGGACTCAGACAGGTTACACCGCTGACACTACTGGTACTACCTTCGGTTTAGTTGGGGAAAAATACGGTTGGATGGTCGAAATTGACCCCGTTAATCCGAATTTCCGCCCTCGCAAACACACTTGGTTAGGTCGTTTCCGCCATGAAAACGTTGCCATGCGTGTCGAAGCAGGTAGAAAACTGGTTGCTTACCTGGGTGATGACAGACGTGGGGGACACACTTGGAAATTTGTTAGTACAGGTACTATTTCCTCGCCAACTAGCAAAGCCAACAGCAGTTTGTGGGAAAGTGGTACATTGTATGTCGCCCGTTACAATACAAACGGCACAGGTCGATGGATACCGTTACGTTTATCTACTGATACCAATCCCCTTGCGCCATCGGTAATTTCTTCTGTAGAGTTTGCCGCTTTGGGTTCTGCTCAAAGAAATGGTCGTTTATCCCTACCAAGACGCAACGGCATTGCAGGTCAAACCATAGACGGTGGTTTATTCAACTGCGACACCACCAACGAAGTGGCTGCTTTGCCTGGTTATCAAGGTAAGAAACTATCTAACTTCTATCCTACCCAAGGCGCAATTCTGTCTGATGCCTTCCTAGCAGCAAACTTAGCTGGAGGAACTCCTACAGCTCGCCCAGAAGATATAGAAGTCCATCCAACCACCAAAGAAGTGTTCATTGCTTATACTGATGGTGCGCCAGGAGGCGATGGCTATCCAGATTCGCGGATTTTCCAGGTTGCTAAGTTAAGTCCAAATGTTAACGCGACGCAGCAATCAGGAGGATTATACAAGATTATTGAAGATAGTGCTGATGGTACAGGTCTAACCTTCCGTTGGCAGAGATTCGCTCAGGGTGGAGAAGACGGTTCGGTGTCTGGTGCTGGTTTTGCGAATGTAGATAACTTAGTATTCGACAATCAGGCAAATGTTTGGGGTGTAACAGATATGTCTACCAGCACTCACAATGGTTTTAATGTTGGTGCTGCTGGCACTCCAAACCCCATCGACCACACAGCGACTGGTGATGTTTCCAGTTTCACAGGAGTTTTTGGTAACAACTGGCTGTTTTATATCCCCACCAAGGGTTCTGATGCTGGAAAAGTAATACCCTTTGCCCAAGGCCCGGTGCGTAGTGAAATGACTGGGCCAACTTTTGTGGGAGATACGCTGATTCTTGCAATACAGCATCCTGGTGAAGATTGCCCGATTAACGATGGCACAATACTGAGTCGCAGCATTGAGTTACTAGATTTAAATGGTACGACCTTCAATCAGGCTCGCACTGTACCTCGTGGTAGTAGTTGGCCTAGTAACATCAATGGTCAACCTAAAGGTAATCCCCTTCCATCTGTAATTGGTATCCAACGGAAGAATTCAAGTGGCAGTGGCAATTTTATTTAGCATCCTCTACGGGTGTAAAGATGTTGCCATTCAGCATCTTTACATTGAAGTTCTAGCAAAAATCGCTGCTTTATAATTTGGAATTACAAATGCACACAGATAACTTATCTGTGTGCATTATTTGTATAATCACCAAGTTAAACCATTTAGTTGAAAACTGGTTACAACTTGCTCGTAGAAAGCCCACGAGGTTGAGCCTGAGTTAGTAAAAGATTTTATTTCTTCTTGCGTTTGAGGTATAACCCCATAACACCAGCTAGAACTGTACCACCAAGAGTCATAGGTTCTGGTACAGGCTGTCCCGTAGAGTAACTTACTGTACCCACCTCTATTGCAGATAATAAGTCAGCACTAAGAATGCTAGAAAATTTTGCTCCTCCTATATTTGGATTACCTGGATTATCCCCAATGAAAAACTGATCTTCAACCAAGTAGCTTAGTCCTAACAAGTTGCCATTTGTAAAGCTGACTACAGGAGATAATGGGTAATCAAAATCACTGGACTCTGTATACTGAGTACCTAAATAGTTAAACAAAATGGATAATCCATTGCTAACCCCTAGATTTTCATCACCTATGCCAGTTAGGGTTGAGTCTTCATATTGAAAAGAACCGAAATACTGACCAGGATTGTCACCAGATATCGCATTCACGGTGAAATCGTAATTAACCACAGCGGCTTGTGTCGGTTTAGCACCAACAGCAGTGATGGAGATGGCAACAGCAAAAGTAGCAATGCCAAAATATGAAGCTAATTTCATTAGAAAATACTCCAAAGCTAAAAAGCTATAGTTCTGTAATTTAATTTAAATACCCTTTTAACCACCTTATGTAGGTTAAGAAATATCACATCAAAGACGATTTTCATATAATCTTTAAGCTTGTCAGGCATATATAAATTTCTTATGAATTCATCCCAGACTATTAGTAGTAAGTGAATATGCAAATCAGAAGCTTACAGACTTTAAAATAATATTCGCACGTTATATAAATCAGTCAAAAAGATTCTGAATCTCTATTCATAGATATATGTCTGTGCATCAAAAATGTGTTTATTACCTGTATGAGTAGTAGATATTAAAGATAATGGTTATCATACTACCAGGTTAAATGAGAGAGCGATGTCTTCTCTACGAGACGCTACGCGTAGCTTGCTTCCCGAAGGGTACGACGGGCTACGCCTACGCAAGTTTTGATTACAAATCAAATCATTGTGCAATTAGTCAAAAATTAATAATAGGATGATTGCTGTAAATTGCAAGTGTTAATCTGGCTTGATTACAATTTTTAACAAAAACATTGCCATTTCTTAACCTGGATAAGATAATTTTTATGTAGATAGATTAATTTTCTATTGCTTAAATATTTCTGAATTTATAACGTATCTATCTTAAGAACGAGATTAGTGAGCAATTTTAGAAAAATACATTGGTAAACAAAGCCTCTAATTATAGGCTGTTGAAAAATAGTTTTTAATAAACAACATTTTCAGTTAACAACATACTCGCCAAAAATAGAGTTGGTGAGATTTTTTTTCAGATAATATTATAATACTGTAAAAAGGTTTTTTGAGTAATGCTTTCATTTCAATGGTGTGGATGTGCAGATAATTCAGTAAAAATAGTTAGTAATCAGCAAAAAGCAAGAATTTTGTGGATGATAGTAGGTTTACTTGCTATTTTTTTTATTGCTGAGTGGAGTGTAGGTTTATGGAGCCAAAGTTTATCTTTGCAGGCGGATGCTGGACACATTTTTTCTGATATTACAGCGCTAGCGATATCGCTACTTGCCAGTTTTTTAGCACAGCAACCAGCTAAGAGAAAGGCAACATTTGGACATCAGCGTATTGAAGTTTTAGCAGCTTTGTTCAATGGATTAGCTTTGCTAGCGATCGCTACTTTTATCATATGGGAAGCTATTCAACGTTGGCAACATCCAGCAACAATTTTGGGCTTACCAATGTTAGGAGTTGCGGTGTTAGGTTTAATCGTCAATCTGTTCAACATTACTTTGCTTCATCCCCACACTCACAACGACTTAAACCTACGGGGGGCTTTGCTTCATGTTATCGCCGATACTGCTAGTTCTGTTGGCGTAATTATAGCTGCCTTAGCAGTCCATCTTTGGGATTGGTGGTGGGCAGACGTTGCCATTAGTTTAGTAGTTGCAATTTTTACTGGTTTAAGCGCTTTACCCCTAGTCCAAGAAAGCCTAAAGATTTTTTTGGAGTATGCACCAGAATCAATTGATCCTGCTGAAGTGGAAATATCTCTCAAATCTTTTCCTGGTGTTGTTCAAGTAGAAAAACTTCATATCTGGACAATTAGCTCAAATAAAGTAATGCTTTGCGCCAATTTGACTGTCGAATGTCCAACTATTCAGGAACGCGATCGCTTACTCAATAAATTGCAAACTCACATCCAAAAAACTTTTAATGTTGCTGAGATAACTTTGCAGCTAACTAACTGTAAAAAACCTTCAGTGCCGCCAATTCATCCATTATTTAACCAAAACTTAACTTTAATGTTGTCTACAAATAAAACGAATTGAAACCAGAGTAATAATTAAATACAGAATGTTACTGAAAAAAATTATTTTTTATTATATTGTACTTCCTTTGTTGACTTAAATTAAGATTTACAAATGATGCTTATTGGCATTTATAAATTGTCAAAGCATATTTATAACCGATTGTAATCGGTTATTTACTAGGAGTTTTTCTGATCATGACTTTTATCCCAAAATCCAAAATGATTTCATTACTAAAACAGTACAAAAGCTCGTTGGCTTGGTTTATATCTGGTCTGCTTCTGTCAGTTTTGTTGTTCTTGGGAACATCAAATCAACAGCCAGCAACCGCCTCTAGCCAAAGTTATGTCCCAGCTTCTACTCAGCTAAATGTGACTACTACATACTCAGACTTTGGTGCTACTCATCTAGAACCAAATTTTTACCAAAATTAACCACTAAAACTTGCTCAATTAACTTTAAGGCACACTGCAATGATTTCATTTTTGGGGAAGTACAAGCGATCGCTAGCCTTAATTATGGCTGGCTTTATCTGTACCGTTCTGCTGGTATTTGGTAATTCTGTTATTAAGCCGAGCCTGGCTGCTGGTAATGGGATTAACGTAATTATCATGATTGGCGATGGTATGGGTTGGGAGATGGCGCGAGCCGCAGCCGTTGCCAAAGGCGCTCCTTTTTATACAAGTGGTAAAGGCTCAGGTCTAAGCTTCCAAAAGCTAACTGGATATGGATTAGTGACCACTTACGGCACAACTATTCAGGGAAATACACCAGCCAACCCAACAAACCAGCCCCATTTAACAGGTAACTCTGCTCTAGATAATTCTAATCCACTCACAGGTGCAAGTCCTGTTCGTCCCAACTTTTCATTCCAGCCTACTCCTTTTAATCCCGGCAACAGATTTGATGGTAATAGTCTGGCAGACGGTAATCTGGCAGGTTATGACATCAGTAAGGGTGGCCCTGTTCCCTGGATTCCTTTGACC
Source organism: Nostoc sp. WHI (assembly GCF_015714725.1). Classification (GTDB taxonomy): domain Bacteria; phylum Cyanobacteriota; class Cyanobacteriia; order Cyanobacteriales; family Nostocaceae; genus Nostoc. The sequence goes on from NZ_WBKM01000179.1 coordinate 40,078, forward strand.
CCCGCTAATGCTGGTACTTATGACAAAGATTACATTAAGTACAGTTATCCCGATTCTGCTAACACCGCTACAACTCTTTATACAGGAGTAAAGAGCTTTAACAACGCGATGGGGGTAGACATCTACGAGAAGAAGTTGAAAACCATCCTGGAAATTGCCAAGGAAAATAATAAGTCTACAGGCTTGGTAACATCCGTACCTGTTAGTCACGCAACACCTGGAGCTGCTGCTTCTTTCGTAAATCGTCGTAGCAAGTACGACAGTATTTACGACCCCAGCAAGAGCAACCAAGACAGCATTTTGCAACAGACATTGCTGAACTTTAAGCCTAATGTTTTGTTGGGTGGCGGTCATCCCAAAGATTTTGAAAATCGGGAAAGTACAAGTACAGCCGATGGCGTCTTCAAATATACCTATATTACAGAAGACACTTACAAGCATTTGAAGAATAACCCGACATCCAATCGTTACGGTTATACCTTTATAGAACGTGGCCCTAATGCAACTCAGGCGTTGCTAAACACGGCTGCTAAAATCGACCCCAACAAGGGAGGCAGATTATTTGGTCTGTATGGTGCCCGTGGACAAGATGGCAACATTCCTACCAGCTCTTCTAAAGGAGACTATAGTCTGACAGGTTTAAGCAACTTCTCCCTCTATAGCTCCGTTGTCAAGGCTGGAACTCCGGCTACCTGTCCATCAGGTAAGATAATTCCTGGTAGCATTGGGGATTGTGTTCCTGTCATTGATGCAGCAGGTAATCCCATCGCTCCTAATGTTCCTGCACCTGATACTGTCCGTCCTTTGGCTCCTGGTGAAACCGATGCCAGCTTTATCGCTAAAGAAATTAACGAAAATCCAACTTTAGCAGATTTGACCAAAGCAGCTCTAACCGTTCTAGGTAAAGACAAAGATGGTTTCTGGCTGATGGTTGAGGGAGGTGACATCGACTGGGCTGCTCATGATAACAACATGGATAACCTGATCGGAGCCATGAATGATTTTGATAAGGCAGTTCAAGAGGTTACTACTTGGGTCAACAATCATGGTGGTTGGAGCAAGAACCTAGTGCTTGTTACTGCTGACCATGACCACTACCTAACCTTGAATAATGGCTTTGCCTCAAAGTTAACTCCCAATCCTGACCCTAATCAAGCTAGAGGCTTGAAATATAACGCCAAGGACATCACTTTCGTAAAACACAATCCTACGGATGCTGGTCACTTCTGGGGGTCTGATCCAAATTACAAGTACCTCTGGGGTAGCCATAGCCGCCGGGTTGTACCTGTTTACTACCAGGGTGCTTACGCATCAACTCTGACCCGATCTTTCGGACAAGGCTATCAGATTAAAGATAGCTCTGGTACTTACAGTGTGCCTGGTGTTCGGGGTGTGGTTGACCAAAGTCATATCTTCCAAGCTATGAAAACTGCGATCGCAACTCCGTAAATTGAATCCACCGCTTCACTGAACACCGACTGAAAAGCTTTGTGTTGCAGAGACGTGTGCGATCGCGTCTCTGTCTCATAAACCTATTGCGGTATTTTTGCACCTGTTATTAATTAGAGGAAAAAAATGACTGACTCCATCTTCAAGAAGTTAGCAGCTGTAACGGTAGGAACTGCTCTGATTTTTTCGTTAGGGGAAACTATTCCTGCCCAAGCTGCAAACCTGATTTATGATTTCTCCAACGAAAATAAAACTCTCACAGGCACTTTTTCGTTCGACCAAGCAGCAGCAGCAGACGATCAACAAGTAACGATCGCCGAAGGTTTAAAGATTTTTGCTACCTACGGTGGCCAATCCTACACTGAAGCAGATGATTCTTTAGCGTCAGTTTTTACCGACTTTTCGGGAACTATTTTGAACGAAGCGGGATTGGGTTTATCTTTTACACCCGGTAGTTTTAATGTCTACGGAGAAAATTTTATCGATCTGAATGATTCCACTGATGCTGGTGTTCAGACCGTCACTTACACTTACAGAAGTGTTCCAGAGCCAAGTTTGATGCTTGGATTGTCTGTGGTCGGGTTGAGTTTGTTCTTGAGTAAAAAGATAGCATCTTCTAGACTATCAAGCACAAAAGCTTAAGCCAACTTATCAAGAATAACAGGGTTCGGATAAGACTTGATCCCCCCGCCTGTGGCGACCCCCTTAGAAAGGGGGTAAAAGAGATATGAGCAAGGCTTTTTAAGGGGGGTTGGGGGGATCTTCGAGGAATAAACACGTTAACCGAACTGTATTGAGACGAGACTTAACTGTAATGTCTGGGTTTGCAGTTAATTAACCTATAGGTTGTTGTATGAATAAAATATACATGGATTAGTTTAGATATAATAATGACTCATTCTTTGTTTTCCTAACTGGAGAAATTAATGGGTCGCGCCAAAAAGGTTGTCCTGGCATATTCTGGCGGAGTAGATACCTCAGTTTGCATCCCCTACCTCAAGCAGGAGTGGGGTGTAGAAGAGGTGATTACTTTAGCAGCAGATTTAGGTCAGGGAGATGAATTAGAGCCAATTCGAGAAAAAGCTTTAAAATCGGGTGCAAGTGAATCCCTTGTGGCAGATGTCAAAGACAGTTTCGTTAAAGATTACGCCTTTGGAGCGATTCAAGCCAACGCCCTCTATGAAAATCGTTATCCTCTCGGAACTGCCCTTGCTCGTCCACTTATTGCCAAGGTATTAGTAGAAACAGCTGAAAAATATGGTGCTGATGCGATCGCTCACGGTTGCACTGGTAAGGGTAACGATCAGGTTCGCTTTGATGTCTCTGTTACCGCCCTAAACCCCAACCTGAAGATCCTCGCACCAGCCAGAGAATGGGGGATGAGCCGAGAGGAAACCATCGCCTATGGGGAAGACTTTGGTATCCCCTCACCAGTAAAAAAATCCTCTCCCTACAGCATTGACAAGAATTTGCTTGGTCGTAGCATTGAAGCTGGTTTACTCGAAGATCCGTCATTCGAGCCACCAGAAGAAATTTATGAGATGATCAAAGCGATCGCTGACACTCCCAACGAGCCAGAGTACATCGAAATTGGTTTCTACGGTGGTGTTCCCACAACTCTCAACGGTATCGCCAAAAAGCCAGTTGAGCTAATTGAACAACTCAATCAAGTGGTAGGAAATCACGGCATTGGACGGATCGACATGATCGAAAATCGTCTGGTGGGTATCAAATCGCGGGAGATATACGAATCACCCGCGATGCTAGTTCTAATTCAGGCACATAGGGATTTAGAAAGCTTGACTTTAACGGCAGATGTCACCCATTACAAACGTGGCATTGAAGAAACTTACAGCCAAATCGTTTACAACGGTTTGTGGTACAGCCCACTCAAAGTTGCACTTGATGCCTTTATTCAAAAGACGCAAGAGCGAGTCTCTGGAACTGTGCGAGTCAAGTTGTTCAAGGGCAACTCTACGACAGTTGGGCGTTGGAGCGATAATTCCCTCTACACTCCCGATTTGGCAACCTACGGAGCCGAAGACAAATTTGACCACAAAGCTGCTGAAGGCTTTATCTACGTTTGGGGATTACCAACTCGCATTTGGTCGCAGTTAACCAAAGGTTAGGAGTTAGAAAGCAAAATACAAACAGACGCGATTAATCGCGTCTCTACTCCTCACCACTCGTTTCCTTGATTTGGCGAGACTCCAACCACAGGGGTACAACAATTAAGCCAGTCATGATCAGCAACGCTGCGATCGCAAATTTACCCACCCAAGCAACCAATTGTTCTAGAGAGATAATTTTGCCAGCAAAGAAAGCTAATGTCACCATCAAACTAGCCCAAGCAATTGCTCCCAACAAGTTGTATAAAAAGAATTTTCCGAAGGGCATTTCGACTATACCAGCTAGCGGTGCGGCAAAAACTCGGAACAATGCCAGAAAACGCCCAAAAAATACCGTTTTAGCAGCATTTTGACTAAATTTTTCTTTAATGTTCAGCAGTCGGATTTCAGAAATCCGAAATATACTACCAACTTTTACCAGAAAAGGCCAACCGCTAACCCTACCAATCCAATAGCCACAAGTGCCGCCAATTACAGCACCCATAATTGCATCACTGAGAACCAGCCAGAAATTCAGTTCATTGCTACCAGATAGAAACCCACCCACTAAGGTCACGGTTTCACCAGGAATCGGAAGACCTAAATTTTCTAATAAAATTCCCAAAAAAACTGCCCAATAGCCATACCTGTGGGCGACTTCCTGGATGTTTTCTAGTGAAATCAGCTCTAAAGACATCCCGCACCGCCATCTTTACAAATTTTTACTTTTACTATATCTTTGCTTGTTTTTGGGCGGGGTGTCAATCAAACCGCTTACGTGGAGTCATTAAGTCATTACTTTAATTCTGAATATTCCATAGCCTCTAGTCTATGGTAACTATTGTATTTTGACTATTAACTACACAATTTTTAGAATTTTTTATCACAAAATCTTATTTATTGAAAATAAATAAGAAAAAGTTTATAAAATTTATAAACTCCAGTTAAATTATGAAAATCTTGTAAAAGATACGATTAATACCGAAATTATTAGGCGCTTATGCATATATTAGTGAAAGTTATGATAAATTATACGGCATCAATACTGAAACAAAGTCTCTCAACTGCACGGCTGCAATTGCCCAAATATAATATATAGGTAAAACAGTTATTTTGTCGTTGAAAAAGAATAGGTATTGATGTCATTTTGCGATTTTTGTCAAGTGTTCAAACTACCCTCTTAAATTCATGACTCTCACACAAGAACTTCAAGTAATTTTGTTCAAACCCCAAGCAAGCATAGATTTGGAAGGCGGTATGGCTTTGAGCAAACAGATGGCTGGAGTCGTTCCCCAAGCAGATCAACTCTGGATTATCGACCTTGCAGAAGTGAATTTCATGGACAGTTCTGGGCTAGTCCCTTTAGTAAAAGGATTGAAAGCCGCACGTCAGAGTGGTTGCCGCTTGGTTTTATGCAACGTGCAAGTTCCTGTACGGTTAATTTTGGAACTCACCCAACTAGATTCAGTGTTTGAAATTTTTCACACTTACGAAGACATTTTTACCCCCGTCAAAGATAACAATCTGGTGTTACAGGCTGACTAATAGCTCTGCGTGTACAAGGAAGGTGGAGTCAAACAATATTTGCATTTTTCACACTTTCCAGCCTTTTAAAGGCGGGCTTTTCAAATTACTCTAAGCTAATTGCTTTGTGTCCCACGCAACTAGTACAAAGAAGTAGGAGGTAAGAAAGGATAGAACATCAGCCTATGCGTTATTTCTAACTGCATAGTTATTTTGAGCTTGATGTACTAGTTGGATTTCTCCAAGATACTTAGCTGCAATTTCTTACCTCTTCGATTCCACCATAATGGCAAGTTTAGGCATTCTGAGGAGTCGAAATGTTACTTTGTTCGGATGCTGGGCGGGGAAAATTTGGCAAATCAATGCCGCTATGAGTGGCATTGCGGGTTTTGAGTGCTAATCGATAACTCACGCTTTGCAGTTCTGCCTGTAGTTGGCGATTTTCCCGTTGTAGCATTGCTACCTTTTCTCTGACTGGAGTTATCCTCTCCTCAAATTTACGACGGTAAATTTGAGGCAACTCTTGTACTACTTGCTCTAACATCCGATTGCGATCAGTTAGTTCTTGGACTGACTGGCGCAATTGGTACATTTCGGAGTCACGAGTTGTAATTTGCTCTTGGTAGAACGTCACCTGTTGTTCCACAGCCTGGAGTTGTTCGTGCAAAGCCTGTAATTGAGTCAGGTCGCGCTCAAGTTCCGGCTGCTGAGGCATAAAGTTAGTATTACCCTTTACCAGCCGGAATAGTTCTTGAGATAGCTGTTGCACTAACTGGTCGCGAAGTTGCAACTCTTGGCGTAGCTGCGATACTTCCGTAGATAGAACTTGAATATTAGGTGTATCAGATTGGCTCACAGTAGCTTAAAGCTCCCATTCAGAATCTTGTCCACTCTTAGGTATAACTGCGGGAGTACTACCTTTGGCAAGTATTTGTTAATTTAGCATTCCCAAACAAGTCACTAAGAAAGAAAAAGACAAAATTTTATTGAAGGGCGTTGAGCATTAACTTTCTTCCGCAGCCCCTTTGATTGTTACAGCTGCAGTCACTTTAGGGGGTTTTTCCTCTTCGAGTTCCTGCTTAATTGTCAGATAGCGAATCACTTCTTCACTCAAACGCATGGCGCGTTCATAGGGAGCGATCGCAGTTGCAGGTGCAGCGTAGTTTAACTGGATGTAGATGCCGTCCCGGTGCTTTTTTATTTCATAAGCGAGACGACGCTTACCACGATTTTGAATTTGGATATCCTCAGCGCCTTGTTCACGAAGCAAATTCTGATATTTAGTAACTGCTTGCTCTACCTGTTCTTCTCCCAGGTCAGGACGTAGGATGTACATTGTCTCGTAATTTGTAGTCATATTTTTCAGTTTCCTTATGGGCAAAAATGGCTGCTTATATCAATTTATACTAGATTTTTATTCAAAATACTAGTATTAATCAACATCTGAAGCAACAAGGAACTATAATCTTACCAGTTTTAAATTTGAATCATTAGCCCAATCTGCCGAAGTTTGGATTTTTTTGCATCTCTAATGAGAATTAGGTCGGGAGATAACCCCCAGATTTATTTAGCAAGTAAGAATCCGGCTTTTGGCGCTCGCCAGCAAATTGATCAAGCTATCAGCCTAGTCATCGGGTATGTTTTCTTAAGGGTATCTATAGCGATCGCTTTCAGACTCAAGGCTGAATTGGTTCGCTAAATAGCTAACTGAGGATTGCTACCCGCTCACAGTAACAAAAAAGCAGATAAAAGGATATTCATTAAGGTTATGGCGCAGCGCTATGTGCGAATTCAAAATCAAGAAGGACAAATTTACTACGGTTTACTACAACCATCCTTCAATGTCCAGGTGCTAGATGCTCCACCCTGGTTACAAGGGCAAGCCACTGATTTAACTTTGACACCAGAAAATTACCAAATTTTGGCTCCCTGCGCTCCCTCAAAAATTGTGGCGGTGGGCAAGAATTATGCAGAACATGCGGCAGAAATGGGAACTTCAGTGCCTTCTGAGCCACTAATTTTTCTCAAGCCTCCCACGTCGATCATTCCGTCTGAAACGGAAATTAAGTATCCTCCCCAGTCACAACGAGTTGATTACGAAGGAGAGTTAGCACTAGTGATTGGCGATCGCGCCTTTGACTGTACACCAGAGGTAGCCCAAACTAAAATTTGGGGCTACACTATCGCCAATGACATAACAGCACGAGATTTCCAAAAACGGGATGGTCAATGGACGCGAGCCAAAGGTTTTGATACTTTCTGTCCCTTGGGGCCTTGGATTGTGCGGGAATTGAATCCAGGAGCGAGATTGCAGACTTTTGTGAATGACTACGCCAAGCCAGTACAATCTACCTGTATCGATCAGATGGTCTTTCCCCCTGATGTACTAGTATCCTATATTAGTCAGATTATGACGCTACTACCCGGTGATGTGGTGCTTACAGGTACGCCAGAGGGTGTAGGCCCATTGCACCGAGGCGATCGCGTCCGTGTGGAAATTGAAGGTATTGGGCGCTTGGAAAACACCGTGGCAGCCCGTTAACTACTAGCGCACTTGCATGTACACTGCCTCGGAAATCGCCGGAATTTCCGCATAACGTCCGCTCACAGACTGGATAACTGAATATGCAACTGCTCCCACTATGCCTAGAAAAATGGTTGTGGATAAGGTTTGGATTGCAAAACCACCAGTGGGAACCAGTCCAACAATATCCATCAGAATACTAAACAAAAAGATAACAATGTCCAGAAGGATCGCCTGCATGGTGTTGAAACGAATGAAGTGACTGATTTTTTCGTTTCTTACCACCAATAGGAATAAGGCAAAGAAAACAATCAGTCCTGCAAAGCGCACACGTCTGTAAAATGACCATAAAATCAGAATCGGTGCGAAAACGAGTGCCAGGGGAGGAAACTGGTCTAACAAAAAAAAGCCGAAAGTTACTACCTCGACCATCGGTAGCAAATAAGGCAAACAAGCAAAAATCCGATCTGAAACTGTTGTAGACCCGCGCAAAGACATTATGCGTTCTCCTATGGTGAAATTTCAATAGTCACTTGAGCTTAGGATAACGCAGTTGCTTGGTCTTGCTGGCAAATTCAACTATTCTATATGGGCGATGCGAAAGCCCATCATACACTCATACTGGTCTGGCTGCTGTTGAGTAAGTTTCCGAATGGCTTGACCACAGCGCAGTTTACCCCGATGCCAACGAGGTTGACCGCTTCGGTCAGCGAGTAAACAAGACTGGCAAACTTGCTCAGGGGCAAGGATTTGCTCGTCCATTAAAATGACTAACATCGAATCCCTCCTGTAAATCATTTCACTCAGGCGAAGACACGCGTTTAGGGGTTCTAAGAGCCGCTTTAGGTAGGTTGGGCGCGTGCTGCGGGATTAAGTGTTGTGATTTGTGATGGCGCTTTGCGCCCGCCATAGGCGATCGCACAGGACACTTAAGAGCCACATCTACCTCTTTGTAGCAAAAATGGGGGCGATCGCAATTCAATCAAAGTTGTCAAGTGAATCTTAATTTATTGTATGTTGTGTCTATTGCAAATTGGACATTCTAATGAAGAGTGCTGAGTTCCGAGTGCTGAGTTTGTAAAGTGCGAGAAGTTAAGTAAGTAAAAATGAGTTAATTTGATGGCGATTTAGGTAATGCAATTACAAATTACTGAGGTAAACTTGCAAGCAAGATAATACACAATATTACTGGGCGGCTCGTCGGTCTGGGCATCACTCACAATGGAACATTGGCAATTTCTGATACAGAAACAAGGCGATCGCTCGTGGCATATCCTAGAATCGCCAAATTTAGAGATTTTGGAAGCACAGTATAGAGTTTTGGCTCGTTCTAACCTTTCCAATATAGATGTGGAAGTACGGGTAACTCACTCTTCAACCCACCAAGCTCAACCAAAGCCGCGAATTTTCAAGCGATCGCGTCGCATTAACTCAGAAGGCTTAATGGCGGTAATTCCCTTTACTTACTTTGGAGCTGGAGTTTGGGAATTGCGCTGTTCCAGTGATTTGATGTCGGATATGCTCGGTAAATCTTGGCAATACAGCGTCCAAATTCAAGTACTGTCACAGAGGGAGGCAGGGGGAGCAGGGGGAGAGAAAAAAGGCTTTGAGCTTCCTGCCAAAAGCCAGGCTACGTCCGTCTACGTAGAAAGATTAGATCAGGCGATCGCTGTCTTGGCAGAACAGGTAATTGCTACAGACAGTAACCCTACTACTGTTGTGGCAAATGAAGCTGAAGAAGATGTTATTGATCAGCCTGTCAGTCCTGTGTGGCTCAAAGGTGAGACGGCAGAACAGATTTTACAAAATTTAATAGAATTAGCTGCACCCACCTCTGAACTTCTGTCCAAAGATGAACAGGTTACAGATTCTTTAGCAACACAACCACTGCCCCTATTATCGCTAACTTTAGATCAGGATACCTACATTGCTCGTTGGGGACAAGCTCTTACAATTAATGGGTACATAGAACTTAAGGAAAAGACAAATTATCTGGTTGAAACATTTTCCTCACAAAGCCTCAGTGCGATCGCACTCTTAATTGAACTGCGATCGCCCCTAGAGTCAAAAATCTTGACCCAGGTACGGCAACCCCTACCAGACCGGGAATTGCCTTTCACTATCAATCCCTCAATTGATATTCCTGCTGACTGCGAATCTAAGTTAATTTTGGCAGATATCAGTTTATATGGTAGATTCGCTGCTGTTGGTGAAGTCATCCAGTTAGCCAGCCAGTCCTTCATAATTACAGCAGATGTAACAGAATTACTGGCAATCACAGCAGCAGCAAAAACTAATACATCTTTGAATGACTCTACTGCACCATTGGACTCGTCTCTTGGTTTCACAGAGCCAGAGACAACTGTTAAGCTCGATTTGAAACTATTTAATCTAGTCAAAATTCCCAAAACAGACGAGTCTCAGATACTCAATTCATCCCCAAACACACTTTTACCACCACAAATTAACCTGCAAGTTCTGCGAGAAGCCACCCTGCGGACATCTAAGCTCAAGAATTCAGTTACTTTGCCTCAATTACCAAAACTGCCTCCTGTCCAAACCAATGTCAATACTCCCACAGATGTTGTTGCAGAACCCCCTACACAAGAGGAACTTCTAGAAAAGGATGCTACTATAGCTGCCATTAATTTAGAGCAGTTGGTCATCAGGCAACGTCGAATCCCAATGCTCGACACTGCTTTTCCATACTTGAGAAGGCTACAAGCTGTGCCAGATGACACAGAAGAAGAAGTAAAAAACAATGGTTCAAATACATTTGCAGTTCAAGCGGCTGAAGACTTCGCGCAGTTGAACACAATTGTAGTTGAACATGAAAATACACCTGAATTAGTAATAGGTGATGCACAATCTCAGGAAGAATCTGTTGCTGAAGTAGTAGCCCAGCCTAATGCACAATCTCAGGAAGAATCTGTTGTTGAAGTAGTAGCCCAGCCTAATGCACAATTAATTACAATGAGTAACCTTTACTCATCTCCTCTGCTCAGGAAGTGGATGCAGAGCCAAGGACACTATGAACCTGAATCCCTCAATGAGCTGCAACCTCAAGACTACGATAGCTATGTTCCAGCGCCGCAGATGCCACTTTCTCTTAGTGCAGAAACTCCCAATGTTGATGTCAACTTGCCCTTAAGCCTAGATGCCAACACGGAAATACTGCCAGACGCAGACACAGCAAAGAAAGCGGATTTGGAAATAGAAAAAGTATCAGAAGCAACACTCTCACCGCCTCCGTTATCACAGCTACCGCCCCCCCCTCCTCCGATAAAAATAAATATGGCATCAGCTTGGTTAGCCCAAGAAATCGTTGTCGATGATCCATATAGCGAACTGGAAACCGATGCAACGAGGAGTTACCTTTTTGAAGCAGAAAAGCAAGCACTGTTAGATATATCTCCTTCCCTACCGATAATTGCGGCAGCCATTGAGCCTTTGCCAACTCCACAACTGCATGTTCCAGACGGCGAACTAATCGCTGGTAAGTCTGTCCTAGTCCGTGTAGTACTACCTGAAGTACCTCCGCAAGTTGTTGTTAAGTTATGGGTTGAAGATTATCAAACTCGCTGGTTACTAGATGGCCCCCATTTACTGAGAAATTTGCTACCTAACGCCTTGGGAGGATTGGAAGTGATGGCGCAATTAAACATTCCCTTTGGCTGTTTGGAAATTCGCTTGGAGGCGATCGCATTTGAGCCGACAACTCAACAGGAGAGTCACAAAATCACAATAGTGCGGACTGTGATTCCTCCAGACTTACCAAATTTGGAGCTAGATGAACTACTGGGTATGTAACTCAGATATTAGGGGCAAGAGGCAATAGGCAAGAGGCAAGAGGCAAGAGGCAAGAGGCAATAGGCATTGGGCATAGTTATTCTCCTTGTCCCCATCTCCCAATATCGGCTGTGTTAAAAATATGAAAGAATTTCAAAAATCAAGCAGGATTTGCAGTAAGCTCATTTTGAATTGTAGTGTTATCTAACAGGAATTTTTACTATGGCAGCTTCCTTTTTGCCTTCTATCCTCGTTCCCATCGTTGGTTTGGTTGTACCAGCTGTGACCTTCGCGTTTCTATTTTTATACATTGAAAGCGACAATATCAACTGATGTAGTCATTAATCATTGGTCAAGTTTTCGGACAAGCGAAAGTTATCAATTTCCTTGGATACTTTCATAGACTATTGACCAAAATTAATACCGCCTATCTCATAGAGACAGGCGGTTTTTTAACGTTGATTTCTCAACAAATGCTGAAAAATTCTAACTTATAGTGTTCGGTTCAAGTTAGTGTTAAATCGAAGAACCGATTCCGGCATAGGCACCATAAAAGAAAATGCCCAAGACTGTAATAATACCTAAACCTACGATCGTAGCGACGACCCACAGGGGAATTCTCCCACTTCCAGACACAGGTTTTTCCTCCCTTAATAACAAATGAACATACGTTCAATAAACAAAAATTAACAATTGTAGTTCCAGTTAGTTAAAGAAGTAACTGGAAAACAGAATCCCTAGAACGAAAACTAGTAGTAGTCCCAGGTATAGGGAAGTCCGGTTTAGTTCAACCGGCTGATTATTGGGATTAGGCGATCTTTCTACCATAATTGCTCCTAACGATGAGTAAATTGCATTGCGGCGATCGCGCCTAAAAAGAATACAGTTGGTACACCTAAAGTATGAACTGCCAGCCATCTAACAGTAAAAATTGGATAGGTAACTGGTTGATTGATGTTATTGCCGCTAGTCATGATCTCAAATTACTTTCCGATAAATTGGTCAACTTGTTTTTTAGCTTCAAAACGGTTCTTCACAATTGGCACTTCTTGACGTGCTTGTGTGAAATACTCATTGGGACGAGGTGTGCCAAAAGCATCATAAGCCAGCCCAGTTTGCACAAATAGCCAACCTGCAATAAACAATGCTGGGATGGTGATGCTGTGAATCACCCAGTAACGAACGCTGGTAATTATGTCCGAAAACGGACGCTCTCCAGTGGTACCTGACATTTAAATCTCTACCTTTACACAGAGTGTTATTGAGTTTATTATCCTACAAAGTTTAGAAACAGTTACAACTTGCAACGTTATTCTCAGAAATTGGGTATTGGGCAAAACAGTTCCGTTAGCGGTAGCGGGGCGTTTAGCCCGTTCCCAGTAATGAGTGCTGAGTAAAGAAATGAGATTCCCAACTCGGTACTCAGGACTCAGGACTCAGCACTCCCTACTCTTACTCACTAAGCTGCCTCTGCTGGAGAAGTTGCTTCAGGGTTTGGGATGTATTTTAGCAAAGCGCCGCGATCGCCAATAACAAATCCCCGATCTGGCTCTAAGAAAATAATCTTGTATAAATTAGCAGCCACTTCTTCCACCAGACGGTCTTTTTCCCAAGTTTTGCCACCATCGGCACTTCGTAGCAAATTACCGCTACCGCCACCGATCCAAATTTCATTGGGTGTGCGGTATGCCAAATCCAGTAAACCCCAACTGGTGGATAACTCTGGATATTGTGCCTTTTGCCATTCTTCAGGTTTTGTTGGGTCACTAAACTGAATTTGACCTCCCCTAGCTAGCAACCACAATTGCCCATTGGCAGCAAAGCCCATGTTTTCTACCCGCCGCGAACTATTGCGGTTATGGGGTACCCAAGCATCTTGCCCTGGTTCCCAAGTTGAGTAGAAACTACCCTTAGCGGAAACTGCAACATATTTACCGTCAGCAGAACGTTCTAAGTTACGTACCACACCCACTGCTGATTCCACCTGTGCTTTCCAGTTTTTGCCGCCATCTGTGGTTTTATATATGGCTCCGACATCAGTAGCCATCTCAGCTGTGTTATTTGCCAGTGCCTTAATTGCGATCGGGTTACCAGGTAGCTTTTCGTTTAAGGGAATACGTGACCAAGAACTACCTTCATCGGTAGTGTGCAGTAACAATCCCGGTTCCCCGGCAATCCAGCCTTCTTTATTAACAAAACTTATCGAGTCAAAGCGATACTTTTGCTCCTCAAGCTCTAGTGTTATTGGTTTCCAGGTATCACCACCGTCATTGGTTTCCAATAGAGTGGCATTGCTACCTACTAAGTAGCCATGCTGAGGGTTATTAGTAAAAGCAATATCTAGTAAATTCGAGTCTGTTGGTACAGAAATGATTTTCCACGGGTTGTAGCTCACAGAGGGAATTTTGCTACAACCTATGCACATGACGACTACTATCAACAAGGCAGCTATTCGTTGCCAACTTTTTACAATTGAATGCATCACTATTTCTTATTTGTTTCTAAATTTTTGTAACGGTTATCTAAAAGCTTTCCCTTAAGGGCTATGTCCACTCTAAGGAACGGGCAAAACAATATATCTATGTGATTTTAGTCACACAAACAATCATGAAAATCTCTTTCCCTACTCCCTGTTACCTATCTTCGAGATAACGGCTGTCATTGTAAGCCGTAGAGACTGATAAAAAACAAGAAGCCAAGACCCAAAGCACCAAAAATTAGGATACTCTTTTGGGTTGGTGTTAGGTTATTGACACCAAAACCATAACCGAGATTTTCTTGGAAGCCGGATGCAGTACCCGCAGGGCCGATGTTGGCAAAAGCAGTTTTCTTAGCACTACAAACTGGACAGCGCCAATTTATCGGCAGTTCTGCAAAGGATATCCCTGAAGAAATATCATGCTTGTCGTCTCCTTTTTCGGGTTCGTAAACATAACCGCAGGCCAGACACTCATAGCGGTCTAACATAGGAGTCTCAACAGCTGGTTCGTTCATGGCTAAAATCTCGCAGAGGATAAATCTTAAATATACGTTAAAAATTATGACATAACGTTAGACTTTTCTATCACTAGCAAAAACGAATCAAATACGTGAAGTGCGTCTGTTTCTTAGATTTCAGAAAAACCAAACAGATATAATGTAAAAGAAAGTAACGTAATTAAGGGGTTGGGTAATTCAATTTTGGATTTCGGATTGACGATTTTGGATTAAATTTCAATTCTTTAATCTAAAATCCAAAATCCAAAATCTAAAATTATTACTCCCCACTCCCCACTTAAAATACTCCATAGCGGTAGATACTCATTGTGTTTGTCCTCAGCGGTTACGAGTACCTTCTAGGCTTCTTCATAGTCTGTAGCCTAGTACCTGCCTTAGCGCTCTCAGCGTCCAAGCTCCTACGACCGAGTGGTTACAGCCCAGAACGGCACACCACCTATGAATCTGGCATGGAACCCATTGGGGGAGCCTGGATTCAGTTCAACATCCGGTACTACATGTTTGCTCTGGTCTTCGTTGTCTTTGATGTGGAGACTGTATTCTTGTATCCTTGGGCGGTAGTTTTCCACCGTTTGGGGCTATTGGCATTTATTGAAGCGCTAGTCTTTATTGCAATTCTTGTAGTCGCGTTAGTTTACGCATGGCGTAAAGG
This sequence comes from Nostoc sp. WHI, assembly GCF_015714725.1. GTDB lineage: Bacteria > Cyanobacteriota > Cyanobacteriia > Cyanobacteriales > Nostocaceae > Nostoc. The sequence goes on from NZ_WBKM01000179.1 coordinate 55,121, forward strand.
AGCTTTGGAATGGTCTTGAATTCTAACTTAACAGCTCAGGATAAAGAGCGAATCATCAACCCCATTGAGCGTTCCACAATCACTCAAGACCTTTCAGAAAACGTCATTTTGACGACGGTTGATGACCTCTACGACTGGGCGCGGCTTTCTAGTTTGTGGCCGTTGCTGTTTGGTACTGCTTGCTGCTTTATTGAGTTTGCAGCTTTAATTGGCTCTCGATTTGACTTTGACCGTTTTGGTCTAATTCCCCGTTCTAGCCCCCGCCAAGCCGATTTAATTATTACGGCAGGGACAATTACGATGAAGATGGCTCCCCAACTGGTGCGTCTTTATGAACAAATGCCGGAGCCGAAGTATGTAATTGCGATGGGTGCTTGCACAATTACGGGCGGGATGTTCAGCGTTGATTCCCCTACGGCAGTGCGCGGAGTTGATAAACTGATTCCTGTGGATGTGTACTTGCCTGGTTGTCCTCCTCGTCCAGAAGCAATTATCGACGCGATTATTAAGCTGCGGAAGAAAATCTCTAATGAATCGATGCGAGAGCGGGACAAGATTAAGCAAACCCACCGCTACTACAGCACGACTCATAATTTGAAGCCAGTAGAGGAAATCTTAACTGGTAAGTATTTACAGTCAGAAACACGCTTTGCACCACCGAAGGAATTAACAGAAGCAATCGGTATGCCAATACCACCTGCACTGCTGACAGCAAAGGCACAAAAGGAGGAACAAAGCCGTGGCTGAAGAAGAATCTAAACCAGTAGTAGCAGCCCCAGAAGAGTCATTGGTACAAGCCGGTAAAGTTTCCCAGTGGTTAACGGAAAATGGCTTTGACCATGAGTTTTTAGCACCAGACAAGAACGGGGTAGAAATAATTAAGGTGGAGCCAGGTTTCTTGCTCCCCACCGCTACAGCGTTGTATGCTTACGGATTTAATTATCTCCAGTTTCAAGCTGGTGTTGACCTTGGGCCGGGACAAGAATTGGTGAGTGTGTATCACTTGATTAAAGTGGGTGATAATAGCGATCGCCCTGAAGAAGTTCGAGTTAAGGTGTTCTTACCACGGGAAAATCCTGTAGTGCCTTCTGTGTACTGGATTTGGAAGACCGCAGATTGGCAAGAGCGCGAGTCTTACGATATGTTGGGCATTGTCTATGAAGGACATCCAAATCTCAAGCGGATTTTGATGCCGGAAGATTGGGTGGGTTGGCCTTTGCGGAAGGATTATATCTCGCCTGATTTCTACGAGTTGCAAGACGCTTATTAGAGATTGCTGAATAGAGACGCGATTCATCGCGTCTGTACAATATAGTGCTGAGTTTCAGTAGTGATTAACCCCTTTCCGGTGGCGGAGAGGGGTTATGTTTTTGACGTTTCATGTAAAGTTGGTTGACAAAATTTGCTGTAATTCATTTACTGTATTTACAGTTTTAATTGCCTGCTGAATTGCTTTTAAGTTCTGCAAATCCGTAATTTGAGAGATTATCGGCATCAATTCTAAACCTTGATTGCCAAACTTAATTTCTAATGCTAATTCAATCCCTGAATATAATTCCTCTTTTCTTCCTCGCAGTTCTCCGCGTGCTTCTCCTTTGCTAAAAATTTCTTGATACCAAGGCGACTGCTCTAAAAGTGCCATATCCCACCTCAAAATTTGCTGAACTATTGCACTATCTAATACAAACGTAGCAAAAAATCCTAATACTGTTTCTAGTTGATTCAATTGTTCATCTGCACGTAAGATTCGCAATGCATCTCGAATTGTAGACTCGTTATCACCTCCTTTGAGGATGGGTACAAATGGAAGTAGTGATGGTAATGGTTGTGCAAAGGCAATGTTTACATCAACTTCCCACAGGTTAATGACACGGTAATCTTGAATAGCACGTAAACCAGCAATATTTAATGCATAACTTGTCGGTATTTCAGCATCACTTGCCTTGAGGATATTAATTAGTACTGGATACGTTGGCAAATGATATTTTTCTTCTGCAAGTGCTGCATAGGCACGCATTCTGCGCGGCATTTCTGGTTTATAGCGGAGTTGTAATTCGTTAAGAACGAGAAATTTTCCATGCTGGGGACTTTCGACACGGATTAAAACATCACTTTCTCGACTTATCCACTGAAATTCTGAGTTGAGAATTTCACCAGCAACAATATCAGGAATTTGCGTTACCCATTTTACCCAGTTATCAGGTGCAAGGCTAATTAAGCGTTTGGTGCTGACATCGGCGGGTTTTATCATGGGGTTGTAAAGGCACTGAAAGTTATAAAATAATTCTACTTAAGACTGGATTACGGATATTCAGATTTTTGATCGGACTACTTATGGAAAGCGTAGGCAAAGCCCGTCGTAGACATCGTACCTAATCTAAGATAATTTGAGTGCGATGTCTACGATGGGTTTCCTATTTTTAACGCAGAGGTTCGCAAAGGGAAGCGCAGAGGTTCGCAAAGGAGATGTCTAAGATGCTTAGTGAGATTTCCTAGTAATCGGAATCGCTATCTCTACTGTTTTATCTATCCCTCTTCTGTCACTCTCCGGCGTTAGCAAGTAGTAACTAAGTGAAATTATCCAGAAGCATAACAAGGTTTAAATTGATTCATTTCACTAATTAATTGATTGAATCCCAGCAATAAATTAGAATTGGGGAAAATATGTATCCAGGGATAAATCAACCAAAATAGTAAGAGTGGTTGGGCAATGAGACGCGGATTATTTAAAGTATTCTTCCATCCGCATTCATGGTTCCATTGTTGATGATTAGAAAAATCAACATCACTATTTTCTTGTACCTCAGTTTCAATTTGACGAGATTTATTTAAGCCTAACAAGGCTGGAGAATTTAAACTAATCCGCAGTGTAAACACAAAAAATGATTTCCCACCATCTCTCAATATGTTGAAAATTGGTGAAACGATAATCTGTCCAACCTAGTTCCTGTTTACACTGTCGGAAACCATATTCTACCCAGGTTCTTAATCCATATAAATCTCCTAAAATTTTCTTGAGATTACCTTGAAGATTTGTCATCACAAAAGAAGTAGAATTCTCTGGCATGGTTTCTGGGTCAGTAGTTATTTCCCAGTAAGTTATGGCTCTTTTTTTACCATAAATTATTTCTCTAATGTATCTAGTTTCTGATTTTTCATTGCTAAATGTTCTGTTAAATTTACACCACTTATTTGCTCTAACGCTCTGCCCTGCTGGAAGCCAGACTCCGTGATTACTTCTTATTGCTACGACATAATCTAATTTACATTCAGCTATTTTTCTAATAAATTGGCTACTTTCACCATATAAACTATCTGCTAGTACTAACTTAATATTAAAGCCTGATTCAATTAATTCAGTAATAATTTCTGATGCCAACTCTATTTTAGTTTTATATTTATCCTCTGCTTTTAGTGTCCCTTTCGGTTTGAATACTTTTACAGTTAAAGGAAATGTTATATTCGAGTAAACTCCATAGGCATTGACTGAAACTATCCCATTATCCACTTTTCCCACACTTCCTAGATATTGTCTTGCCACATAATCGGTCTTTTTACCTTTTTTTCTATCTCCTGTTTCATCTATTACTACTGTAATCGCATTTCCATCTAGTACTTTTTTGAGTTTATTTAATCTTCGTTGTTTTAATTTATTTAATGACCAATCTGAATTGGCTAGAAAATGATGTAATGATTGTGCGGAGTTTATACTTACAACTTTCGCTATCTCTGGCAATGTTTTTCTTTTAATTTGTGACATTATTCCCAAATGTAAATATTTGAAGCATTCATAATTTCTTACTTCTTTAAACAGGTCTTTATACTCTGCACAATATTCATCTATGGTAGCAACTGTTGGGTGAGCATCTCTTGCCAAATGTTTCAAGATTTGTAATTCTACATCCATTGCCCTATTTACCTTTCAGGGTTTTATTTTTTTATTCTTTTATTCAGAATACCCGGAAAGTGACAGAAGAGGGATACAACTTATATTTTAAGAAGAATGTTAAGATTGACTTCTCATCATAATAGTTAGATTATTTTATGTTTTACAAAGTAAACATTATTATCGAAAAAGATGAAGATGGCTATTACGCTTATTCTCCAGAACTTCCAGGCTGTCAAAGTCAAGGTGATTCTTTGGAAGAAGTAAGTTCAAATATCAAAGAAGCTGTTGAAGTTTACCTAGAAACTTTATCAGATTCAGAGAAACAGGAACTTTTAAAGAAGGAAATCCTGACTATGACTTTGGAGGTTCAGGTTGCCTAAACTACCGCGACTAAATGCCAAGGAAGCGGAAAAACTATTATTGGATGCTGGCTTTATCCAGATTAGAAGTAAAGGCAGTCACAGAGTCTATCGCCTAGAAAATATCAGGGTTGTCATTCCTTTTCACTCGGGAAAAGTATTACACCCAAAGATAGTTCAACATGTTATACAAGCTATCAAACCTGATGAAAATGATCCGCCTGATGATGAAACTTGAATTTATAATCTATTGCTCAACACTCCACAAATATATAAGCGATCGCTTCACTAATTCATTTAGGATAGTGTTGTGCTAAAAACTCCTCAGCTTCAGTCCTATCTTTAATCACTCCATCCAAGGTAGCAACAATTACATCATCTAAGATTTGCCGATACTGTGGCCCTGGTTTGTAACCAAGTTTCTTTAAATCATTGCCATTTAAAAGTGGCTGCACATTAGCCCAAACAGTTAAATATTTCCAAATTTGATGTCTAATCGCTCGCGGACTTTGCAAGGCAATTAAAATCAGCATTGGTAAATCGTACTGTCGCAATAACTGCACCACTTGACTAGGATGTTGGAAAGTAGGTAAGTATTCCATCACCTGACTAAAGCTTTGGGCTAAGTTCTTCAACCTAGCGATGCTATCTTCCTGTAATTGGAGATTTTGTGCTACTTTCGCCCGATATTGTGGTGCGAGATGGGCGATTAACGCTTCTAAGAGCGTTTGCCAGTGAATCAGGGTTTGTTCGGCATCAAATCGCCGCAAACAGCGTTCCAGCAAACGTAATCGTCGCAGAAGTGACCCATCTAGCTTGAGGGTAGGATGGATGCACTGCAAGGCCCCTAAGTTATCGAGTAACTGTAAAGCTGATTTCCAGTAGGGCGCTTCTAGGATGTGCTTTAATTCTGTTTTGAGTCGAGTTTGTAGGGCTGGAGTTCTGGTATTCTCTTGAGCGGTGCGATCGTAAACACCACTGTTGATGGCATAGCGGATAAACTCTTCAGTTTGTGGTTCAATCTGAAATCCGAAACGCACGGCAAAGCGCACGCCACGATAAATCCGCGTGGGGTCTTCGATAAAGCTATTGGCGTGTAAAACTCGAATTTGCTCGGCTTGTAAATCGAGTAAACCGCCAAAGAAATCGAGTAACTCGCCAGCACGCGGGGAAGTAAGCCGCAAGGCGAGGGCGTTGATGGTAAAATCTCGGCGATACAAATCTTGACGAATGGAACTCGCCTCAACTTCTGGATTCGCTGCTGGGTAAGGATAAAATTCCGTTCTAGCGGTGGCAATATCCACCCATAGACAATCTAACTCTGGGTCTTTATGCCACAACAAGGCAGCAGTTTGAAACGCTCCGTGGATTTCTAAGCGAGCCGCAGGGTAAAGTTGCTGGAGTGCCTTTGCTAGTTCCACACCAGCACCAACATCTGCTGATTTGTGAAAGCCATCAACTACGAGGTCAATATCTTTAATCATTAAGGTATCTGCTGCTTGGGCTAATAGCAAGTCCCGCACTGCACCCCCCACTAGATAAAGATGCCAACCCCGTTTTTCTGCCTCTGCTGATGCTTTGGTGAGCAATTGCCACAGTTGGGGAGCAAGTTTATTTTGCAACTCAAAGCTGAGTCCCAAGTGCTGATTTCTGAATGATGATTGAGACTCAGGACTCAGTACTGGGAACGGGCTAAACGCCCCGCTACCGCTAACAGCACTGTTTTGATGTAATTCTCTCAATACATCAGTACGGCTGACAATACCAACTAACTGCCCATTCTCCAATACGGGTAAGCGCCCGATATCGTATGTGACCATCAGCGCCTCAATTTGTGGCAGTGTTGTATCTGGTGTAATCGTTTTAAGATTCGTGGTCATGTAGCCTTTGACTGGCGCATGACTAAATCCGTGGCGCAAGGCGATATCAATATCCCGCCGCGAAATAATACCTACCATCTGCCCTTGGGCATCGACTACAGATAAACCAGAATGTCCATAGCGTAATAAAATGCGCTGTGCTTCGGCAATTGTGGTTTCAGGCAGAATAGTGCGGACAGGAGAAGACATCAAATCCCTAGCAGTGGGGGGATGGGGAATTTGCGCTTTTACCCCGTCAAGGAGTTGTTTTAATATTGCCTGTGAATTTACTTTGTGTAGATTCAGCGATGCAGCTTGCGAATGACCGCCACCACCTAGTAGTTGAAATAATGAGTTGAGATTTGTCTTGGGAATTTGCGATCGCCCTATTATAGTTAAGCCTGAATCCCCTTTACCCAAATGATACTCATTAGCCAACAGTATGGCATCAATTTCAGTTAATTCGACGAGTTGAGAGGCTAAACTTGATAACCCTGGTACAAAGCACTCTGTTTTTAGTGTTACCCAAGCAACCGTATATCCATGTAGACAAAGATATTCTAAATTTTCCAGCGCCTCAGTTAATAGCTGCTGTAATTGCAAAGACAAGCCAGGGTCACGGTAGGTAGAAATTACTGATAAACTGGCACCTTGTTGCATCAACCAAGCCAAAGCCAAGGCATCCCGTGGTGTAGACTGGTCAAAAGTCAAAGAGCCAGTGTCAACGTGGATACCTAAAGCCATCACACTTGCTTCAACAGAAGTGAGGGAAATTTCCTGTTGTTGCAATTGCTCGACGATTAAAGTTGTAGTAGCTCCTACTGAAGAAATATGCGATCGCGTGGCAGGAATATCTGATTTTTGTCCTAAGTGATGGTCATAAACTATAATCTCTATTAGATTGGGCAAATCTAACCACTCAGCAGCTTTACCCAAGCGATCGCGCTGCTGCGTATCCACCACAGTCAAAGAACGAATCTTTTCAGAATTAACCGAACGCCTTTCAATCAACGGATACTCATCCCGATGCAATGCTAAAAAATCCCGTACAGGAGGATGAGAGCCGCCAGTTAGCACAATTTTGCTTCCCGGTAGTAGGCGCGTTAGCCCTACCGCCGCTCCTAGTGCGTCAAAATCAGCTGTTGTGTGGCAAAGAATTAAATCCATAGTCAAGAGTCATTGGTCAAGAGTCATTGGTCATTGGTCATTGGTCATTGGTACTTAGACAAAGGACAGAGGACAAAAGACTAATGACTAAAATGTAACAATTTCTGCTAGCTTAAAAATAAGGAAAAACTGTCAGTGTCGCCCTTTAGGATATTCTGTCTTTACTATTTCATTAGCTTAGGAGAAGCAAAAATGACCATAATATTCCAATTTGCTCTGATAGGACTAGTCCTATTATCTTTTGTCCTGGTTGTGGGCGTTCCCGTCGCTTACGCCACTCCCCAAAATTGGGTTGAGTCTAAAAAGCTGCTCTGGCTTGGTTCTGGTGTCTGGATTGCTTTGGTATTTTTAGTTGGTTTGTTAAACTTTTTTGTTGTATAGGCGACGGCTTCGCTCTGGCGCAAGCACATAATATAAGAACTAGAGGAGCAGAAGAGCCAAGGTTAAGGAAAAAAGGAGAGATGTTTTATTTTCCTGTTTCCTTTTTCCTGACCGGGCTTTCCTGCTCCTCTACATTTAAATTAAGAAATGTATATTGACCAGAAGTATAGTTGATTAAGAGGCAGTCATGGCAGTTTTTGAAGGAACTTTTACTCAAACGGAACCTTTGCGTTTTGCAGTGGTGATTGGTCGATTCAATGACCTTGTTACAGGAAAGCTGCTAGAGGGATGTCAAGATTGCTTGAAACGCCACGGTGTAGACCCCGACCCCCACGGTAATCAAGTAGACTATGTTTGGGTACCAGGAAGTTTTGAAGTGCCTTTAGTAGCTCGCCAGTTGGCACTTTCCCATCGTTATGATGCTGTAATTTGTCTAGGTGCTGTCATTCGAGGGCAAACACCTCATTTTGATTACGTATCCTCAGAAGTTTCTAAAGGTATTGCCGCCGCTAGCTTTCAAACTGGGGTGCCAGTAATTTTTGGCATTTTGACAGTAGACACCATGCAGCAAGCCTTAGAACGCGCAGGCATCAAAGGTAATCATGGCTGGGACTACGCCATGAATGCCCTAGAAATGGCAAGCCTCATGCGGCAACTGCGTTCTAACCTGGCGGAGCCATACTCTCGTAACACCCAGTCTTTGCCAGCCTCATTTCAAAGTGCTGGTGTAGGCAATTTAACTGCGGAGTCAGAAGAATTAGGCTAGTACGTCCTTTGTCCTTTGTCATAAGTGAATAACAAAGGACTAAATTAAGGGTTGACAATTAGGGTAAAATCTGGGATATTGGTATTTAGATGATAAATGCGGGCATGGCTCAGTGGTAGAGCGTCACCTTGCCAAGGTGAATGTCGCGCGTTCGAATCGCGTTGCCCGCTTCCAACTAAAACCTCTTGGAGTTAAAAATTTCAAGAGGTTTTGCATTTTTAAGGTGCGTTTAAGTGTTTGTAGATTCGCGCCACATTTCTATAAACCGCTCCCAATGTGGACAGTTGGAGCAAAAAAATCTAATTTGAATATCGCCCACTCAAATCGCCTTACCCACTTGCTAACAAATATAAAACCCAGCTTTAGACTAGTCTAGATGTGCATTAGGTTGGTTACAATCTTGATAGGTGTAATCAATTCGTTTTGTGTAGAGTGTATTACGCTCAACTAAAGGTAGCTGGTTAGATAGTAGTATTGTCAGGTGCAAAGCGTCTTTTAGCAGTGAAGTTAGCCACAATCTATTTTGGGAAAGAGTCACAGACACTGACTGATAGTTTTGGCAACTCCCATTCTTGAAACGCTTGTGAACTTCAAGGAATAGATATTGGGAGTAATCCTGCTCTAGCCTTGATAATTGGGTAGTAATATATAGTGACCCAAAGTAAAACCTTCAGTTGGCTGGTATCTGTTGTTTATAAGCGTAGCCTTCCCAAATGATTTGTTTTAGGATTTGCCTCGCCTGGCTATCTATATAAATAGAAAAGCCCTCAAGGCATTTACCAAGGGATCATATTCCCGCAGTTTGTCAAAAACACGCTCAAGTTATTAGAACGCTTGTGCAATCTCAAAAACCCGAAAAAATAGATTTCAATGCCGAATACCCCTGTCCCTGTCGTCGCCGGGGTCAGTTAATTCCGATTACGCTGACAGAAGCATTTGGTTGCGATCGCTGTCAGCAAATCTTTGTAGTGGAAGATAATGGTCATGTCCTAGAACAGCTTTCTAGCACCTATCCGTACAAGCGAGCTTGGCGTTGGATGGGAAATAGTTGGCATGTTATCCATCCCCGGTTGGGAGAAAGCTATCTGCCTATAGCACTTGGCATTATTTTCGTGCTAGTGATTATATGGCTGCCATTAGCACTGCGATTGGCAAATAGTTCCAGTATTATTGCTTGGGCAATGGTAGCGGTGCTATTGGCTGTCTTGCCAGCACTAATGGTCTGGCTTACCTACAGACGTTAACTCAATGACTGTTGAAGTTTTAGATGATCACCCCGAACCGATTACTAGTGCCCAACGAGCCTATCAAGCTTCCCTAAAGTTGGGACTGACAAAGGGAGCAGACCGAAGTCGTGCAGTATTGGCGATGGCACAGGCACTTGAGCGCTCATTTGACGACATTCTAGAAGCTAACACCTTGGATTTAGAAGCTAGTCGGGAAATGGCAGTGCCAGAGTTGATATTGGACTGGCTGAAGCTGACTCCCACAAGGCTAGAAATTACAGTGGACATTCTACAACGGTTGGGGGAACTATCAGATCCCCTGCGGCGCGTCAGGAACGCTGATTATCAACTGGAAGATTCCCAGAGTTACACCCAGTTAATGCCCTTGGGAGTGATTGGATTTATTTATGAGGCGTTCCCGGATTTAGGAGCGATCGCAGCAGGTCTTTGTATTAAAACTGGTAATAGTATTATTCTCAAAGGCAGTAGTGAAACTAGCAATTCCAACGCGGCGATCGCTGAGGTACTGCAAACTGCGATCGCAGAAGTTGGTCTACCACCAGGCTGTGTAGAACTGATCACAGCAGAACATGGTGCTTCGATTCGGGATTTAGTCACCCAAGACCAGTATGTGAATCTAGTGATTCCCTACGGACGTTCTAGCTTGGTACAGCAGGTAGTACGACAATCAACTTGCCCAGTTTTAAAATCAGCTATGGGTAACTGTTACCTCTACTGGTCAATAAATGCCAGCTTAGAAATGGTGCGCTGGATGATTCTTGATAGCCATCAGAGCGAACCAGATCCAGTCAATGCCATTGAAAAGGTACTGATTCACCGCCAAGCCTTACCATCTTCTTTAGCAGTTCTGTGGAACAGCTTGATGGAAAAAGGCTTTGAAATTAAAGGAGATGCACAACTAGTAGAAGCCTTTCCCCAGTTGCAGCTGGTGAAGGAAGGCGAATGGAGAAACCCTTATTTAACTAGAACAGTAGCTTTTAAACTGGTGGATAGCTTAGAGGGTGCGATCGCCTGGATTAATCAGTACAGCAGTGGTCATGCTGACTGCATCGTTACTGAATCTTACCAGGAAAGTCGGCAGTTTGCCTTAGGAATTAACAGTGCTTCTACCTACATCAACACTTCCCCGCGTTTTTCCCGCAACCCCTCGCGGGGAGATTCAGTATTTCTCGGCATGTCTAACCAAAAAGGTCATCGCCGGGGATTTATCAGCCTGGAAACCTTAACCACCGTCAAGCACATTGTGCAGGGAAATGGTAGGTTTTAAATTAATCATATATCCAATCGCCTACAGCTTTTTAGAAAAAAGTTTGTTAACCAAAAACTTTAAATAAGTTTATATATAAAAAAAGTATCCCGTAATTAGCATGTACTTCATCTACCTGGGAACCGCTATAACATTATTAGGACTTACGCAAAACTACACGCTGTAGGGGCAATTCATGAATTGCCCCTACCTGAAAATCAAGGTTTCGGCTATTGTTTGCGTAAGTCCTGATTATAAAATATTAAGTTTCTCAGGCTAAATTAAGAGTACGGTTAATCATTGAAGTCTAGTTAACAATTTAAGTAACTAAGTGCAAATAAACTTAAACATTTGTTTACTCTTTTGTATTTTGTTATTTGTTTGAGTGTTAAATACTAAAAAACCAAGTTTATTTGTGCCAACCTACTAAAATAGGTTATCGAGTAAGGCGGTGAAAATCCGACCTGAGCCAAGTAATAACAGCAAAAACTAAAGTAAACTTAACAACAATTACGTAAAATGATAAGCAAAATTTTGCTGGCTGTATCGGGATTGGGGCACGCGGAAGAAATGCTCAAAACCCTCAAAGAAATCCCTTCAATCCAATCTGCAAAAGTTACAGTTTTGCATGTTGTTCCTGCACAAAGTACTGCTGCTACCATGACAGCTAAATGGGAAGATGGTGGGAAAATTCTGGCTAATGCCATTCAAACTTTGAACCTATATCCTAGCCAGGTTTCTTCAATTTTGCGCCAAGGAGACCCCAAAGATGCAGTTTGCCAAGTAGCCGATGAAATCGACGCTGATTTGATTATTATGGGTTCACGCGGACTGAAGCGGCTGCAATCGATTTTATCGAACTCAGTCAGTCAGTATGTTTTCCAACTATCTTCTCGCCCCATGTTGCTGGTAAAAGATGATATTTATGTCAAAAAAATTAAGCGTATTATGGTGGCAATAGACAACTCTGATTCAGCAAAAAACTGCTTGAAATTGGCACTTTTTTTACTGCGAGATATTCAGGGCGGCCAATTAATTTTGGCAAATGTTACTACAAATTTGGGCGGTAAAATATCGGAAATAACCGAGGTTAATTCAGACAAAAATCCAGTTTTAGCAGCCGCAGTTGCAGAAGCAAAAAAACAAGGTATCCAATCTCGTTCTTATGTTAGCAGTGGTAAACCCGGTGAAGAAATTTGTCGATTGGCAGAAGAGTTGAATATAGACTTATTATTGCTCGGTTCTCCAGATCGTCGTCCATCCATCGCTAAGAGTTTTGTTGATATAGACCGACTCATTGGCTCTTCTTTGTCTGACTATGTTCGAGTCAATGCCACTTGTCCGGTATTGTTGGCGCGGACGATCGCTTAAAGTTAAAATTTTAGGTTTTGTCAAGAACCAGTATAGGGAAAAGAGGCAGAGGAGCAGTCTTTTTTGATTCCCCCTTATCCCCCTGCTTTTTGAATCTAGGATGCCAAAACCTTTTGAGAATTGCTCACTTCATTAGCGATAATTCCAATTAAATTCAACTTACTCAAAATTTCTGTAGCTTGAGTCAATTCAGTTCGAGTTACTTTACCCATGCGCTCTACCATCACAATACCATTGCAAAAAGATGCCACAATCCTGGCATCGACAGTGCCTAAAATTGGCGGAGCATCTATCAGTACTAAGTCATAACTTTGCTCAAACAACTCAATCAGTTCTTTCATGCGTCGAGAACTGAGCAACTTCACTGTATCTTCTGGTATAGGCCCAGCAGTCAAAATATCAATGGAGGGGTGGATCGGTTGGATGTAATCTTGAAAATGAGTAGTTGTCTCATCAACTAATAACAGAGATAGTCCCCAATCATTGGATAGTTCCAGGATTTTGTGCAGGCTAGGATTATGTAGGTTAGCATCAATTACTAATACCCGCCGATGCATCCGGGTAGCACTAGCCACAAGCCCTAATACTAAAGTTGTCTTTCCTTCCCCTGGTAATGCTGAAGTCAACATCAGCGACTTGAGGGGGAAGGGATATTTTAATATTTGAATATTTTGGTAGATCATGTCCAGGGTTTCATGGACAGGCAATCTAGCGTTAGCTTCTACTACAGAAGAATCTAAGGTTCGCCGCCCATTCCAAGATAGTCCCAGCCGCCGCTTTTTGACACCATGCGACGGTAGTTTTGGTACTGACCCCAATACACGTAGGTTCGTCAGTTTCTTTAAATCTCCCGCACAATAGATAGCGTCATTAAACTTTTCCAAAATCAGCGCTGCTAAGATACCTAAAATCAGCCCAATTACCGCTCCCCCAAGCAAAAGTAACAATCTGTTGCTTCCCACATAGGTTCCCAGAGCAGGTTCTTTCAAAACTTGCCAGTTATATCCTTCCTGAGCAATTTTTAGTCCTAAGGACTGTTGTGCCTGGAGCAGTTGTTCAAGGGTTTTGCGACTACTTTCGACCCTTGGCAGCAGACGGTTATACTCTGCTATTAAACTTGGGTATTTGTTTAGCTCAGAGCGGAGTCGCTGTTCTGACTGCGCTAAACTCTTTTCATTAGCAATCAGTCCTAAAACAGTTGTCTGCACCAAAATTAACTCGTCTACTAGCTTTGGTTGAACCCCTACTATTTCCCCTTTTAAGATTGGTTCTCCCTTACTGCTAGTAGTAATCGCTTTCACCTCTTGTCGTAACAGCGACAGTTGACTTTGGCGTTGCTGTTTGAGTTTTTCTACCGATGGATAATCGTCTGTGTAGCGCAGCCGCTCTTTAGCCAGTGCTAGTTCAGTCTTTTGAATTTCAACCAATAGTGTTTGGTAACGGCTTGACTGATTTAAGCGAGAGGAAATTAAAGCATTTTGCTGGGACGAAGACGCTATTTTTTGTTCTAGGTTTTCGTAGCGAGCGTTTACATCTTGAAGGTGGGCACGAGTGGTTTGTAGCTGTTTTTGAATATCGGCTAGAGATTCTAGCAGGATTTTACTTTGTGCCTCGGGGTCGAGTAAATTATGTTTCTTGCGAAACTGTTCCAAATTTTTATCAGCTTTACTCACCTCTTTTTTTATTTCTGGTAGGCGGGCGTTTACAAAAGCCAGCCCTTGATTCAGACGCTCTTTTTGCTGCTCTGTGTTGTAGTTTTGGTAGACTTTTTGTAGAGCTTGCAGTACTCTTTGTGCTTTAACTGGATCGTCATTACTGTAAGAAACTTCAAATACTTTATTAAAAACCTTATTAGCTTTTATCCCTTCCTCTTGAGTCACTTTCAGAGGTGCTTTTTTACTTTTTTCTGGTTGACCATTGATATCCTCTAAGGTAATATTAGGATAATCAGAATGAAGTAAATCTACGGCTTTCTGAAGCAGCTTTGAACTCAGCATGAGTTTCATCTGAGTAGTGTAATCAACAACTTGAGAATTGGGGTCAGTAACCTCGGTGTCTACCCCTGCTGGGATATTATTTGACTGTGCCCCTTGAGATGAATTGGAACTCACCAATATCTGCATGTCGCTCTGGTAAGTAGGTTTGGCAATAACAGCCAGAAGGCTAGCAACTGACATGACTACACAGGAAACTCCCAAGACCAGAAAGCGTCGGCGAAGCAGAATAGTAGATAGTTGTCTGATGTCAACCGCGCCTTGTGCTGAAGTAGTAATTTGTTGCTCTTGATTCAGACTAGTTTTAACCACTATCAAACTCCTCTAATATCGAAACACTATATTTGGAAGATTAGGAAAAATGTGAGATGAACTGTTTATACCTAATAGCCACAACAGCATACTTAATTATTCTGCCAACAATGATCAGCTTACTTGGCACAATATTATGTCAACTAGTGCTTTCATGTTCATCAATTCATGCATATAAATTTTCAATCAGTATTGGAAGAATAAATTTTCAATAAATATTTTCTTTTAAGAAGAAAAATCTTGGCTAAAAATTAATTATTTTCCTCAAGTATTTAGGTAGAAACTATTATGATTAACGACATAACTATATATTAAGGTTGGTTTTTGTAACTTGTAATATAAAAAACACATTGAAAAAAATCTTTAAACCATACTATTTCTAGATTCTTGATACACTTAGTTAACCGTAAATTATCAGTTAATTAGTTAACTTACTTTTAAAACTAAACTGCTGCTATTTGCTGGACGGTATGAGTTGTACTAATAAACCTAAAGATAGAGTCTAGTTAACTTTAAATTTTAGATTAAAGGGGTTCAATCTAAAATCTAAAATTTGGCGTTGCTGAATCAAGGGATAAAATTTTATGTATTGAAATGTAAAACTCCTTATCCTCTCTGCGCCTCTGCACGACGCCAGGTGCTTCTCCTTACCGGAGACGCTGCGCGTAGCTTGCTTCCCCGCAGGGGTACAAGTCGGCGAAGCCGACGGCAGTCGCTTTATGCCGGGGAACCCGTCCACCGCGCTGCCTCCCCAACGCACTGGCTCCTCTGCGTGAGAAAAATCATCCCGCAATTATGCAACGCCTAAAATTTAAACGCTTATCTTGGTTAACTCTACTTCCCGCCGCCTGGGTATTTCATGAATCATAAAATCATAAGCCATGTCAGTACGGGGAAAAATAGCACGGGCTTCCTGAAGGAGATCCTTCAACTCCAAGGTATTTCCGGGAGCATAGCGAGGGCTAAAATGACTCATAATCAGTCGATGTGCCCCAGCAGCTAAAGCTGTTTGTGCTGCCATTGTGCTTGTGGAATGCAAGCGCTGAAAAGCCATATCTGCATCTTGATGGGCAAAGGTCGCTTCGTGAATTAATACATCTGCATCATGAGCTAATTCCACTGCACCATCACAATAAATCGTGTCTGTACAATAAGCAAATTTTCGACCAATTTCTGTAGGGCCGCACAATTGCGTGCCATCAATCACCCGTCCATCGTCAAGGGTAACAGTTTCACCGCGTTTGAGTTGACCGTAAATCCGGCCAGAAGGAATTTGCAATGCCTTAGCTTTTTCGATATCAAAGCGTCCTGATCGGTCTTTTTCGGCTACGCGGTAGCCGAAAGCTGTAATCCGATGATGTAAATTACCGCAGCTAACGGTGAAGTCCTCGTCTTCATAAATTACCCCTGGACGGATGGCGTGAACTTTGATGGGGTAGGAAAAATGTGTGTAAGAGTAACGTGAGGCCGCTTGGATGTAATCATTTAATCCGGGTGGGCCGTATATATCAACTCGTTGTACATTGCCAGCCAAGCCGCAAGTGGCAAGAAGTCCCATCAAGCCAAAAATGTGGTCGCCGTGCATATGGGTGATAAAAATTCGGGAGAGTTGGCTGATTTTCAGTTCACTCCGCAAAATTTGATGCTGAGTACCTTCGCCACAGTCGAATAACCACAGTTCTGCCCTCTGGGGTAATCTCAGGGCGACGCTGGAAACATTGCGCGATCGCGTGGGTACACCGGAACTCGTCCCTAAGAATGTTATCTGCACAGCGTTCTTTAGCCTTCCTATTGCTCAATTTGCAGCTCTATTTTCTATAGTGGCACGGTTGATGAGCAAAATGCTTTTGAGAATATGTCGCCTTTTATGCTGTGCCAACACTCAACTTGGTTGCAGTTCTAGTCGAAAGTCTTGGCCTTCGGTTGAAAGAACAGCAACATATTCAATTACTGGCAAAGGATTGATTTCTCTTTTTTTACTCCCCTCTCCGCGGCGGAGAGGGGTGGGGTGTGAGGTTATGCTGGATAAATCCGCAAACGCCGATTTGGTTCTTCACCAAAACTGTGCGATTTGAGGCGATAGTGTTCTACCAACTCATGTTGCATTTTACGGACTTGGGAAGAACGCGGCAATAACTCCACTGGCTGTCCTTTGGGAATCACAATTTGCTCAACGGCAAGTCTGGCTTCTTCAAGGGCGTCCATCTCATCATCACTACCATTGTGCAAAAACAGTTCCAGTTCTTTGTCATCAGCTAATTCTGGGTCATCGATATTCAGTAACCGCCGCAAGCCACGGGTAATTTGCGGAATGGTGCTGGACTTAATCACATGGATGGGTACATGACGAGCTTTTGCCATTTGGCGTAATTTGGCGTGGTTTTTGACGTGCGATCGCAGGGCTAAAATTGCATCAGCACTATCTATATCTTTTGTCAATACCACGGGTAAAGTTAGCACGCTGATTACCTGTTCTAGTTGGTGGCGGCTAACGCCATAGGGATAAACGTGCAGTGGCAAATCTTCACCATTAGGCCCTGGCTGTCTGGTAGCAGCACCCAAATCGATGCTCTCAGAATAATTGAAGGATTCATCCAGCAAGCGATCGAACTCACTCCGCCCAGTCACCCGCTCTACAGGCAATTGCGGCAGTGCTACCATTTGTCCAGATGAACGCCAACCATTAGAGGGTCGCGCCGGTGCGAAAGATTCGTCTGCTGTGGCTAAATGTCCACCACGACCGTTGACAACAGCTAACTGCCTTGTAACTGCAATTTTGCCTTGCTCATCAACGGTTCTCGTTTGTGGGCTAGCCTGACGACCTCGCAACAGATTATCTACTGTATCAGCAACGCTTTCGTGTACTGTCCAACGCTGGCGTTCCAGCATTTCCACCGCAATTTCAAATGTAGGAGGGGCTTTACGCTCCAAAACAGTCTTTTGAGAACCTCTGCGTCTAGCTTCGTCATCTCCCAGTGTCACAGCTTGGATACCTCCAACTAAATCAGCCAGAGTGGGGTTTTTAATGAGATTTTCGATCTGATTACCGTGGGCAGTACCTACCAACTGTACACCCCGTTCCGCAATGGTACGAGCCGCTAAAGCTTCCAATTCTGTGCCAATTTCATCAATGATGATCACTTCTGGCATGTGGTTTTCCACTGCTTCAATCATCACTTGATGCTGTTGGTCTGGATGAGCCACTTGCATCCGCCTAGCGCGACCAATGGCAGGGTGAGCAACATCACCATCTCCAGCGATTTCGTTTGAAGTGTCAATAATCACCACTCGTTTATGCAGATCATCCGCTAAAACACGGGCAATTTCTCGTAAGGCAGTAGTTTTGCCCACGCCTGGACGCCCCAGCATGAGAATCGATTTACCAGTTTCTACCAAATCGCGGATCATGCCAATGGTTCCGAATACCGCCCGACCGACGCGACAGGTCAAGCCAATAATCTTGCCAGTGCGGTTGCGGATGGCGCTGATCCGATGCAAAGTTTGCTCAATTCCTGCCCGATTATCTCCGCCAAAGATTCCAACTCGTTGAACGCAATCATCTATCTGTTCTTGAGTAACGGGTACTTCGCTCAGGTACTCAGCTTGATTAGGAAAACGAGCCTCTGGGCGACGACCCAAATCCAAGACCACTTCTACTAAACTATCTCGTTTAGGATGACTCTCTAGTACTTGTCGCAGGTCTTGGGGCAAAATGTCTAGTAACTTTTGGAGATCGTCTGTAATCGTCATGCTTTCTATGGTGACGTTTTTAGAGATAGCGAGGACATTTGCGTGCAGGAGAACCCGCGCTTCGGGTAATTGTCCTGAACGAGTAATTAACGCTTCTACTGTGACTTGATCTGGGAAACGAGAGAATGGGCAAGCTCTACAGCTCGCCAAAGTAATACATCATCTTCTTCTAGGCGAACAGTCGCCTTAACATTAGTGTTACTTACCTCCTTATTCTCTAACTGATCGAGAATCGGTGACAGCAGTACACGGGCATAGCTACCGTAAGCTACCCCGGCAATTTTGGATTTTGGATTTTGGATTTTGGATTTTGGATTGGGGTCTTCTAATCCAAAATCTAAAATCGGCAATCCAAAATCGTTGAGGAGTCCCATTGCCTTTAACTTAGCAACGGTATAACTATTTGTGCCGCCTGCTAACTGCACATATCCCGGTAACTTAGCTGCCAAAACTTTTTGCCCTAATTTGACTGCGGCTATTGTAGTGCCATCGCCAATATCACCACTCATGGGGCGACCATCAGTTTGCCAGATTAAGGCACCCTTGAATGGGGCAATAATCTCATATAGTGCTTTCAGATAGTCAGTAATCCCCTCGCCATCGGTACAGCTAATGGCTACTAGCTTTAGTTGATCAACCCACGGTGAAATTGCTTGCCATAATTGCTTAAATTCTGCCAACCGCCCAACTTTTGTATGGATTTCTACGGCATCTACTCCCGTTGACATTACCAATGGCGCGATCGCTCCCGGCGTTGACATATACGACGCTGTATAAATTATACCAGATGGACAAATTGGTATACAACGTCCGCAGCCATAGCATTTTTGAGATACTACTCCTGAAAAGTCATCTTTTATACCGTTAAACACAATTGCTTGTGCCGGACAAATTTGTTCACAGGGTCTAGGGCAGTCTGTAGGACACTCAGTAGGATTAAATTCCGCTTTCCGAAAATGGGGGTCTTCTCCATCGTTCAGGCTGACCATTAAAAACGGTGAGTTGCCTTTGTAACCAAAGCCTCGCTTTTGGGCATCTCTAGCCAGAGTTTTGGCTACAAGTAGCGCTGCTTGGGCTGCTGCAATCACTGCTGGATCAGCTGCAACATCTATGCAGTCAGCGCCCGCCAAAGTAT
This sequence comes from Nostoc sp. WHI, assembly GCF_015714725.1. Taxonomy (GTDB): domain Bacteria; phylum Cyanobacteriota; class Cyanobacteriia; order Cyanobacteriales; family Nostocaceae; genus Nostoc. The sequence goes on from NZ_WBKM01000179.1 coordinate 74,597, forward strand.
AGGCTAACGTTAAACTTCTGACTGCCGGCAAATGCTGGAAACTGGCTCCGCAGATCAGCTTAAACCAGTGACCTTGTTTGAGAGATTGTAAAGGGGCGAACAAATCAGTCACATTTCTATTATGCGTTTATGCGACTAAAAATAGTAGCCTGTAATCAAGAAAAAGTCCGGATTTCATCATTCAGGGTTTTGAGCGATCGGACTGGGGGGTTAGGGATTAGGTACTGGGTACTGGGAAAAAGTAGGGGATGAGGGGGACAAGGATGCCTCATATTTTACACCTCTACTGAATAAACCTATAAAAAACAGATAAGTGATTATTGACCTCACGACCTTGGAAAAATGCGGGAAATTTCCAGAATTCGAGTGCCATTGTGCAGTGGTTCTAATTTTGTCTAAAAGTCAATCGCACACTTGTTTTAGGCTATTTCCGCAAAATATAGACCTACTTCTCTTTTTGGCAAAGGTATTGTGATTGTGATCCGGTGCAGATTACAATGGCTGTCCAAATCACCTACATCACAAAAAGACTAATCAATCCGCTACCTTTGCCCACAGTTTTTGTGGTAAAAAGCAAGCTCCTTTACTATTGAAACTAATAAAAATACCCTCAATTCACATCTCTATACTTCCTGCCAACCCTCAATAGTTGCCACCAAAATGTTAATCAGTAGATGGTCAACTGCTTCTTTAAATGCCTCGGTTCCTCCTGCTTTAAGCGCATTAATAACCCGTGCTTTCAGTGTTGGATTATTTTTAATTTCCTCAGATGCTTTAGCTACAACTGTCAGTTTTTCCACCTCACTTATATTGGGGTTAGTTGCTTCCAGTTGCTTCAGGAGTTTCTGAATATCTGCTGCTGCTTCAGCAAGAATTTGCTTTTGTTCTAACTCGTATATATATTGATTAGCTTGCTGACGACCATTATCCTGAATCTTGTTAGCAAAATTAGCAATTTTAGCTTTACTCATGTCATTATTAAATGTTTCCGACACAGATTTGTCCTCTATAGTTAAACTTTGAATAAAAAACTTTTGTCCTTTATAGACATCATTATTTGAGATATCTTGGGTAGTTGATGCTGAAATACGCTTTTTCCGTTTGGGTAAACATAAATTTTTTATAATTAATAAAATATTATTCCATAAACCATGATTATTCTGAAGATAGGATAAAATTATTTGGATTTGTTCAACTTCTTGAAGCATATCTTGGCTGTCAAATAATTCCCTAGCTTTTAGAAAACTTTTTATTGCTTTATTGTGTTTACCTTGTTCATAAAAAATATATCCTTGTCCTGTATAAGCTACTGCACAATTGTAGTCTAAATTAATTGCTTCTTGAAAAAGTATGAGAGCAGCTTCAAATTCACCTTCATTTTTTAAATCATTTCCCAAACTAGCATAGGCTACCGCAACCCCATCATTATCAAGTTCTAATCTCTGCTGGAACTTGTTCAAAAAGTTATGACCTTTAAAACTAATATGGCCATGTACTTGAATGTTTTTATTTAGTAACTGCTTGTAGCTCTGTATCTTTTGATCATAATTTTGACAATGTTTAAGAATTTGAAACTCAATCAGCGTTGCTTGTTCTAAAGATATACCAAGCAGTTTTTGATATTCTGTTAGTTGATGACGAGCATTATCGGTTAGATTACCATCTAAAATTTCATAATATTTATATACTAATTGCTCAACTTGGGTACGATATTCTTCAATTACATTTTCTGCTTTGTTCATAATATATACAATGAATTTTTATCATCAAAGTCAAACTAATTATTCATTAAGGCTTGAATCATCTTTTCTAGAATCATGAATAAGATAGTCTATAACTTTAATGGACACTGCTGTACCCGCTCCGATTAAAATCACTCGCCTAACTTTATATCCTCTACTTGACCACAAATCTCCTTTTTTAATTAGTTCCTTGTTAAGATATTTAGCTAAGTCTCCAGTAATTTCTTTATTAATAAATGAAGAAAAAGATTTATTTACCGCTTTCCTTTCATCCTTTAAGAAAAAAATATCTTGACTTGGTAAACTATCGTTTTCATTGATTAATTTTCTAATTCTTATATCTAAGCTATTTGAAATAAAACTAGCAATTAAGAATTCATGTGCAACTTCATCGGCTGCTAACTTTAAAGAAGCATTCATTAGAGTTTTAGGTACTTCATTGCCAATTCTTTTAGATAGTGTATCGTTAAGTTCTTGATAAATCTTGGTGGATAATTTAGAAAAATAATATTTTTCAAATTCATCATATAGTTTTTTATTTAGTTTTATATCATCTTCAAATTTTATCTTTTGAGGTAAATCTCTATAAATTTTTTCGGTTAAATATTTATACGCAGCTTTAGATTCATCAGGTATTACTTCACTTTGTGTAATTATCTTCTCTGTAAGTTCTTGCTTATATTTGATATAAGATTTACCAGTTACATCCTGAAATTTCTTCTCTCTAGCTACAAACTCTATGAATTCTTCTTGTTCTAAAAATACTGGTTGAGATTGCACTGAAAAATTAATTTTATATTTTTTGACAACCTTTTTTTTTGCAATTGTTTTATTTAGCGACCTATAAGGAGTTAATGTACGAACTTTTGCCCCTGATTCTATTGTTTCCTCAACTCCTTCTTTGGCAGTTTTTTTAATTCCTATTTCGACTGTTTCCTCAATAATTTCTTTTGCACCTTGTTTAGGTATCTCCCTTTTGAATATCCTTTGACAACCGTAGAGTGTGAAATTACTGAATACAGCGATTGCAATGACAATGGATACCAAATTTATTTTTCTTAGCATTTCATTTATTCAAATAGTGCTTATTTTTAATCATTATCGTCCTCTTCTGAAGAAGCTACAATTTATTCTAAGTGTTTTCACGGTTATTAGCTGGATTTACCGATGTGTTAGTTGTTAATAATTTTTAATTGCTGATTTCTTTATTTTCCAGTCTAAAAACCTCTGGACTTGTACAAAAACTTATATTTGATGTGAGTTTGACGAACCTCTCCCTGCCTTGAACTAAAGTTCAAGTCTGTCGTCTCTCTTCGAGTTGAAGACGGACGATTTTGCGTAGTAAAATCTTTTAGTGGTTTTTTAATTGAGCTTATTAGGCGGATACTATAGGACTCCTGTCTGATTTCTGAACAAGATTTCAAATGAAACCCTGATAAAACAGGCTTTTCAGTCTCAGTATGTTTTCAAAAATCAACTCGGAGTCCTATATATGATTCAGTAGAACTCACATTATATTTAACTACAACAATTTTAAAATTCTCACGCAAATACACACTAAAAACAAAAAACCTAAAGTAAATTTACTTTAGGCTTTTTATGTCTAAATAAATGTTAATTTTATTGTGTAAGTATGTCAACCTGATCGCCGATTTGTAAAGTTTTTCCAGCTGACGATGGCTGTAATTGAGTATTAACACTCAATCTGTAAAAGTGATTAAAAGGTGATGAAGCAACCCAATTTGGCAAAGTTGCTTGTCTCTGGGCTGCAAAGATTTTTTGAAAGTTTGGGTAAGCTTCCCCTAAGTAAGAATCGCGTGTTGGGACTATACAACGCTGACATGGATTAACTCCAAAAAAGTGTACATCTCCCACTCGAAAGGAGACTAAATTACCTTGTTCACTAAATAGCTGATCTTCCCAAAATGCTGGTACACCACCAATCTCAATGTTGGCACGCATCCGACGGCGCACTTCATCTACACTTAAACCGGGAAACCAAGAAGCTACTTCTGCCAATGTTGCCGTACTAATTACCGTTGGCCCAAGTGAGTTTGTATCGTCAGGAAAGCCCATCAAAGAGTTTTGCCTAAATGTGACAGCAAACCCAAAAAAATCACTTAAAGTTGCTTCTAACCCTTGCCGTTCTTCATCCAGATGAAAAATTTGTTGTGAGTCGCTGCCTGGCATTTGCAACGAGATAGTTCTATTTAAAAGTGGAAATTGCGATCGCAGTAAATGGATTTTAGCATGACGCTTGCCGTTGACAAATCTACCCTGTTCGTCAAAAATAGCAAATTCGCGGTCATGCTGTAGTGCTCCAGTGGCAAGAACTCTAGCGTTCTCAACTTCAACACCATCTAGTGATTTAACCGGATAGAGTAAAATCTTGCTTAGGTAAGACATCATACTTACTGATGATATTGGGCATACCACACTCTCTTTCGTTTTTTCTGAAAGTTAGCTGATTGCTCAAGCGAAGAATATATCTTAAATCATTCTTCAGCAAGAGCATCAGCCTAATTATCCATCAGACCCCTGATTTTTGTCCTTAAAAAGAGACTTTACCAGCACTCAAGTATAATTTATAGATTTGTAACTGAGAAGGTGGGAATGTTTACCCATCTTTATGGAGTTGTTTGTGGATATAGTGGCGACTTCTTATCAAGGACACCAATATGATTTGGAGGCCAAAAGCGAACTACAGCACGTCCAATAATATTCTCGCGGGGGACAACACCCCAGCAGCGGCCATCGTAACTACTGTTACGGTTATCACCTAACACCAAGTATGAATCAGCTGGTATAGTCTGGAGTTTCGCCAAAAAAGGTGGCTGTGGCCCTGATTGGCAAACATCAATTACTGTGCTCTGCCGAGAGCCAAGATAATTAGTTTCTGGGAGGGGTTTGTTGTCGATATAGACTTTGCCATCCCTAAGTTGGATTTTTTCTCCAGGTAAGCCAATTACACGTTTAATAAAAGCATCCTGGTATTGTTCTTTTTGTAGTTCTTCTGTAGGTGAAAATACTACAATATCTCCTCGTTGCGGATTAGCAAATTTATACTTCAATTTATCGACAATGATTTTATCTGCTTCCCACTGATTTGGCGTACCATGCAGAGTCGGTTCCATCGAACCAGAAGGAATCCAGCGTGCTTCAGCAACAAAGGTGCGAATTCCCAGGGCTAGAACAATGCTTAATACAATTGTTCTTCCTAGTTCTGCAATCCAGGAATTATCGGGTTGTTGACTAGAGTTGTTATCAGGCACTTGATTTTGCATGAAATTACTTAACTGAAAAAAAGATGTAGGTAATTAACTCACCTAGTGAGACTTTATCTGTTAATCTTAACGGGAAAACCTTAATTTCCTAGTCATGTTCTTATCTTGGCGGGGTTCTTCATAAATTAAAATAAACTTTTTTTAACGCGCAACAAAAATTGGTTACTCAGAGAGTGACTCAGTTTAACCTAAAAGCATAGTTTTCTGTAACACGTAGCTTTTTGTCTGAACTTTGTTAGCCCTATGTCATCTCCACAAATTTTACTGATTCGCCACGCTCGCATTATCCTACCTAATGGTGAACTGATGATTGGGGATGTGTTGACGCGCGATCGCCAAATAGTCGAAGTTGCGCCAGAAATCTCCCAGACAACACTAGCCACTGAAGTTGACGCACAAGGGTTAACTTTGTTGCCAGGAGTCATTGATCCACAGGTACATTTCCGGGAACCAGGACTAGAACACAAGGAAGATTTATTTACCGCCAGTTGTGCCTGTGCTAAAGGGGGAGTCACTTCCTTTTTGGAAATGCCCAATACGCGCCCCCTGACAACGACACAGCAGGCTTTAGACGACAAGCTAGAACGAGCTTCACACAAGTCCTTGGTTAATTATGGCTTTTTTATTGGGGCAACAGCAGAGAATCTACCAGATTTGCTTTTGGCAAAGCCAACACCAGGAATTAAGATTTTTATGGGGTCGATGCATGGTCAATTGTTGGTTGATGGCGAAACCGCACTCTCTGCGATATTTGCTAAAGGCGATCGCTTGATTGCCGTCCATGCCGAAGACCAAGCTAGAATCAACGAACGCCGCCAAGAATTTGCTAACATTCATGAGCTAGCCGTTCACTCTCAAATTCAAGATGATCAAGCAGCCTTGCTTGCAACTCAACTGGCATTAAAACTTTCTAAAAAATATCAACGTCGTCTGCATATTCTGCATTTGTCAACAGCGCTGGAAGCAGATTTGCTGCGTCAGGATAAACCCAGTTGGGTAACAGCAGAGGTGACACCACAGCATTTGTTGTTAAATACCAGTGCTTATGAGCAGATTGGCACTTTAGCACAGATGAATCCACCTTTGCGATCGCCCCACGATAACGAAGTTCTCTGGCAAGCTTTGCGCGATGGCGTGATTGATTTCATCGCTACAGATCACGCGCCGCATACCTTAGAAGAAAAAGCTCAAGAATACCCCGATAGTCCTTCGGGAATGCCTGGGGTGGAAACTTCCCTAGCTTTGATGTTAACTGCGGCGATGCAAGGACACTGTACTGTAGCCCAAGTTGTTAATTGGATGTCCAAAGCTGTAGCTGTGGCTTATGGTATTCCCAATAAGGGAGCGATCGCACCTGGCTACGATGCCGATTTAGTGCTTGTAGATTTAAACACATACCGTCCAGTCCGACGCGAGGAACTTTTAACCAAGTGCGGTTGGAGTCCCTTTGAAGGCTGGAACCTCACAGGCTGGGCTGTAACCACCATTGTCGGTGGTGAGATTGTTTATGACAAAGGCCAAGTAAATACGCAAGTGCGGGGACAAGCTTTAACTTTTTTATAGTAAATATTTCTTTAAGTTACGCAAGCCGAATAAAAAACGTTCGTTCGTAGTGAGTTAGCGCGATCTTCTCCCTTCGCGTTGCGTCTCCGTCCACAGAAGGGTCGGGACTCAATAGGGTTCGGTTAAGGTTTTTTGATGAAAATTCTAGGTCGGTAAGACGCGATAAATCGTCGTCTCTACAATAATCAATCTTTCGTCCTGACGGCGATTTATCGCGTCTCTTGCCTTAACCGAAACGTATTGGGTCGGGACTAAAGTCCCGGCTTTAGGGACTGAAGTCCCCACTACAAACTGTTTATTATGGGTGATTTGGCGGACATCATAATTATATATTTTGTGATATTTCGTATTTCTACGACATTTTTATGTAGAAATACGAAAATAGTTATTTAAATTTCTATTGATAATAGAGCTAATTACAGATGTCAATATAATAATTTCTTGCTAGCTAAAGTTTTTTAAATTAATTTCAAAAAGCATACATAAATTAATTTATTTTATGTAGACATTGTGAACCTAACTTGGGAATACTAAGTGTAAGGAAAGCTAAATGACTTATACAGAACTTGATTGTTGTTTAACTTTTCTCTACTAACTTTCGCTGCTAAATAATCCAGATTACTTCTTTGAATGACAGTAAAGAACTAATCTGCTTTAACTGAGCTGATTAACTTCTGTAAAAACTCTCATTTAACCCAATAACAGGTTACATTTGCTTGATTAACCGCCATTCAAATCAGTTTTTTAGCTGAATTATTACAGCAATAACATTAGTAGATGACAATCTTGAATATATAAATACCGTTCAGTTAAGAATCATTGTAGGTTCAATACTATTCGGATAAGATCCCCTCACCTTTTGGCTTTAACTGAATCTTATTTCAATATATCTGCTGTTGAATAATTCTTTCGTTTATTTTTGATTGAGATAACAATGTTACTAACTGACAGTGGTGAGCGTGGTAGTGGCAGATAGAACGAGTGTAGAGTCCTTCCTCGACTATTTGCAGAAATTTTCTAGTGTTGTGATCAAAGAAGTTAAATTCCTTGTATTTTACTTTGAAGATCAGCTTAAATAGGGGCAATGACACAATTGAATGGTATAAGTTCGACTTGACGAGTGCCCCCATGCTCATAAGTCAAATTCAGGCTTAAATAACTATCTGGCTTGTAGGGCAATCGTTCTGCCCATTCAACAGCCACAATTCCTGGTATGACTTCAACACCTTCCCAGTAACTTTCTAAATTCAGGGCTGCAACTTCTTGTGGTTCTAAGCGATATAAATCCAGGTGGTAAAGGGGGAGCCGTCCTTCCGTGTACTCATTAATCAAAGTGAAAGTGGGACTGACAATGGGTTCAGTAATTCCTAAACCTTTGCCAATGCCTTGAACTAGAGTAGTTTTACCAGCGCCTAAATCACCTTTTAGTAAAATTACACTGCTGGGGGTCAGGGATTCACCGAGAGTAATACCTAAGCGTAGGGTCGCCTCTGTATCTGCAAGAAAAATTTTCATAATTTAGTCCTTGGTCATTAGTTATTAGTCTAAACAAATGACAAAGGATGCTTATTTATCATGATGACCTTTACCGTACCACCGCAATAACACTCGTGCTAGTTTCTGGGGATTGTGACGCACAAAACCCGTTTCATCTTCATACAAAACATTAGCTGGAACAATCCGTCGTCCTAGCTGAGTTACGGCTTCTCTATCCAAGAAAACGGGATGGGAATTTTGTTGAGCGTAGCGGATGAGTGATTGCTCCGAGGGAGATTTTTTGTGTATCAGCACAGCATCAAATAGCCGTCTTTGCCCACAAGCAGCATCAATTGCTCTGATGTGATCGGCAACACTATATCCTTCTGTTTCTCCTGGTTGAGTCATTATATTGCAGATATAGATCCGGGGGGCATTTGACTGAGCGATCGCATCGGTTATTTCTGGTACTAATAAATTCGGAATCAGACTCGTATAAAGGCTACCTGGTCCAATAATAATGTAGTCAGCTTCTTTAAGCGCTTTAATTGCTGCTGGCACCGCCGGGGGATTAGCTGGAATGCAGCCAATTTTGACAATTTTTCCGCCAGCTTTGGGAATACTAGACTCTCCATGAATGCGGCGACCATCGGTTAATTCTGCCCAAAGGCGAACATCACTGAGAGTTGATGGTAGTACTTGTCCCCGCACTGCTAAGACTTTAGAACTGGCTGCAACTGCTTGTTCTAAATCTCCAGTAATATCACTCATTGCCGTTAAAAACAAATTGCCAAAACTATGACCTGTCAATCCATCTCCAGCCCGAAAGCGATATTGAAACAATTCTGTTAATAACTTTTCTTCATCTGCTAGTGCTGCCAAACAATTACGAATATCCCCTGGTGGTAGCACTCCAAATTCTTGGCGCAACCGCCCAGAAGAGCCACCATCATCGGCTACGGTGACAATAGCAGTAATATTAGCGCTGTAAGTTTTTAGCCCTCTCAATAACGTAGAAAGTCCCGTACCACCACCAATCACCACTATTTTCGGCCCTCGGTACAATCGACGATGCGCCATTAAGACGTCAATAAGTTCCTCTCCACCGTCTGCTCTTAGTACCTTAGTAATTGAGCCTACGGTGCGAGTTTGCCCCCAAAGCACTAACAGCAAGCCGCCAAGCAGTACCAAAGGGCCACTGATATAGTTGGGTAAGATGTTGGTGATTACTCCCAGGAAACCCCTAACCAACTCAATCATCCAAAAAATTGGGGTCAGCTTAATCCAAATAGCTAACCCTAAACTCGCCAGCAGTACACCGCCAATACTAATCAACAACCAACGTTTTACCGATAGTCCAGGGGATAACCATTTGAACCACTGGTTAACCCGATAGGAAGTACGAGAGCGCGACTGTTTTTGCAAGGCTTTGAGGGCTTGTCTTAGAAAACCATTTGACATACCTAATTCGGAGCAGTGCTACAAACAATAATTAACAGAAAATTTACACCACTTGGTTTAAAACACCAGGCGTGAAACTATTATATTTGTCAATTCCATTAGACTAAGAGCAAGTCGTCAAGATTGCCAGTATTCCTACTTAAACAATACCCTGGCTTGGTAAAAGTGAATTTAATGGAAAAACGAATTTTAGGGTTAGATCCAGGACTAGCAATTTTAGGATTCGGGTTAATTAACTGCACACAAATTCCCAATAAGGTGCAAGAGACTACAGTAAATATGCTGGATTTTGGAGTGATTAAAACGTCAGCAGATGTAGAAATGGGACAGCGCCTATGTACCTTGTTTGATGATTTACACACTCTGATGGAGGAATTTCAGCCAGATTTAGTAGCGATCGAAAAACTATTCTTTTATCGTATGTCAAGTACTATCCTCGTTGCACAGGCGCGGGGTGTACTAATTTTAGTGTTGGGGCAGCGTCGTCTTCCTTATGTAGAGTTTACACCTGCTCAAATTAAACAAGCTTTAACAGGGTATGGCAATGCGGATAAGTCTGAAGTGCAAGACGCGGTGGCACGGGAGTTAGATTTGGATGAGATTCCCAAGCCGGATGATGCTGCGGATGCTTTGGCGGTGGCTTTGACTGCTTGGTTTCAGGTGTAGGTGTCTATGCAAACAATTACAGCTATTTTCAGGTAAATCAAATATCCCGTCTTTGTAAAGACTCGACAAATCTATGATAAAATTTATGTCCCCTATCCGATAAAGACCTCAGCGAACTTCAGCGATCGCTAATTATCTCGACAAGGAAGAATCAGAATATGATCTTCCTCTTGTCTCCTTCAAATCAACATCCCAGCAATACAAGCGGTAATAAATCCCGCTAACGATCCGCCAATCATTGCCCTGACACCCATGCGAGCTAAATCATGCTGGCGATTAGATGCCATCCCAGTAATGCCGCCAATGGTAATGCCAATTGAACCTATATTTGCAAAATTACATAATGCGTAAGTCGCGATAATTACTGCGCGTTGGGAAATTTTACCACTTTCAATTAGCGCCTTTAAATCTAAAAAAGCAATAAACTCATTGAAAATTGTCTTTGTACCCAATAAAGCACCCACTTGCCGACAATCAGCCCAAGGTACACCCATTAGCCACGCTACGGGAGCCATGAAAAAAGACAAAATCCATTGTAATGATAGTTGCTGTAAGCCCACAAATGCCCCCAACCATCCCAGCAGCGCATTTAGAGCAGCTAATAATCCCAAAAAGGCGATAATCATCACCCCAACGTTAACTGCTAGCTTCACGCCGTCAATTGCTCCGGTAGTAGCGGCATCAATTACATTTACATAATTGGTTTCTACATCCGTTTTTGCCTTACCAGCCGTCTCTGATACTTCTGTTTCTGGGTACAGCAATTTTGATACTACCAACGATGTGGGGGCAGTCATAAAGAAAGCAGCAATTAGGTGTTCTGCTGGTATGCCAAAGGAAAGATATGCTCCTAGTACTCCACCCGCAATTGTGGCAAAACCACCCGTCATCACGGCATGAAGTTCCGATTGCGTCATATTCGCTATATAAGGTTTAACCATCAACGCCGACTCTGTTGGTCCCAAAAAGATGTTACCTGCACAGGATAAAGATTCAGAACCCGATGTTTTCATCGTCTTCATCATTACCCACGCGATTACATTTACCACTCGCTGTAAAATGCCGTAGTAATATAAGATGTTGATAAAGGCAGAGAAAAAGATAATTGTGGGCAGCACTTGGAACGCAAAGAAATGATCCTTAAAATTTTCTCCAAAGACAAATTTGGCACCTACATCAGAAAATCCTAAAAATTGGCTGACAATATCTCCCAGAGATTTAAACACATTTAAACCCCAAGGAGTTTTAAGAATCATTAGTGCAAATGCAAATTCTAATCCCAAACCCCACGCCACTATTCGCCAACGCACTGCACGACGATTTACAGAGAAGGCGTAGGATATGCTCAGAAAAACTAAGATTCCCAATGCAGAAATGGCGCGTTCCATATTTGCTCCCAAAAAGGTATTGCTAAGGCACTTGGTCACAAAGCATACACAAAAATACGTCTTTTTTTATGATTTTTTAGTCAATTACTAATACAGCACAGGACTTACGCAACTGTCACAAGCGATCGCCACCAGAAACTAGACCAACGACATAGAAATGGCGGGACGTTTCAGTTGTTGGAGCTTTGCATGTACATATGTTGTAAAATTTTCCTCCAAAATGTTCACACACTTATATTAATGGGAACAATTAGTGTAAGTAATAAAAATTAACCTTGTGCGGAAAAAACTATGGTGCTACTAACTGGTTATCAAATAAATGAGCTAATTTATTCCGACTCTAAAACCCTAGTGCATCGTGCCATTAGAGAATTAGACAAAATGCCAGTAGTAATCAAAGTGTTGCGGCGTGAGTATCCCACATTTTACGAACTCATGCGGTTCCGCAATCTGACTTTTCCCGTTAAGTCTTGAAAAGCTTGCTCACAAAGGATTTAGGGCAAATTAGAAGGTTTGCAGTAAAATAAGCCAAGCGTGGTATCAGAGGCGACAAATCATGTTGGACTGGTGGGAGAAAAATTTTGCGACTTGTGAGTTAGGCGATCGCCGATTGAATGAACGTGCAATGTCAATTGGTTTTGCTTGAAGTCAAGGATTTGGCAAAGGGCTGTCAGAAATCTTCAACGGAGGAACTGTACTCAAAAGGGCTTATGAGTTTTTGCAAACCCCAAAGTGGAATTTTTAAGACTAATCGAACCGCACTGTCAAATGACGGCGGAAACTGTTGCAGAATACGATGTAGTGCTGTGTGTTGGAGACACCACTTTTCTTGATTATGG
>NZ_WBKM01000288.1 GCF_015714725.1 Nostoc sp. WHI
GCCATCTATATTAATGATGTGTCCGTGACCCTTCCATTTTCCAAGATCATGGTGTAGCCCCAACTCCCAAGCCACATCAACAAGTGGCAAGTCCCGCAGTTGATTGGTCTGCTGCCGCCATTGAAAGTTTTCTGCTTCTAACTCCAAAACACGTTGCTCAAGCTGTTGCCGCAACTTGTCGGAGGCGAAAGATTTTAGTTCGGCGCGGTGGGATTGCGAAAGTGACAGTCTGCGGTCAGCCAGTTGATGATTAATATCCTGAATGGCTCTATCAGCCTTGATGCGTTCATATAATTGCTGTGCCGTCTCGTCAGGGCGGGGTGCAAGTCGGTCGAGTTCCAATAGGAGAGGTTCGCTATTAACCGCTTGGTAATATTCCTTTACTTTGGTGTGGGTTGCCTTACTGCCCTTAACCCCCCGTTCAATGCCCAAAGGAGCAAGTGCAGCAGCATAGCTATCTTGGAGTTTCGATAACTTAATGCTGGCAGCACCACCATTACCCCCAAACATTTCTTTGTGGCTTAAGTGCTTAGTTTTGTCGTTGAGTGGAACAACATAAGCATGAATGTGGGGAGTAGCTTCATCCAAATGCAATTCTGCTCTGACGCACTTATCACCATAGTTATTGATTAGCCAAGCCCTGGAAGCAGAGGCGAAATCTACCATCCGGTCATCATCCCACTCACCGGCTTTTGATGGGTCATGAGGACGAAAATATTCTGGTGATGCCGATAAAAATATATCGCTACATAGCACGGCATCTTTGCGGGGTTTGTGTTTTGTGGTGCTGGCTATCTTAGTTTTTACCAAAACTTCAAGTGGTGTGCCATCCTCCATGCCAATCAGCCGGATATTTTTTTAGTGGTGTCGGCATTTGGGGTATCTTGTAAACGGGCAGTATGTTTTTCACTACCGCCAACGTTGCCGAAAGATTTTAATTTCTCAACGCGCAAGATTGCTAAAGCCACCATTGATTTTTAAAAAGAAAGTCAAAGGGAGTGCAAAAACCCCAGAGGGCGAACGAAACTTCTGTGTTCCAAGCGAAGCGAGGAATGGTCTCCGACCACCCGCAGGGCGCGGAAGTGTAATGAGTACACCACCAACATGGTACACCCAAGGCACATTATTTTTGTGGTAGTCGGCTATCGGCTGCCGAAAAGCTTGCTGTGTAAGGTTTACAGGCAGATTTGGCGCATTTTTGGTTTGAGCGAAAAATTGTTGAGAGCAATTTCCCTACGACAGTCGTAGAGCAGTCCTAGAACAGTCGTAGACCAGTCGTAGAGAAACGAGCGATTACTGAAAGCGATTCCCTAAACCAGTCGTAGAGCAGTCCTAGAACAGTCGTAGACTATTCGTAGAACAGTCGTAGAGAAATTGTAGTTTGGTATACAATTTAGCAATTTAAAGCCCACTAAATACATAGACTTAGCGGTGATTATAATTGAGTTTGTAAAGGAAAAGAAATCGGTTAGACTTTAATTCAGTTCTGCATTTTGATTCTGCAAAGTGAAAAAGCGAAGTTGACGCTGCTGTGATTAATCCACGCAAACTTTTGCATGAAAAAAAATGAAACAGAGACAACAAGTAATTCTTTCAATTAAGCGATCAGTAGGTACTATCGACGGACAGATAATTAATTATCTGCTATCTTCTCCCTTTGATTTAGGCAACTTACCTAAAATAGTGATGTTGACCCTCAAGGAACATTGGTTGCCTTTCACCATATCTGCTGATTCTGTCGATGGTGAAGAACTGAGGCAGAAGGCAATTTGGTCAATTAAACAATTTTGTTGCACAAGCAGCTTTGATTCGTGAGGTTTTTTTAGAATCTCATGTCAAAACTGCTGTGGTTGTGAACAACGCTGAAGTTAGCAACAGCGCAGATGATGTCAAACTGGTGCCTACCTCGGATGACCAAATCTGGGATGAGGACACTGACGGGTTGATGGATTTAGAACTGTCATCGGAAATGAAACAGATTAACAAGCTGTTTGGTGTTGAGTAGTAGTTGAGAAAAAGCTCGTGAGCAATCAATTGCCTTGGACATTTCCTCAAACACCCCTCTTACCCCCCGTAATCACCCCGTAATCACCCCTGTAATACGTTTTGGGTTTTTTATCCGGTTTCTAATTTTTCTCCTCAAACACCCCTGAAACACCCCGTAATCACCCCTTATGTTACTTCAGTGAAAACAATGTCTTGTACAACACAGTGGGTTACTGAGGAGCAACTTGATTCAATACGAGAAGATGCTGCAAATTGGGCATGATAATATTCACTGGTTATTGAGTCGCACAACAAATAGCGAAGAACTAGAGAAGAATCGCCGCAGTTTTCAGAGGGGTGAACTCATCGGGGGCTTTTGTCGTGCTTATGTAGTTATTCCGTAGTATTTTTTGATGACTGTTGCTTATGCTTCTGCTTTTAAATTTTGGCTGTCAAAAACTTTCCGCCAAAGATGGCGTACTGTGCGTCAAAAAAAGATGGATTACAGAGCTTACTCCGCTTTTAAGCGATTTTCAGGGTAATTGACCAATTATTGGGAGCAAATGGGAGACTTCTTATAAGTATTGGGAACTGTTCGGATTTATTGGGAATTTTTGAGCTAATGAGAATTCCGTTACTGGATGATGTAAAAGGTGTAAAAAGGTAAGAAAAAATTGGAGAATTGGGAGATATTGTCTAGATATTGGGAGATGTTGAATGTAGTTGGTGATCATTGGGAAAATGGATGTTTTGTCGAGATTTTCTGTTAGACGCACGAATTTAGCCAAATCAAGGAACCAGTGCTAAAACTGTAATATTTCTTGATAAATGTGTCAATAATCACAGTTTGCGCGGTTTATCTTGAGAGTAATTATCAATTAGATAGACAAAAAAAGGGTCAAAAACAGGGGTAAATTTTTTTGTGGATTTTGTTTTTTTAATGTTGAGTCTTGATTCTGTTTCAAGTCGAATGCTCAACGTTCACTTTCAAAGTGATCAACTACGATAGTCAAGCGATCGCGCATCTTGTGGTCAACCTAATCCAAGATAAATAAGAGAGCGAAGAATTTTAATTGATGATGAGCCAGGGGTAAGGTATGGAAGTCAAAAGCGAAGTGACAATAAAATTTAGCGGCTCACTACCAACAGCTACACCTCTTGAGAATAAAAAAGTTGCAATCGAGTTGACCGATCAGAACGGTATAGTTTTCACTGCTCAAGTTAATGCCAAAAGCTGGCGGAAGGCTGAGACTAGCGCCTCAGAATTCGCAGACTGGGCTGGGGCTGTATCGGGGAAGCTTGGCCAACGCACAGAGAACGGGTTTGAGGTAGTTGATGCTGGGGTTCAAATCTTTGAAAAGAAGGCGAAAGAGCCTAAACCAGATGTAGCGGCGGCTGAAGCTGGCGCAAGTTAATAGATGTGTCTCAAGCATTCATGTTCAATGAAAGGAAGAGCGGGGATGCTAAGGCATTTGTTCATCTTTGGGTATAAACTGCCATTAAAGATACTTAAGGCTTTTGGAGTAGATTGAAAGAAGAATATCTTAGTGGGAGCCGCAGTTTACAATCATAAAAGCAATTCAAAAAATTACAGATTTTAACTTTGTCCGCATGACAATTACGAACGATACACAGCAGTTATTAGTTAATAATCACCAGTTAAGACCGACAGAGCCACTAGAATATCGTGCAATTGGTCGGCTTTGGGGAAAGTATGTACCCAGTGAGTCGCTTATTTATCAAGGGCAACTAATAACTGCTGACGGTGTAATGCTTGAGACAAACCTTGCTAAGAGAGCATCGAAATTAGTTCAACAATCTCAACTTGATTTATCACTTGAATACCTCTGGACTGTTTACCCCAGAACACCATTCAAAGATTCTCCGACCGAACTAAGGGTGACTTTGATAAATGTTCGCAACGAAAAAGAATATACCGACTCAGTAAAAACCGAATTGCAATTAGTAGCTGATAACTTTTCTGTACAAGGATTAGTTGTATATCAAGACTATGAACTTGGGATAGTAGAAGTTAAAATTCACCGAAAACCTCAGAGAGACCTTGAGCCACCTAAAGATTTCCAACTAAGACTAATCGGATTTTTACCATCAAATTCGATTAAGAAATTCTGGAATTTTAATGTGCGACGTGTCGGGACTAGCTTAGTAATTCAATCAGGCGAGTGCATTAAATTTCCAGATCGTGAGCAATCTTCAACTGAAGATATCTCAACCGATACAACAGGTTGATACTACCGAGCTAACTGAGAGCTAACCGAGAGCTAACCTGACAAAAAAAGTGTAGTTATTCTTTCTTAATAGCTAATTTAATCAACGTTTAAGAGTGCATTACCGCAATAATTTATTATGCCTAAACGTAAATCCACCAAAACTAATAGATCACCATCAGATGCCGCGCAGCTCCCGCCAGCTATTTTACGTATAGTCAAGCAAAAAGATAACGCCACAGACGATAATAATCCTGCACAATCTGAATCAGCATCAACTAGCGTACCAACAGAAAATCAGCCAGTTGAGTCGGAATTAGAAGTAAATAATAACCAGAGTCAAAGTATTGAAGTTTCAGAATTAAACAGTAGTCCTGTCCTGACTGATGATGCTATATCTCAAACAATAAAAGTAGATAATGAACAGTCAGATGTACCCCAAATCTTAGAGACAGCACCAGTTAATTCATCATCAACTGCAAATATTGAAAATACCTCTGGTGAACATGAGCAATCCGAGATAGAAACAGAGCAACCGCAAATAGCGAAAAAACCAGCCTATAAAAGATTATCAACAGCAACTAATAGTTCAGGACAGACTTTTACTGTCAAAGAAAAAATTGAGGTAAGTACAGGTAACTTTGGTACACAAAAGGTTTTTATTATCTCTTTATATTCAGCACCAGATGGAAGTATTTGGGCTTATTACCATCCTGTAGATAAAAACCAAAGACAGCTATGGAAGCGGGGGTGCTGTCGGATTGAGAATTTGAAAAAGCTATCGCCTCCCTGCGGGGAGTAAGCAATGGTTAACGGTGTAAAAGCCCAGTTATTGAAAAGTTGTTGTGAAGCGATTTTGAAGAGTCAGTGATCACCGGAGACATCCACCGATAGCTCATTGTAAGATGGGTATATATACAGAAATCCTTATAGCGAACTCTCATTATTCGATTGTGTCCTTTTAGGCACATCAACCACATCAATCGCCCCCATATTCTGGGGGTATTTTTCTGGCGGTAGTGGATCTTGCGAGGTAACAATCAAATGAGCGTGGCTCACTACCATCTGAGGTAGTGTTAGGCGAACGCTATAGACATCAATGAATCTAGAAGACTTTGAGGCATCGATTACACGAATGACTAACAACGTGGAATCTCCGTCAGCATCAATCAAAAATTAAGAAACGCTTCTGGCTCAAAACCGTAGATGGCTGACCACAAGTGTTTTTGGTAGGTAATGCTGTGTAAGACTTTTGCGAAGTATTGGCTGATATTTGACTATATTTTTATCTCAGTAATTAACTATCTATAAATTTAGCTTTTAATATTGCTGATCAGGAATTTTACAAATATCTTAGTACTATCAATCAATGTTTTATAGATTACAAAGAGGACATCATGTCTAAACCTAACCCTAACTTTCATACTGTCAACCAAAGATGCTGTTGGCGTTGAAAACGTACATTTTGCCTGTTTTGGGACGAGAATCCCTAATACACCGCCGCTATATCTAGCCCAACAATAAGGCTTATCGCCAACGTAACTGTTGACATTATGTTCGTGAATCACACATAAAACAATTGAAGACATGCAAAGTATTCCATACCAGTATCGACTGCTAATTTTGTTTTTGCTGATGGGTTTGGTTGTAGGGTTAGACTACTGGCGTAATCCAACCAAACCTACAAAATTTAAGGAATACTTCTTTTTAATCATGTCTGGTTTAATCGGTGCTGGGTTTGGTATCGTTAACGATCAAATTACCTGTACTCTCTCACCTGCTTACTTTTATTACTTCAAAAATGTCTCCTATGATTCTAGTTTTCGCTGGCAAGTAAGTGCAGTTGGATTTGAGGCAGGCTTTTTCGCTGGTTTTTTTAGCTACGGTATATTTTTACTGATTAATCAGAGACGAAAGTTACCTTTGTCTTATCGCCAATTACTGAACAGGGCAAAGTATCCGATTACTTGGGCAATTGTGCTTGCTCCGATTACAGGATTCATATTTTATTATTTTCAGTTTTCCTTCTTTGTCGATCAGATTACGCCAGTCGTTGAGCCAGTAGAAGTTCCTAAGTTTATATTGGTTTGGGGAGTTCATATTGGGCTTTACATCGGTGCAGTGCTAGGAATTGTGCATGGTGCAGCAAACATTCGGCGCATTTACTGATGTAAGACGCGGATGCGATTAAACTATTAGACCTTCATGGTATTAGTCAGTCAAAGGAGCTTGCTTCTACATTCTTGAAGAGTCGTCCGCAAGTATAAAGAATAAATGTATTAAACTATTAGACCTTTATAGATACTATAAAAGGCGATCGCCCCAACATAATTAAAGTCAAGATATGTTTAAATGTATAGAGATATTAAAGTATTAGACCTTTATGGTATACACTGATTAACGCTTTAGTTTTTTAACAAATGATTGTTATCAGTGTATTCAACTTTAAAGGCGGGACAGGTAAAAGCTCTACTGCCCTGAACTTAGGGGCATTTCTAGCATCTCCCAAACGCCAAACCCTGCTGATTGATTTAGATGGACAGCGTACTCTCTCGTTCGGTCTAGGCATGGATGGTACTGAGCCAACAACCCTTGACTGGCTAACCAGTAAAGAAGCGATCGCACCCAAACAGACCCAAGTAAAACACCTTTGTCTGATTCCAGGTGACATAGGTATGTTTCGCCTGACATCGGAGGATAACTTGTTTGTTCCAGCACTGTCACGACTTTCTGGGTTTGATGTAGTCTTAATGGACTGTCCCCCTGGACTGTCGGTAGCATCAGTGCAAGCCATCCTTAGCAGTTCGCGCATTCTTATTCCCACAATGAACGAACCTGCTTCCCTAAAAGGACTTTCGGAAGCTGTAGAACTAATTCGAGGGGAAAAGGCAGATATTCCCATTGATGTTGTCAGAACTCGATATAAGCCCCGGTTAGTTCTGACTAAAGAGGCTGACGATTTGCTAATTGAGGCAGCAGTGGAGTTAGGTTATCGACTCTTACACACAACTATCCCTGATAACATAGCTGTTGCTGAATCCATCGCAGCGCAACAACCAGTTAGCACTTACGCCCCCAAGTCCAGTGGTGCTAGAGCTTACCAATCTTTGGCTAAAGAATACATCAAACATTGGGGGACGAAATGACAAAAAAGAAAATGTCTGGCATGAAATTAAGCCAGTTTTCTGGAATTAAGAGCCAATCAGAGCCAGAGATTACCTCTCCTGCCGCCGAAGTAGAACCAACTTCCCCAGTACTTGAGAAAATGCCTATAACATCACCAGCCCCAAAGTCAGCATTAGAAGCGCCTACTGCATCACCAACTTCTTCAGCAGTGGTTAAGGAAAAGCCCGTGACGATCAATATTAAAATTACTCGCACACAGCATGACTGGTTAACGGATACAGCCCGAACAGTGCGGGACAACAACACAGAAGCAGTTCCCCCTGGTGAGCGGGTTTACCCTCAACACCTAATTGGTGTTGCAATAGAACTATTGCTTTCTTGTGAGGTTGACTGGAGCCAAGTTAAGAATGCTGAAGACCTCAAAGGATTACTAAACCTATAAGCTCATTAAGGTATAATTGCTTTAAATTATAAAGGTCTAATACTATAAAGGTATAATAAATTTTATTGCCCAGCATGACAGAAGAATTAGAATAAACTATGAATTGGAGTTTTCCCTTATGAGCGTCATAATTCCCGATGACATCCTCCGAGCATCAAACATGACTGAGGATGAACTGAAATTAGAAATTGCCATCTTGCTTTATCAGCAAAGTAAAATTAGCAGTGGCAAAGTCCGAGCCTGGACAGGAATCACAGTACTTGAATTCCAGCATGAACTGGCTAAACGCGGTTTACACATCAACTATGATGTAGAAGATTTCCAATCCGATGTGCGGACACTGCAATCAATGGGCTTGTTGTGATTATAGTTAGCGACACATCACCGATCACAAACTTGGCAGCGATTGGTCAGTTAGATTTACTGCGTCAGTTGTACAGTCGCGTTATCATTCCCCAAGCCGTTTATAACGAGATGGTAGGTGTAGATAAAGTTGTCCCTGGCGCAGTAGAAGTACAACAGCTATCTTGGATTCAGGCGATAACTGTTGTTAATTCTCAACAAGTTACAGAAATTCAGGAAAATCAGAACAATATTGACTTAGGAGAAGCCGAAGCAATTATTTTATCTTTAGAACTAAAAGCTGACTTGCTATTAATGGATGAACGCCGAGGACGAGCAGTTGCTACAAGTTATGGACTAAATGTAACGGGTCTGTTGGGAGTCTTGCTACAAGCCAAAAAACAAGGGCTAATTCCAGCTATTAAACCATTGATTGATCAGTTAATTGCTATTGCTGACTTTCGGGTTAGCCAAAAGTTGTATGCAATTGTCTTGCAATCTGCTGATGAAGGTTAAGGCTTTGATAGAACACTGTGATATCAATTTTGATATCAAAACAGGAAATTACAGACATAGCATTACCAATTGACACCTACCAACTTCCGCAAGAAGTATTTTGCTCCTTACGGAATATTTTGATTGATGCCCCTGGTGAGTGCCGTATGATGGTCGTTATTGGAAACTTACATTATCAATAACGAAGCAGTAAGCACTTATGCCTAACGAGCCAATATTTGGGGAGCTAGTTAAAGTTGAGTTGGAGGCGTGTTTAGATGCCCCGATCGCCAGATATTTTGACGCGCAACTTGACAAAGACCCAGATGTGTTGGCGCAGCTGTTGGCAGATAAGCGCAACCCCAATACCAAAAGGGCTTATGAAAAGGATTTGAAGGATTTTTTTGTAAAGATGACTTTATTACCGCCGACTGGTGATAGTGTGCTGGAGTTTCTGCACTTGCAGCGAGAGCAGGCGGTGATGGTGGTGCTGAAATATAAGGCGATGTTGATTAAATCTGGGCTGCGGGAGGCAACCATCAATCGGCGGTTGGCGGCGATTAAGTCGTTAGCGAAGATGGGGCGAAAGTTGGGAGTGTGCAACTATTCCCTGGAAGATGTTTCAGGGGAGAAGGTCAAGGCTTATCGGGATACGCGGGGTGTTGATAGCAAAGCGATAGCACTCGTGATTCAGCAGTTTGATAGGGAAACTTTGATTGGTAAACGCAACTATGCGATTTTTTTGGTGCTGTGGGGTTTAGCGTTGCGTCGCCAGGAGGTATGCCATCTTAATGTGGGCGACTTTGATTTTTATGGTCGCAAGTTGAGAGTTTTGGGGAAGGGTAAGGGGACGAATGAAGAATATTTGGATATGTCTAAGGATGTGGCTCATGCTCTGGCTGATTGGTTGATAGCGCGGGGGGATTTGAATGGCAATTTACCGATATTTACGGCATTGGATTTTCATAATGAAGGGCATAGATTGACTACGGATGCCATCTATAAAATTGTATCTGCTAGTTTTAAGGCAGTGGGAGTCAAAAAAACCATGTCACCGCACAGGGTCAGGCACTCGGCAATTACGGCGGCGCTTGATGCCACCGATGGGAATATCAGAAAGGTGCAGAAATTGAGCCGTCATGCTGATCCGCGAACGCTGATGATTTATGACGATAACCGGAATAAAGACCTGTGGGAGATGTCGGAATTGTTGACGGGAATGTTGAAGAATGCGGATGAATAAAAATTGGGTAAGAAGCAAACTAGGGAGATTGAAGTACACCCAACCCTGCGGCAATAGCTTGAAGATTACAACCCCGATCGCAAAAAAGAATTCTTATTCCCCGGTAGACATGAGTCAAGTAAAGTTTGGTATTGAAACAACCGTATATCAAGGGTTTTGCTTGATATACGTTACAGAACTTTACAACGTGTCCCATTTTGCGGGTATCTCGGCGGATACCCAACAAGAAAGAAGACAGAGTAAAGGGATGTCTCTCTAGGTGATGCGCTTAATGATGGCACAGCGCTAATAAAGATTAACCAACCACAAAATTGTTAGCTCGATATTTTGTGTGACCGGAAGAGGCGGGGGGAGCAAGCCGTTTCCCCCTGCGTGGAATGAAGGGAGGAACATGGGTGCAAGCCCCGTCCTGGAAGGACGCTCAGACTGGGGCGGAGTACAGAGAGCTTCTCTGTCTCAGTCTCTCCCCCAGCAAATAGCGCCCTGCTCCCGAAGCTCTTTATGACAAACTATGCAAGCAACAGAAAATCTGATGCCGTAAGAGTTGGCGCACCAGTTAAAGTTGCAAATAGACCAGCACTACCATTTTGGTTGTAAAATAACTGTCCACTCACAGAATCGTAGACAATTGTCGCCGTGCTACTCCCCGCAGAATTCGTGATTTGGAAATCATTAGCATTACTAAAACCAGTTCCGGCAGCAGAAGTAATTGCACCAAAGGTAGTCTTATCCAGTAAAATCTTGTCACCTTCAGAACTGTTGAAGTCAGTAATAGCATCAATCCCAACAGCAGCAGCAGAAAACTCAGCATTAGTGTTGTAAAGGAAAAAGTCAGCACCTACACCACCAACGAGAACATCATTGCCATTGCCACCCACAAGAGTATCATTCCCTTCAGAACCAATGAGAACATCATCGCCCTCACCACCCCGCAACAGGTCATTGCCACTATTACCATTAATGATATCGTTACCCCCTTGACCATTAATTACATCATTGGAGTTGTTAAAACCCGCAACATTATTGTTAAGGTCATTGAGGAAGGTGACGGTGTTCTTGTTAAACAGATTCGTTTGAGTAGAATTGGCATTGAAGACATCAAATCTGTCAGTTACATTAGTCTGTCCATCAAACAGAATATTGCCAATAGCAGGTCGTGAACCATTTGCTGCTAAGTTCTCCAGGTTTTCTAATTGGAAGTTTTGCAGAGTAACTTCGGGAGAATCCACATCCAAAAAGGTGACTTCTAAGTTATTACCGTTTTGAGTTAATTGCAGATTTCGGGCAGTTAAACCACTACCAATAAATTGCAAAGTATCCAATTGGCTAATCACCGTTGTTGATGGATTTGAACCAATGCCGATTCCCGCAAAATCTGTAATGGTGTCATTGCCATCGCCAAGACCTAAGACAAAAGTATCATTGCCAGCACCACCGATAAGGGAATCATTGCCAGCACCACCGGAAATATTATCGTTACCATTGCCACCAGCGATCGCATCATTCCCTGGAGTGCCAGAAATAGTATCATTTTGGTTAGTACCAGTGATGTTAGCACCAACTGCGATCGCAACTCTAGCAGTACTAGTCAGGCTACCATCGCTGATGGTGTAGTTGAAGTTGGCATTGCCACTCAAGCCATTAAATGGGGTAAAGACAATGAAATCATCCGCCAAGTTGCCCACAGTGCCGTTATTATTCAACACAGCAGTACCGTTGGTTGCACCAGTTACAGCAGTAATGCTGAGGTTATTGCTATCGATGTCGGTATCATTAGCCAGCAGAGTACTAGCAAGGATGGTTACGGGAGTATTAAAACCAGTGGTCAGACTATCATTAACTGCTACAGGTGCGTCATTGACTCCGTTAATGGTCAAGTTGACGCTGGCTGTATTAGTCAAGCTACCATTGCTGATAGTGTATGTAAAGCTCTCAGTGGCTGTTTCATCGACAGCCAAACTTTCAAATAAAGCATTGGGGTCATAGGTCAAACTGCCATCAGCATTCAGGGTAACTAAAGCACCAGAACTCAGGGTAATGGCAGTGCCAACAGCAATTGTATTACCATCGACAGCCGACACCGTTAGAGAGTTGCGATCGTTAGCTAAGACCTCTATGTTAACAGCAGTATCTTCGTCGGTGGTAGCGCTGTCATTAACCGCAACAGGAGGTTTATTAGCAGGTGTGGAAGATGCAAAACCAAAGACCACGTAGCTCTCCCCGGCATAATTCTCACCGTTGGGGTCGGCACCATTTGCCCCAATAATCAGGTCATCGAAGCCGTCGCCGTTGATATCCCCCGCACTGCTGACAGATCTGCCTGATCCGTCATAGCTATCAATGCCGTTAATCACAAAGCCGTTGCTGCCATTGAGGTCAGAGAGGTTGAGTTGGGCATCAAAGCCACTATTGCTGCCAAAGACCACGTAGCTCTCCCCGGCATAATTCTCACCGTTGGGGTCGGCATTAACTGCCCCGATAATCAGGTCATCAAAGCCATCGCCGTTGATATCCCCTGCACTGCTGACAGAACCCCCTGAGAAGTCACCCGTATCAATGCCGTTAATCACAAAGCCGTTGCTGCCATTGAGGTCAGAGAGGTTGAGTTGGGCATCAAAGCCACTATTGCTGCCAAAGACCACGTAGCTCTCCCCGGCTAGATTATTGCCGTTGGGGTCGGCATTTCTTGCCCCGATAATCAGGTCATCGAAGCCGTCGCCGTTGATATCCCCCGCACTGCTGACAGAATAGCCTGAACTATCACCCGCATCAATGCCGTTAATCACAAAGCCGTTGCTGCCATTGAGGTCAGAGAGGTTGAGTTGGGCATCAAAGCCACTATTGCTGCCAAAGACCACGTAGCTCTCCCCGGCATAATTCTCACCGTTGGGGTCGGCACGAAATGCCCCGATAATCAGGTCATCAAAGCCATCGCCGTTGATATCCCCTGCACTGCTGACAGAA
>NZ_WBKM01000023.1 GCF_015714725.1 Nostoc sp. WHI
GATTTAGTCCTCAGTTTGGCTAAACCTATTCAAGATATGTTAGATGCTGGCTACTCTTATGACGATGTTTCTGATGTGTTTAAAGGTCATGGGGTAGAACTAGCGGCCAGTGGTCTGAAGATTTTTCATAAAAAAGCTTCAACAATAACGGAGAATAGTTCGAGTAATTTATCATCAGATAAAGCGGTTGAAGAATCAGTTAATTCTGACTCCGAGCCAGAATCAACTGATTCTTCAACCACAACTAACAATGATGTTCCAGCAGTAGAGGTAGATAGTTCACCACCTGATAGTAGTGAACTATCCTTACCTTCACCATCTCAAACTACGAAACGCAAAAAAACAACACCTACGACTTCTGCCCAATTCAACATCACTGATAGGAGTGAAATATGAAACGCATCGTGATGATACTGGGGGGCAAGGGTGGTACAGGTAAGACTGCCTTTACTCGCCTGCTACTGGATGTAATGCACAATAAAGGAATTAATTATCTAGCTTATGACGCAGATACAGAGAATCCAGAACTGTACGAGTACTATCAAAATTTTGGCTCAGGGGTAAGGCTGTTAAACTTCCTAGAGGTGGCAGAGGCGAAACGCTTCTTTACGGAAATTAAAGCGGAATCACCGGATTCAATAATAGTAGATATGCCGGGGGCATCAAGCAATAAAACCAGGGAGATTATCAGTAAGTTTGGGCTATTCAAGATTGCAGGCGATTTAGGTTATCGGGTAACGTTAGTGACTGTGCTTAACCTTGGGTATTCGGTCATCACTAGCTTAAAAACTATGGCTGAGTTCTGTGGCGATAAAGCTGATTATGTCGTAGTGAAAAATCTTTGCTGGGATAAAGGTTCAGGTTTTCAGCGTTGGGAGAATAGCAAAACCTCGGCAGCGATATCTGAATTGAAAGGCATAGAAATAGAAATGCCAGAGCTAGACTACTCGACCTTTGACACGTTGACAGAAAAAGGTCTACCTTACTCGGCTGCGACTGAAGAGAATGGATTTCCCTTTGGAGATTACCTGCTAGTGAGTGGATTTTTGGATCAGGCGAAACCAGAGCTTGAAAAGGCTGGGGTTTATTTGGGGTTGCAGCAGTCAGAGGTTCTGGTTGTTGCTGAGTCCTCTTTGACTTCGACTTCAGATCAAGTATCGGTAACAGTATCTACTTCTCGTCGGGGTAAAAAGAAAACTAATGAGCAACAATAATAATAGCAACGGCAATCACAGCAATCCTCATTCTGAAACTGCCGATTCCGTAGAGAGCAGTGAACAGGGGGAAGTCAAGATAGCACTAGGCAGATTATATAGAGAGTTTGAAAATTTTAAGCAATCACAGAAAACTGAACGCGAACGCGATAGGGCGGAGTTACAAGCATGGGCGCAAACGAATTTAATTCAGAATCAACTCCTGAGCAAAGCGATGGTGACAATCGAGATGCTGACGGGGGAATTGAAGAATCAGAATCTCTTCTCGAACGATTCCGAGCAGAGCAACGAGAATTTGAGACAAGAATTAACTCCCTTACTGACGCAGTTAAAGAATATGCCCAAGTCCTCATCGACATTAGAGAGCTTAGAGTTCAAAGGGCTAAAGACCGAAATATCACAGTTAAAGTCGAACTGGAACGACCTGTTGATTCACACGAAAAACTTGACTACGGTTATTCAGGAGTTGAAGAACAGCCCTCCCCCCAAACCCATCACCATAGAGAAAGAGGTTTATCGCTCTGAACCACTAAGTCAATATGGAATGATGGGGCTAATTACGACAATATTTGCTTTGTCAATGTTCTTCGGACTAAATCAATTTATTCCGGTAAAAATCTCGAATGATTTCAATAATTATCTCCAATCTATCTGGCAACGTACAGGCTATAGCAATGTCAAGCTACAACGGATAGAAAAGCGTTTGGGGACTGACAGAAATCGAAGATGAAGGGCAATATATAGCGATTGGGGCAAACAGGCTTAACGTAATATTTGCCCCAATAATACAAATAATCAAAGGTAAGAATCTACAAGTTTCCCTTGAGTTGACCACTTCTCATCAAGAAGACGACAAGCGACATATAGCAATCCTAAATCATTTGTGAAAAATCACAGTTGTTGATATGGTGAACAATGGGAGTAATGATATAGTGCATGGCAGTACAGATGGAAGAGTTAATAGAGTTCATTCAGGCGAACCCAGACCCCAGAGAACTAAAACGGGCACTAGCTGTACAAATGATGATGCAAAACTATAAACATTCAACAATTGGACATATTTTAGGAGTGTCTGTAGGCTTTGTAAATAAATGGAAGTATATATTTGTAGAACAGGGTGTCGCAGGACTGAGGCTGAGATACAAAGGCTCAAAAAGTTATCTTGATTCGGCACAAAAACAAATATTATTAAGCTGGCTCCAACAGAAGAATTACTGGCATTTGTCAGAATTAAAAGAGTATTTGTCAGATAATTTTGATGTAGTTTTTGAGTCGAATCAAAGTTACTATAACTTATTGAAGCAGGCTAATATAAGTTGGAAGAAGACACAAAAAAGTAATCCCCGTAAAGACCCGGATTTAGTTGCTAAAAAAAAACTAGAAATAACAGCGTGGCTGACGGCACACCAGCAGGAGATAGTGTCTGGGGAACTCGTAGTTTTCTTTGAAGACGAATGTCACCTATTATGGGGAGATATTTGTGGTTATATTTGGGGAAACACCAAGGAACGGATTGAAGTTCCAGTTATCAATGAACGACAACGAAAAACCTATTTCGGCGCTCTAAATTATTACACACAAGAGTTTTTAATTAAGCCTTGTAAAAAGGGTGATTCTAGTAATGCTATCGCTTTCGTAGAATATTTAATTTCTCATTACCCAAAAAGCCGTGTTGCCTTGATTTGGGATGGAGCTAGTTATCACCGTTCCAATGAATTTAAAGCTTATTTAGATACTATTAATCAAGGCTTAAATGAAGATGAATATAAAGTTACTTGTCTCTTGTTTGCACCTAATGATCCAACACAAAATCCTGTAGAGGACATCTGGTTGCACGCTAAAAACTTTATTCGAGAGTTTTATCACTTATGCAAATCATTTCCTCATGTCAAGAGATTATTTGAACTTGTTACTCATCATCAAGTTTTTGACTTTCCGAAGATATTTATGTATGGTTCATTTTTTTCACAACTCATTTAGGATTGCTATAGACAACTTTTTGACTTCTTTGCGCTTGTGCCTTCCATTCATGTTCCAGGAACGGACGGTGTAATCACTTTGATAACCTAAAACAAGTGCAAGCTCGTCGTAAGTTAACTGCCACTTTTTCTTAAACTCAATTGGGTGCATAGATGTAAATCCATTACTAGGATTTCAAGGTTTTGATGTCTTGATATCTTGGAACTAAGTGAAAATTAAAGGCTTTTTGAGATTGCAGTAATATTAAAAAGCGGTAAACCCTAACTTCTCACTACCGTTCAATTGCTTGGATTCTATAAGTTGTGCAATCGCACCCCTTAAATAGCGAACACTAGGTTTATCCTCGCCCCACTTTCGGCTATTTCTAATCGCGGCAAAACTGACTGGTGTTGTCACGGCTGAAGTAACAATGTTTAAAATTTGCTCTAAATCCGCCTCAGAAATGCTGACGAATTCTAGCTCTGCAATTTCAACGTCTTGGGTAGGCTTGGAGAAAATAGACTCAAGCTGATTAACTGCGTCATCTGGTGCAATTTTCTCCCCTCTGGGCATAACTGCTGGCTGGTGATGCTGCACCAACTCTGGGAAGAATTTGAGTAATGTTCTTGCTGGATCTGGCTGACCATTTCCTGGGTGTAACTCTATCTTTAGCCAGTTAGGAATCATGCCAAGATTGCCACCGCTAACAGGTTCAGCAAAGTTATTAGGGTTGGCTTTGAAATATTCGCCGCTAGCAACATTAATCTTTCGCAATCCACCAGCGCTGACAGACTGAGCTACACAACCAATGAAATTAACTGATTGCTTAAAGGTGTCTGCTAGTCCTGCTGTGGCCTTACCAACCACAGAAGTTAAATTGGAGCCATGCAACACAATGATTAATGTACCGCCACACTTAGCGAAGCGACTCAGCAGATATTGAATAGCCCAAGTGCGATCGCTCTCATCAAGTAAAGACAGCAAGCGCATGGCCTCATCAATGACTAACAGTAAGTTTTTGTGGGAGTAAGGTTCACTTGCATCTAAGCCTTTAAGAAATTTAAGCAAGTCACGGGCGACTATTTTATCTGCCCCGTCTGCATCGTTTTCAGGGTATTTAAGAGCAGAAATCAGATTGCAACTAAAGGGGTAAACGTCCACCCCGGCTGTAAAGTATTGGGTGTTTAATCCCGAATCTAAAGCTAGAGATAATGTTGCCAAGATTGCTGCTAAGGTTCCCTTGCCACCTCGCTGAGTACCAGCGATCGCAATGACTTGGGAACTCATCATATCTTCTATTCGGAAACCACTTTTCGTTAAAGCCGGATACTGTTGGCGAAACATTACTTAACATAAAAACGCCGATTTTACCGTGTATTACATGGGAAGGGTAATTCTACCTTCCCATGTAATACACGGAAAGAAAAAAATTAAGTTAGCTGCCTCAATAATCAATAAACTAGAAGAAATACCTGTGGAGGCAGTATATGTGCTTACATCCTGAAGAAATTCCTCCTATTCCCGATGAAACGGTACGTGTAGCCAAGGCCGCATTTCCAAAAGGTAATTTATATATGCGCTTGCGTGATGAACTTGGGGTCTTTTATCAAGATGAAGACTTCGCTGCACTTTATCCGCAACGCGGTCAGCCAGCGCAAGCACCTTGGCGGTTGGCGATGATACTGGTGATGCAGTATTTAGAGAATCTCTCTGATAGACAAGCAACTCTTGCAGTGCAAGGGCGAATTGACTGGAAATATGCTTTGTCCCTAGAGTTAACAGATCCAGGTTTTGACTTTAGTATTCTAAGCGAATTCCGCGATCGCTTAATAAGAGGTGGTGTCGAGCAGCAAATACTAGACTTGATGCTGTCGAAATTTCAGGAACTCAAACTACTGTCAGCAAGAGGAAAACAGCGCACTGACTCAACCCATATACTAGCTGTAGTCAGGGATTTAAGCAGACTGGAACATTTAGGGGAAACGCTGCGCTATGCCTTAAATG
>NZ_WBKM01000289.1 GCF_015714725.1 Nostoc sp. WHI
CTCTGATTTGAATGGCACTAATGGCTTTTTAATTAACGGCATTGCAGCAAGTGACAGTTTAGGCTCCTCAGTCAGCAATGGGGGGGACATCAACGGTGATGGCATTGACGACCTGATTATTGGGGCAAGTAATGCCTCCCCCAACGGCATCGGTGGGGCTGGGCAAAGCTATGTAGTGTTTGGGGGGAGGAATCTGGGCAGTGGCGGCAGCCTCAACCCCTCTGATTTGAATGGCACTAATGGCTTTTTAATTAACGGCATTGCAGAAAATGACTCTTCAGGCTCCTCAGTCAGCAATGGGGGGGACATCAACGGTGATGGCATTGACGACCTGATTATTGGGGCAAGTAATGCCTCCCCCAACGGCATCGGTGGGGCTGGGCAAAGCTATGTAGTGTTTGGGGGGAGGAATCTGGGCAGTGGCGGCAGCCTCAACCCCTCTGATTTGAATGGCACTAATGGCTTTTTAATTAACGGCATTGCAGAAAATGACTCTTCAGGCTCCTCAGTCAGCAATGGGGGGGACATCAACGGTGATGGCATTGACGACCTGATTATTGGGGCAGTAAATGCCGACCCCAACGGCATCAGAAATGCTGGGCAAAGCTATGTAGTGTTTGGGGGGAGGAATCTGGGCAGTGGCGGCAGCCTCAACCTCTCTGATTTGAATGGCACTAATGGCTTTTTAATTAACGGCATTGCAGCAGGTGACTACTCAGGCACCTCAGTCAGCAATGGGGGGGACATCAACGGTGATGGCATTGACGACCTGATTATTGGGGCACCTTTTGCCGACGCCAACGGCATCGGTGGGGCTGGGCAAAGCTATGTAGTGTTTGGGGGGAGGAATCTGGGCAGCGGCGGCAGCCTCAACCCCTCTGATTTGAATGGCACTAATGGCTTTATAATTAACGGCATTGGTTTTTACTCAGGCGTCTCAGTCAGCAATGGGGGGGACATCAACGGCGACGGTCTTGACGACGTGATTATCGGGGCACCATCTGCCTCCCCCAATGGCATCTTTGCTGCTGGGCAAAGCTATGTAGTGTTTGGGGAGAGGAATCTGGGCAGTGGCGGCAGCCTCAACGCCTCTGATTTGAATGGCACTAATGGCTTTTTCATTAACGGCATTGCAGTATATGACCAATCAGGCATCTCAGTCAGCAATGAGGGGGACATCAACGGTGATGGCATTGACGACCTGATTATTGGGGCATATGGCGGCTCCCCCAGAGGCAACTTTTATGCTGGGCAAAGCTATGTAGTTGTAGTATTTGGGGGGAAGAACATTGGCAATGGCGGCAGCACTCCTAATTTTACAGGAACTGCTGATGCAGACACTCTCATCGGCACAGCCAGCAACGACATCATCGATGGCAAAGGTGGTAACGATACCCTCACAGGTAATGGCGGTCAAGATAAGTTTGTGTTTCGCTCTGGCGATCGCAATGACATTATCACCGATTTTAATGGCGTTGGTAAAGGCTCAAACCCATCGGCAGCTGTGATTGCTAAAGTGGACACACTGCAATTTACGGGTAATGGCTTAACTGCCCGAAATCTGCAACTAACTCAAAGTGGCAACAACTTAGAAGTCACCTTTGAAAATGTGGCTAACACCAAAGTCACTCTGCAAAACTTCAAATTAGAAAATCTGGATAACGTACCAGCAACTTCTTCACAACCAGCGATTGGTAATATCTTGTTTGATGGGCAAACCAGCATCGCCGACAGCTTTGATGTGATTAATGCCAACTCTACTCAAACTAGCATTTTCAACAAAAACACTGTCACCTTCCTCAATGACTCAAACAATCACATCGCTGGTTTTAACAACTCCAATGATGTGATTAATGGTCAAGGGGGTAACGACGTTATCAATGGTTTGAGTGGCAACGACTTACTACGGGGTGGTGCGGGACATGATAAGTTAATCGGCGGTGCGGGACATGATACCCTTGTCGGTGGCGCGGGTGCTGACAAATTCCTTTACAATACCAATGCTTCCTTTACCAGTGCTGCTGTTGGTGTAGATACGATCGCTGATTTCAAACACTCCCAAGGTGACAAGATTATCTTAGATAAGACTACCTTTAATGCGATCGCTTCTGCTGCGGGAACAGGTTTTAGTAACGCCAGTGATTTTAAAATTACTTCTTTAGGGGGAGCTAGCAGTGCTGTGATTGTGTATGACGCTGTGAGTGGGCAGTTGTTCTATAACTCTAATGGCAGTGCGGCTGGTTTTGGTAGCGGCGGTCTATTTGCAACTCTCACTGGTGCGCCTACTCTCACCGCATCAGATTTTGTGTTGCAAGCGTAATTCGCTCGGAACACGAAACTTCAAGCTCGGAACACGAAAGGCCGAGTTCAGAACACGAAACTCCAAGTTCAGAACACGAAACTCCAAGTTCAGAACACGAAACTCCAAGTTCAGAACACGAAACTCCAAGTTCAGAACACGAAACTCCAACTTCAGAACACGAAAGGCCGAGTTCAGAACACGAAACTCCGAGTTCAGAACACGAAACTCCGAGCTTGGAACACGAAATTCCGAGCTTGGAACTTTAAAGCTGAATCCTTTACTAACAACTCTCGGCTATTTAGATAGACGAGTCATTTCAAATAATTGCTGGGCATTACTTCCTAAAAAAGCATCGAAAAGTATTTGCTTTCCAGATTCCACTTCTACTAGATAGCGCTGGGCAATTTCATAATAGGCGTAAGTCCAAGGTATCTGAATTTCTGCGCCACTGTTATCATCTAACACTGTCACCATTTCTGTTACTGCTTGAGTTGCAGTTTGCCGCAAACCACAAGCAACATTTCCCTCTATCTCTGCTTTCATTGGTACACCCAGGTTAGTCAGAGCACTGGCGGTAGTATCAATGTCTGGATATTCTGGAGTATTCTGTCCGTTGACGTAGCCTGTAAAGTGGTTGACAGCATATCCGTGCAGCAACACCCAAGCTCCATACTGAGTAACTGCATTCACTTCTTCGACAACAGAATGCCCAGGAGGTTGCCAAGGGCGGGTAAAAACTTGCTGGACTTGTTTGGCAATAGTTTCAATGTTCCCGTCTTTTTGTAGAAGAGTAAGGGGTGAGGTCAGTTCGTATGGGATTGAAGATACTGTTTGAGAGATGAGTTGAGCAATATTAGCAGGCAATTCATTGACAATCAACTCGCTGATAAACAGCTTGGGTAAGTTAAATTCTTCTTGTTGCGGATGACGATAATGACGCGCGTACAGATGGGTTTGAGCAAAATTATACTCTCCAGCCGCCACATAACCTAAAGCTTCTGCAAGTTGTCCAAGGTAGTCAATTCCTAAGTTAACTTGATTCTGTGGAGTATCTACTAATAAACGCAAAGACCGAAAGGCGATGTGGTCGTTGGCGATAGTCCCACCGGCAGAGGTAATCATTTGCTGGTAGGTACGGGCATGGTTTACTCTGGTGCTGTATTGTTGCCAGAGGAGTTTCCATAGATGAAGGGCTATTTCGGGTTTCATGGGTTGATAGGATGATTTTTTTCACGCAGAGGCGCAGAGGCGCAGAGAGTTTTTAGGGTTACAATATGTCTGAGATAATCTGGAGGGCTATCTGAATTTGGTTGCTGTCGATAATTAGAGGGGGACAGAAACGAATTGCTGCTTTACCACAACCTAGCAATAATAGACCCCGTAAGAAGGCTTCTTGGATAATGCGATCGCGCAATGTATGATCGAGATTACCCTGTTCATCCAATAAGTCCACCGCAACCATCAAACCTTTACCTCGTGGCAAGGACACTCTGGGAAATATTTGATGCAATTGAGTAAGACCAGTTTGTAATATTTCTCCCATCTGGGTAGCATTAATCATCAAACTACTTTCTAGTAAGCGCAGGGTGGCAATACCAGCAGCACAAGCCACAGGATTACCGCCGAATGTGGTAGCGTGAGAACCAGGCGGCCAAGTCATTAACTCTGGTCTGGCAAGTATCGCTCCTAAAGGCAAACCACTAGCGATACCTTTGGCTGTAGTAATGATATCAGGCATGACTCCCCAATGCTCGATCGCAAATAAGCGACCAGTCCGCCCCATTCCTGCTTGTACTTCATCCACTACCATCAGAATACCGTGGTGATCGCAAATATCCCGAATCCTCTGCAAGAATCCATCTTCGGGGACGATATACCCACCTTCTCCTTGAATCGGTTCGACTACGATCGCAGCTACCTCTTGCGGTGGTAATATTGTCCCAAATAACTGTTTTTCTAGGTAATCTAAGCTAGCGTGAGTGCCGTAGGGAATATGAGTTACCCCAGGAACTAAAGGCCCAAAGTTAGCTCGCTGCACTGCTTTGGAACCAGTGAGAGACATTGCTCCATAGGTGCGTCCGTGGAATGCACCCAAAAAGGCGATGATTAGCGATCGCTTGGTGTAATATCGAGCTAGTTTGATTGCTCCTTCGTTGGATTCTGCTCCCGAATTGGTGAAAAATACCTTTGCGGGAAAGGCAGCATTACTCTGTGGCTGGGGAAAGGGAGCGCGAATCGCTAATTGTTCCGCTAGTTCCACCATCGGCTCATAATAAAAATCTGTCCCTGACATGTGCAGCAGACGCGCCGACTGTTCTTGAATTGCCTTGACGACTTCCGGGTGAGCGTGTCCGGTGGCGGTAACGGCAATACCTGCGGTCATATCTAGAAATACATTGCCATCTACGTCTTCTACCATACAGCCCTCGCCACGTGCTACGACTAACGGATAATCGCGGGTATAAGAAGGAGAAGTTACGGCGCGATCGCGTTGTACAATTGCTTGAGCGCGAGGCCCAGGTAAGGAAGTTATTAGGCGGGGTGTACGAGGTAAACCTAAATTAACCGGGATACTTAACATAGTTTTTTCGATTTTTTAAAGATTACTGATGATTAAACGCGAAGATGTGATATTTTAAAGTAGCATTAGATTCTATGGGTGACAGAAATTACGCATTTACCGAGAAATTAGCAGATACAACTGCGATCGTGAAAAATACAGATTATTTTTGTCATCAATCTTCAGAGGTATTTAACGAAAAAGCTTCATGGTAAAGGCTTTCGGATCTTTTAAGACTCTCGCCCGTTTTATAACACAACTTTTGGTAGATATTGTAATTATTTAAATATTTTTCGCATATATCATACAAGTTATACGCTACTCAACCGCTTGCTTAAACATGATTTCTAACACTAAGACGTCATCTTAGAAGTAATTAGCAAAATTATACAAAACCAAGTGAAACAAATGGCTGATATTATGAATACTGCCGTTACCTCTGGTTCTTTTAGCAACCTGGTTGCTGCAATTAAGGCCGCCAATCTGATAGATACCCTCAAAGATATTGATTCGTTCATCGCCTGTGCATCCACAGATCAAGCTTTTGCAAAGCTTCCACCAAGTACTGTAGAGACATTGCTTAAGAATATTAATCAGCTCGAAAAAGTCCTAACGTATCACATTGTTTCCGGCAAAGTGATACCGATAAAGCCCATTGAAGGTTCAAGTTTGTTCAATACTATCAAGATAGATTATGACTCACAGCCTCAAAACCCGATGCTGATGATAACGGTATCATCCACATCATTGTTGATTCCTAAGTGAACAAATGTATGTAGCGGTTCCCATGTGCAATACATATCAAAAGCTTATTCCATCACCTCTGTGTGTGAGTTAGGAGAAGGGAGATAAAGTACAGCTTTATCTCCAAACTTGTCTGATATCATGTTTGACTTAATATTTATGTCATTGCGAACATTGCACTTCTCTACGAGAGGCTACGCGA
Organism: Nostoc sp. WHI; assembly: GCF_015714725.1. Taxonomy (GTDB): domain Bacteria; phylum Cyanobacteriota; class Cyanobacteriia; order Cyanobacteriales; family Nostocaceae; genus Nostoc. The sequence continues at coordinate 5,809 of NZ_WBKM01000289.1, forward strand.
AGGTTTAGCGCAATGACATATCGTAAATAATTTACCGAACTTGATATGACAAATTAAAGACAACATTTAGTTAAGTTAATTTAGCAATTTAGGCTGTAAGAATGAAACATTTGTTAAGGAATAAAACTCATTTGATTACTCATTGCAGCCAGGATCATATATCTACAGAAACTAATCAATCTGTAAAGGATAAATATACTTGCCTTTGCTGTTCAAATGCTTTACTCCGTCACGTCCGTTCGGGAGTAGTTTACTGGCGTTGTAGCTACTGCTATCAGGAAATGCCAGTTTAGAAAAAGAAACTATCGTTCTAAGTCGTCTTTGCCCCCCTTTTTAAGGGGGGTTGGGGGGATCAAAAGTCTATGGGGCAACTCTAGAAGACTTGTGTGTACACCGTAGCCTTAAAAAGCGGGGTTTTGGGGATCAATAAGTGGCTAAAATCACAGCCAAATACTTTTTAAACATCCTTTAAAAAAGTCGTATCCGTGGATGTGAAGAAATTTACTTATCTCTCAGTCAACAAAAAAACTAGAGTAATCTAGAAGCCAAAACCATCCTTAATCAAGTTTAATTAATCACTAATATTCCTCATGAATCTATTGCAACCTAATCATTCAGAGTTTGCCTGGTGGGTAGAAATTAACACTGTTGTTCCACGCTGTACTTATTACTTTGGCCCTTTTGATAGTGAAAAAGAGGCACAACTTTCTCGAACTGGCTATGTCGAAGACTTATATCAGGAAGGAGCCAGAGACATCATTGCACTAGTCAAACAATGTCAGCCTGATGTCCTAACGATTTTTCAGGAAGAAGCACAAGTCAAAATATCAGAACTTATGCACTCAGAATCGAATTAAACATAACTCTTGTGGTGCCATTGGTGTCAACTTAACGTAAAAACCAGTCTAGATAATGCTTTTAGAGATTGTCTCGTTCCCCTGCTCCGACTGGGAATGCCTAACGGGAGGGCTGCCGCCTCAAGACTTGCGGCATCGCGATGAGCAGTATTTCTAGCGTCTGGCTAGAAACGAGGTTTAAAAGGGATTTTGGCTTAAGTTGACACCAATGGCAAGATGCCCACCCTAATTATATAAGTTAAATGTGGAACAGCTTATCTATATAATACAATTATAATTTTTGAGCAAGTAAGTATTCATAAGTAAGCTCTCTATCTCTACTTAAGCATTACAGAGTAATGCTTGAGTTTAAGTCTTGCTAAAGGTTGAAATGTATAAGATAAAAGTCTAACTTGAGTTGGTTACAAAATTTTAAAGTCTTGAGGTATACTTTATAACTCTATGTAAGATTAATCGAGCAAAATGCTGCTTGCTATCACGGCAATATCTGTAAGATTACAAAACATTAATAAAAACTTAAAATTTGAGGAGCAGGGTTTTGTCCTATGGTCAAGAGATCGCTCCAGCTAACACTTGCCGGGATTCAAGAGGCCAAAAGAGCATTTGCTCGCAAGGGGTGGACACAAGACAATCTGGCAGAGGAAGTTAACCTTAAGACTAGACAACCGATTTGGCGGTTTTTTACTGGCCGTCCGGTTGAGCGTCATACCTTTATGGAAATTTGTTCGGTGTTATCACTGAATTGGCGGGAGATTGCTACCAATCCCCCGGCAGAATTCTTGGAACTAGAAGAATACACCCAGCCTTCTGGCTCGGATATTGATACATTAGTGCAGAAAGTGCGATCGCAACGCTTCGATAAAATTCAAGACCAGTGCGGTATTTTACAATTATTAGATATGAGTCATCCTGTTGCGATCGATGACATATATATTGATGTGAATATTTTGGAGGAAATTGCCAGTCAACAGTACTTTGAGATCACTGACTTCCAAAAATTTAATCGAGAAGAATTTGACCGTTTTGGCTTGGGTGAGATTGACCAGAAACAGATAGTCGGTATGCGGGCAGTTGAAACATATTCCAAGCTCAGGGTACTGGGCAAACCGGGAGTAGGAAAAACCACCTTTTTGCAATATCTCGCCATTCAGTGTAACCAAGGCGGATTTGCGGCGAATCAGATTCCGATCTTCATTACACTGAGAAATTTTGCCCAAGAGTCTAAGATTACCAACGATTTCAACCTATTAAACTACATCCGCCAAGAGTTTCTCACATCTGGAATTTCAGATCCTTCAGTAATTGAAACCTTGCTGAGTGCAGGTAGAGTATTACTGTTGCTTGATGGCATGGATGAAATTCTTAACCCCCAGACCAATGCTGTCTTAAGTGAAATTCGCAGGTTTTCAGAGAAGTATCACAAAAATCAGTTGGTGGTAACCTGTCGAACAGCGTCTCAAAAACTCAGCATCCGAGGCTTTACCGATGTTGAAATTGCCCCATTTACCCTAGAACAAATCCGAGCCTTCGCTGAAAAATGGTTTGTGGCCTTTAGCAAGACCAACACTCAAGATGGCCAGGCACAGTCCGTTCAGTTTATTCAGAAGTTGGAATTAGATGAAAACTGGCAATTTCGTCAACTCGTCGTCAAACCCCTATTTCTGCATCTTGCCTGCTGGGTGTTCCACCGACAAGAAAAATTTCCGATTAAGCGGACTGACTTTTATAAGCAAGGTTTAGACCTTTTATTAGGCAAATGGAATGAAGCTAAAGGCATTGAACGAGACGAGGTTTACCGAGGGTTTTTATTACCGCAAAAGCTCAAATTATTAAGTCAAATTGCCTCGGCGACATTTGAGAAGGGTCAGTACTTTTTTGAGCAACGCGTTATTGAGCAATACATTGGTGATTATATTCAGAATCTCACCAAAGAGCCGATGGATGCAGAAGAAGTGCAAATAGAAAGCGAAGCGGCGTTAATGGCAATCGAAGCTCAACATGGGATACTGGCAGAACGGACGCGGGGAATTTTCTCCTTCTCCTATCTAGCGTTTCAAGAATACTTCACGGCGAGAAAAATCGTTGCTAGCCATAACCTACAGGCATTAGAGCAAGCGCTGGGAGGTTTGGTGAGTCATATTACTGACCCGCACTGGCGCGAAATCTTTTTGTTGACAGCTACCATGCTCCGAAGCGCAGACTCTCTTGTACAGTTGATGAAGCAACAAATTGATGCACTGGTTGCCAAAGACGCTTATTTACAAGAATTTTTGACCTGGGCTAGTCAAAAATCTCGCACTATTCCAAGTAAATCAAAAGATGCGACAGTTCGAGCATTTTACCTTGCCTTGAGTCGTGATCCTCGCCTAGCTTCTCGGTTTGCCTTAGCTAGCAGCCTTGATCAAGGGATGTTTCTGGATGCGCTATTAGATAATCTACTGCTGGAGTGTGCAGTTGATGCAAACCAGGACTTTGCCCACATGCACATCTGTGGAGAAGCTCTAAGCAACATTCTGGGAATTGTTCTGGATGTTGGACTTCATAAATCACTGCAACAACTCTCTGACCAATTTCCGAATTCTCGTCAAAGTCAAGAACGGTTTCAGCTATGGGGGCAGACGAACTATTCAGCTTGGGGTGAACAGTTAAAGACGACGATTGATAATTATCGCAATATTAACCACCAGTGGCAGTTTACCCCTGAGCAAGAGCAAGTACTACAACGCTACTACGATGCTAATCAGCTACTACTCGATTGCTTGCATAGCAATTCTGAAGTTACGGCTGCTATTAGGGATGAAATTGAAGCTACTTTATTGTTGCCTCAGAAGGAACTTGAGGACAGGGAATGGCAATAATTCTTTTGGTTAATTATCCAAATTTTACGTTTTCGTCTTATACAATTTAGCTGCACATCAGTTTATCACGTCTACTGAATTACCTACAAATCCCCAATAGGGTATGGTAGCACAGCTAACTGTGCTACCCTCTCTCGTTCCCATGCTCTGCATGGGAATGGCTGATTAGAGGCTCTGCCTCCAGTTTAGACATTGAGCCAGAGACTCAATGAAGGCATTCCCAGGCGGAGCCTGGGAACGAGGAAAGCCTTATTTTGAATTGTTCAGCTACGGTTATCTATCTGAGCGCGTTGCAAACTTCCTGAAAAGTCAACATAAACACTTTTCCATTCTGTGAAAACATCCAAGGCAGTGGTTCCAGCTTCTCGGTGTCCATTACCGGTTTGTTTCACACCACCAAAGGGCAAGTGTACCTCTGCGCCAATAGTGGGGCCGTTAATATAGGTGATACCTGCTTCGATGTCGCGCATGGCAGTAAAAGCTCGGTTGATATCACGGGTGTAAACTGAAGAAGAAAGACCATAATTGCTATCGTTGAGGATAGCGATCGCTTCTTCAAATGAGCTAACCTCAATTAATACCACCACTGGGCCAAATATTTCTTCACGGGCGACGCGCATGTCACGAGTTACGTCATCCAAAATAGTTGGCTGAAAGAAATAACCGTTTTTCAATGAGCCTTCGCTGGCAATGTTCCCACCAATTAAAACCTTTGCTCCTTCCTCACGGGCAATATCCAAATACTTGCTCACCTGTTGGAGTTGCTTTTCATTGACTATGGGGCCGATATCTGTATCAGGGTCAGTGCCAGCACCCAAGCGTAACTTACTGGTACGCTCATAGAGCATAGCGGTAAATTTTTCTTTGATATCACGATGCAAAATTAGGCGACTGGTAGCTGTACAACGTTGACCAGTTGTGCCAAATGCTCCCCATACTGCACCATCTAATGCCAGTTCCAAATCGGCATCTTCCATCACCACTTGAGCATTTTTGCCGCCCATTTCCAGACAGACGCGCTTGTGAGTGCGTCCGCAAGTAGCGCCAACAAAAGCACCGGTTTCTGAAGAACCTGTAAACGACACCAAATCTACATTAGGATGCTCAACTAAAGCTTTCCCCGCCTCTTCTCCCACACCATGCACCAAGTTTATTACTCCTGGTGGTAAACCTGCTTGTTGAAAAATTTCAATCAATTTAGTTGCACAGCCGGAGGTATCTTCGGCAGGTTTGAGAATGACTGTATTGCCACATACCAATGCTGGCATAGCTTTCCAGCAAGGAATTGCCACTGGGAAATTCCAAGGGGTAATTAAGGCACAAACTCCTATGGGCATTCGCACAGTCATGGCGAATTTATTAGGCATTTCCGAGGGTGTAGTTTGCCCAAAGAGTCGCCGCCCTTCGCCAGCAGTGTAAAAGGCGCAGTCAATACCTTCTTGAACATCTCCTCTAGCTTCTGTCAGAGGTTTACCCATTTCCTGACTGATTAACTGGGCAAGTTCTTCTTTGTGCTGAAGTAATATTTCTCCAACGCGAAAAATATATTCTGCCCTAGCCGGGGCTGGGACTGTGCGCCAACTGCGGTAAGCTTTACGGGCGGCGGCTACTGCTGTATCGACATCATTCACTTGAGAACGGGGGAATGTGGCAACGACTTCGGTTTTGTCAGCAGGGTTGCGGCGCTCTAGGGTTGCTTCCCCTACAGCACTCAACCATTGACCATCGATGTAATTGCGGCAAGATAGCGGAGTTGTCATTTTGAAAATCTCCGGCTGATGATCTACTAAAACTTGTGTACTAAGTTTGCTTGCTTTCTAGGTTATCCTCAAGTTTAGGAAATTGGTGAGATAGAAATATCAATATAAACTCTACACCTACTCTACAATCCACAAATCAAAACCTCACCCCGATAAAGCTGTGCTTTATCTCCCCTCTCCTTACTAAGGAGAGGGGTTGGGGGTGAGGTTTTCACGGGAACCGCTATATTCAAAAATTAGTAATGAATATCTTTGGAGAAAAGGGTATATCTGAGCGGATTTTTTCCATTATAAATATAATACCCTGTCAACTGATAAAAAGTCAACAGTCGCTTTACTTCAATTAAAAATTAAACCTAGTGTAGAACAATTTTAAAGTTACCTGTTGAGCGTTTGGCAATTTCATAAAAAGCGATCGCTACGAAAATAATCCGTTTGTTGATGAAACGGATGCGTTTGTCCATGAAACGGATGCGTTTGTTGATGAAAATCATCTTTTTGTTGATGAAACGGATGCGTTTGTCCATGAAACGGATGCGTTTGTTGATGAAAGAGTTTTCTCTTTGTTGAAAATTAAGGCACGAACGCCAGCACGCCCACAGGAGAACCAGAACCACCACGCAATCTAAGAACTGCGATCGCTAGAGTAGTACCTTTAGGTGGCAGTTGATCTAAATTTGTTAGATTCTCCAACACAATGCGCGGTTTTTCCAACACCAAATGGTTAATCGCAAAACTATTATCCTGTCCAGGATCTACACCATGAGTATCAATTCCTACCCCAGCAATTTGCCGTTCATCCAGTAAGAATTGAGTTGCATCGCTGCCAAACCCAGGAAAGTGAGTAATTCCTTGAGCATCATGATTTAGGAATGCACTTTTATCCAACCACTTTTTTTGCCATCCAGTATTTAATATGACTACACAACCACCAGAAATTTCACCGTATTCTTCTTCCCAAGCCAAAACATCAGCAATAGTCAGAGCATAATCAGGGTTAACGGCTGTGGCTTGGCAAATATCTATGACTACCGCAGGTACAACCAAGGATTGAGCGGGATATTGGTCAATTCCCACACCAGAACGATGAAAACTGTTAGGGGCGTTGATATGGGTAGCGCTATGTTCCCCCAAGGAAAAACGCCGTAAGTAATAGCCATCGTTATTTAGTTCAGCTACAGTTTCAAATTCTACTGTGGGATCTCCAGACCATTGGGGAATATCTATGTCAATTACATGACTTAGGTGGATAACGCGTGTGTAGGTGATACTATTTTGACCTTGAGGTTGTATCATTCCAACATTTGTACTCAGGGATTTTTTTCAAAGGTGTGATGCCTGGGTTGGGCAACGCCTACGCAAAGATAGTACTACTATTACAACGTTTTTGAATCGGTTGCAATGGCAAGAGTTTGGGATTGCCACGCGACCTTCGCAATGACATAAGTATTAAGTCGGACATGATATAGCAATCCGATTTGATTTTTGAACCTATCTGGGTAGGCAGGCAAGAGGCAACAGGCAAGAGGCAACGGGAAAGAATGCTCTTTGATCTGTACGGGGTTTTTTCAGAAATTAAATTGTAGTCCTATATAAAGGTTTCGCTGTCTCAACAATCACTCCATCCTGCATCTGAATTACCCGCTTTGTCTGAGCTGCTACGGTCGCATCATGGGTGACAATTGCGATGGCGGTATTCTATTGATTTAATTGTGGAATATTCTGTCACCTAAAATCCAGAAAGTGTATCCTTGTAGTAAAAGCCAACGTCTATGCAAGTTACATTTGACTTACCTGATGAAGTTGTCAATCAGCTTCAACCTTTTACAGATAAACTGCCTCAAATCCTAGAGTTGGGGTTACGAGAACTGAATGCGATCGCTCAGTCAGGATTTTCAGGTATGGCAGAAGTCGTAGAATTTCTGGCAAGCCTACCCACTGCTGAAGCCATTATTGCCCTGCGTCCCTCTGAATCGCTGCAAGCTCAAATTAACACTCTGGTAGAGAAAAATCGGACGATGGGTTTAACCGCAGCAGAAGAGCAGCAATGGCAAGGGTATCAATATTTAGAGCATATTGTCAGAATGGCTAAGGCTAGAGCCTTCTTGAAGATCAAAGAAGCTGGCGCAGAATGAGCAAAACCTATATTCCTGTCGCTCTCCGAAGACAGGTTCATGAACGGGCAAAAGCTTGAGCTGGAATAATCGCTCCATAAGGTCAGCGATCGCAGATTCCAGTCGTTGCCATCGCGGGACATCGGCACAAATCATCGGCAGCATAACGTTCTCTAGTGCCGTCAACCGGGGCAACAAATTGAATTGTTGAAACACAAAACCAATATACTGATTGTGGATATCTGCAAGTTCATCATCATCCAGGGTCGTTAACTCTTTTTTCTTAGTTATTGATAGGACTTACGCAAAACTACACGCTGTAGGGGCAATTCATGAATTGCCCCTACCTGAAAATCAAGGTTTCGGCTATTGTTTGCGTAAGTCCTGATTGATAGGGATCAAGTTCTAAGTCGTTGGGAGGTCTAAATAATGTTGCAGCGAAACAGCTATTTACCTGAAAATAGCTGTAACAACCAATAGGTGAACTTTTAATTGAGCTTAGATTAAAATTGCGTAATATTTACGTTGAGGGTTCCTGTTTTAGTGGAATCATAATAACAAACTCGGCACCTTTTCCTGGTGCTGAAATACACTGGATTTGCCCACCGTGTTTTTTAACAACAATTTGGTAGCTAATTGATAACCCCATACCTGTCCCTTTGCCCACAGCTTTTGTAGTAAAGAAGGGGTCAAATAGGCGTTTGCGTACTTCCTCAGTCATGCCTAGACCATTGTCGGCAATGCTAATGATTACACGGTCTTCTTGGATGAAGGTGCGAATGCGAATCTGGGGAAAAGTCATTTGTGCTTGGTCATTTGTCCTTTGTTCAGTGTTGTTTACTAATGACAAATGACTAATGACAAATGACTCTTCTAAAACATCGATCGCATTTGCCAACAGATTCATAAACACCTGATTCATCTGTCCGGCGTGACACACTATCGATGGTAGATTGCCGTAGTCTCGGATTACTTGGATTTCGGGACATCCTGATTTGGCTTTTAGGCGATGTTGCAATAGCAGCAAGGTGCTATCGATACCTTCATGAATATCCACTGGTTTTGCACCGTCTTCATCAAGGCGAGAAAAATTGCGTAAAGATAGGACAATCTGCCGAATGCGTTCGGCTCCCATATTCATAGAATCCAAGATTTTGGGCAAATCGTCCCTAATAAAGTCTAAATCAATGGCGTAGATTTGTTCGTGAATCTCTGGTGTTTGTGGGCAGTAGTTCTGTTGATAAAGTTCTACTAAATGCAGCAAGTCCTTGATATATTCACTGGCGTGGCTAATATTGCCATAGATGAAATTGACAGGATTATTGATTTCGTGGGCAACACCTGCAACTAATTGTCCCAAACTAGACATTTTTTCAGTTTGAATCAGTTGCGCTTGAGTTTGTTGAAGTTCCAGCAACGCCGCTTCTAGTTGCTGGGCTTTGTCTTGGGCAGTTTGGGCAACGATGCGACTTTGGGTGTAAAGTTTAGCTTGATCAATGGCGATCGCTAGTTGAACTGTAACTGCTTGGAGTAATTCTACTTCATTGTCTAGCCAAGGCCGAAAGCCACTACAAGAACCACAGCTAAATGCGCCAATTTCGCCAGATTGGGTGTGTACGGGCAGTGACATAAAGGCAGTGAAACCAAAATCCTGCATAAACTGGCGTGCATTGCCATCGGCCACAGTTTCAGCATCATCAATGCGGATAATTTCTCCGTTCAAGGTTTTGGCTGCGATTAGTCCGATTTCTGCATTAGTTCCTTCATCGTTAAGCAGACAGGGTAAAAAGCAACTTTTCGCCTCATATACTCTCTCCCAGTAGGGCACATCAGCGTCTTGCCGATACCAAAAGAAGGCACAGCGATCAATTTGGAATAAGTTGCGAATCTCCTGGACTGCGGTTTCCAGAATGTGATTAAGATCCAAAGAAGCTCGAATCTGGCTCGAAAGACGATTGATTAGTGCTTCCCTCTGGGCAAGAGCTTGCACCGCTTCCTCTGCTTGTTTGCGTTCGGTGGTGTCATGGCAAATGCCAACGAAGTTTAAAACATTGCCATTAGTGTCTCTAATAACAGATGAGTTACTTGTATGCCATCGCCAATTGCCATTTTTGTGTTTTACCCGATATTCAATTGCGTCTTGTTTTTCGCCTGTTGTCAAAATTCTTTGGAAATAATCTGCACAGATATGTATATCCTCAGGATGTACAAAGAGAGCAAAGGATTTGCCTTCAACCTCTGCAACCTCATGTCCAAAAATTTCAGTCCAGTTAGGAGAAACGTAGGAAAATATCCCTTCAAGGGTCAGTGCAAAAATAATGTTATTAGCGTTTTCGACAATGCTGCGAAACTTAGTATCACCTTTTATCAATGTTGCTTGGATGTTGTCGCTGATGTCGCGGACAAGAACTATAATTTGCTGGTCTGGTAATGGTAATAACCTAACTTCAAAATTACCGTTTTCTTCTGATAATGATAAGGTATATTCAAAACTGACTTCATATTGAGTTTCAAGGACTTGAGTTATTGCTTGGTGGAAGCGATCGCCTACAGCAGTCGGTAGGCATTCTCGCAAACTCTTGCCTTGACAATCTCCTGTTTGAATATACAGATTCTCCCTCAATCCTGGCTTGTAATCCAGAATAGTTCCATCAGCATCCAGACGAAAGTATAAATCAGGAAGTACTTGCAAAATCGCTGCAAATTCTGATGTTTTTTGGTGTAACTGTGCTTCCATTTCTTGGCGTTTTGCAGTTTCAGCTTGCAGTTGCGCCTGTGTTTTTTCTGTAATTTTACTTAGGCAATGAGAAAAGTTTGTAGATGCCGAGCAGCTTTCCGTCAACATAGGCTGGCTTCCCACTATCGTCACTTCTGTTATATCTACACAATAACCGATGTAACCGACAAAGCTGCCATCTGCTGCAAACCGTGGCGCGGCTGTGTCTAAAATCCAGCGATATTCGCCATCAGCCCGACGGAGGCGATATTGCCTCTGGAAGGAATCATGTGCCGTAAATGCTTTGATGTATATATTGTCACATCGTTGTCTATCTTCTGGATGGACACTACAAGTCCAGATATTGTCTATCTCGTCTCCTCGCCCAGACGCAAACTCGCCTGTGGTCAGACATCCGCCAGTAAATTTTAGCCAATTGGAATTCAAGTAATAGTAGAGTGCATTGCATCCAGCCATCCAAATCATCAGAGGAGAAGTATCCACCTGCTGGCAAAATAGTTTTTCATCGTCTTGTATTTCTTCCTGTTCAACCATGATTTGGTTAGTGTAGCTCTGCACCCTTTTAGGAAACACTTTTATCTACCTGCTCTACGTAAATTATTAGGGTAATATCTCTGAAAATAGAATTTCTTAATAGATGGACATAATCATCATCTAAACCTGCTTAATTTATCTTAATACTTTATTGTTTTTTATATCTGCAAAAATTCCTCTTTTACTGTAAATAAACTGTAAAACTTCTAAAGTTATTATTAAGATTAACTTCAACATTTTTTAATGAAATTTAAAATACCCATGTATGGGAAGGTTGCTTAACCAGCTTTCTTATTAGAATCATCTATAAATTCATATTGTTTATGTAATTACATTGCTCAAAATCTGATTTTGCTTCATAGAAACTACATGATTCTCCATGAGGCAGTTAAGTCTTGATAAAAAATTCACAATCCTCAAGAATTTCATATCAAATCAATATTTAATTTTTAATTTTTCTAGCAAAAACCGATTTTTCAAGATTGTCTAAGCAATCTCAGTCTTTGCGATTGCTTCTCTACGAGACGCTACGCGAACACTCCACTGCCTTCCGCTCGCAATGACATATTATATTTAATTTCGCCCAGCTACTTACCAAAAATGAGAGAAATGCTAAATGTAATATCAACAGGTTGCCAGAATAGCTAGCGATAGCGTTTTATATGTTATAAAGCTCACAGAAATTCATGTTAGGCGGAAACTACTCTATGGAACCAGATAAACTAGGCCGTTTTAAGGAGTACGGCGAATTCATCCTCCGAAAGATAGATTCTGTACCCCAGTCCCCTTCTAAACAAGAAGATTGGGTTCCAGCTAGTCTTGATGACTGTCTTCTGCGTTTGCGTTCATCTGCCCAGAAAACTGTAGAACTTGCAACTTCGCCTGTCAAAATTGGGGTTATGGGGGAATTCAGTAGTGGGAAAACCTTACTTTTAGGCAGTCTCATTGGATATGCAGATGCTTTGCCAGTGAGTGAAAACCCCACTACAGGTAATGTTACCGCTATACATATTATCCCACAAGACGAGTTTGCAACTACCCAATTAAGTAATTTTACGGTAGAGTATCTTTCTCATGAAGGAGTACATGAGTGTCTACGCTTCATGCTAGGGGAAGCCAATAAACGAACAGCAGCAGCCGGACTTGCTGCTATACCAGTATCGAAACTCAACTCTGGTAAAGATATTATTAGCTGGTGTGAAGAAGCATGGAATAGTAGTAACAATTTGGAGCTACGTTATTTACTCCGGGAGTTGGTATTATTCCTGCGGGCTTATCAAGCCTATGGGGAAGTTATGTGTGGTGGGCGCTATCAGATTGATGCTACCACCGCTCAAGAGGGGCTACAGCTAGTCGAACAGCCGATGGCAATCCAAACTCTGAAATTTGAGGATTTACCCCCAGCGCACATCCGATTACCGAGTCCACCCCAGAGGCTACCAACAAAGTTATTACAAAACAGTTTCCCACTCATCCGCCGCGTAGATATCGATGCGAAAATATCACGAGAAATTTGGGATTTTGCAGACGCGGCTAAATTTATTCTCATCGACTTTCCGGGATTGGGGGCTGCTAATTCAGGGGCTAGAGATACCTTTTTGTCACTGCGGGAACTAGCAGAAGTACAGACAATTTTGGTATTGCTAAATGGTAAATCTCCCGGTAGCGATCGCGCCAATAAAATCTTTACGATGATGCAGCAGCAGCGACCGGGACAAGACCTGAAAGATTTAATTCTTGTCGGTGTGGGTCGCTTTGATCAATTACCTCTAGATAGTGAAGGTGGCGAAAGAGAACTTGACCAATTGATTGAAGATAGCCCACATTTGCAGGAAGAAACGGTTTTCCAAAAACTCAAAGTTCTGCAAACTACCATTGACGGTGCAGAAGCATTTACAACCCAAAAAGACCGGATCGTTTTACTATCGCCACTGTTAGGACTGGCTGAATTAGCAAAACGTTCTAGTACAGTCAAAGCAGGTTCACCAGAGTTTTTGGCTAACTTGGACTATCCTGATTACTTAGAACGGTCTAAACGGCTACAAGAGAAATGGGAGCTATTAAGTGAACGGCTGCTAGAATCTGATCCCCGGAGTTATTTGGGTAGACAGCTAGGTTACTTTGCTCAAGATGGCGGTCTTAGTAAGCTGCGAGAATTGATTCAAACCCACGTAGCTACTCATGGTCTTAAGCAATTGTATGAAGATACTCGGAGATCTGCTGATGTGGTGAGTCAGCAACAAGATCACTTGAAGGATATTATAGATGAAATTCACGAGCAAGGCATTCCCACAAGCGATAGTCCCGCTTTTATCGAATTGCGCTTTGTGGTGGAAAGTTTGGATAAAATCTACAGGAATTTTCAAAAAGATATAGGCAAAGAACCACTCAAAGATCGGCGCGGTGTTGTTGTCAGTGATGTAGTAAAAGACGAACTTACCTTTAGAATACTTAATTGGAACCAGTGGACTTTACTGTTTAATAAAGCCAACAATGGAGCGATCGCTCTGACTGAATCTAAAGGTGCAGCCGGAAAATTATTTGACCGAGGAAACCGCGTAAATAGTTCCCTTCCGACTAAGAGTGATGATTTTTATCCAGTATTTGAGAAAACCGTTAAAGAAGTAGAAGATTTTGCGCGCGATCGCATCCATCAAGCAGTATTAGATTTGTTGAACCAATTGTCAAATCATGTAGCTCCAGAACGCGAACAATTGCAGGCAATTTTCCATCCAGAAATGGAACAACAAATCGAAGAAAAATTTGGTTTTGAAGATGCTGATCTCTTTTACAAATTATTACTAGGATGCGATCCTAACGAATGGAAAGAAGCAATCATCGCTGAAGTTAGTAGTAAAGACAAAAGCGTTGCACCCGAAATCATTTTTCCTCTAGCACGTCAAGACGATAAACACAACGTTGGTCAAATCTTTGACTGGGCGCCAGAGAAAAGCCAAGGCTTACCCAGATCGAGCAATCACCAACTTTTAGTACTCCGACTGCGAGATGAAATGACAGCTAGCGCCAGCCTTCATCTTGTGCAGTATGTTAGCGAAGTTAATCAGCAAATTAATTTGGAACTAGAAGGCATTTTGGATCAAATTATTCCTAGTCTGCAAAACCTTTCAAAAAAAGAAACTTTGCTGAGATATTTAGCGGCTGGAGACTTGCCATCTGAGATAGCAATTCCTACTTGGTTACAGATTATTTCAGAAATTGCTGCTATTTCTGACTCAAATGATTTGAGATAAGCCAACTCAGAAAATGACTGATTGCGATCGGGTACAGATATGAGGATGTGTTTGTGAGACGTGATGCTATTTTTTATACAATTTTCAAGCGTGTCCCCGGATTGCTTTTCGAGTTAGTTGAACAGCCACCAGCCGAAGCTGCTAACTATCGCTTTGAATCAGTTGAAGTTAAAGAACCAACATTTCGGATTGATGGGGTATTTTTACCTCCACCTGATGCAACATCGCAGATGATCTTTTTTGCTGAAGTACAATTCCAAAAGGATGAGTTACTGTATCATCGCTTTTTCTCAGAATCGATGCTGTATATGTATCGCAACCCGTCGCTTTATGATGATTGGTATGGGGTAATTATTTTACAGTCTCGCAGTTTGGAACCAGAAAATACCACTATTCACAGATCGCTACTGAACAGTTCACAAGTACAACGGATCTATTTGGATGAGTTAGGTAGTCCTGATGAGCAAAGAGTAGGTATCAGTTTGATGCAGTTAACTATTGCCTCAGAAACTGAAATGATGGAACAAGCGAAACATTTAATTGAGCGAGTGCAACAAGAACAGATCAGCGTCTTGGCTAAAAAGGACATAATAGATGTAATCACAACGATTGCTGTTTATAAGTTTGCAAACTTAAGTCGTGAAGAGGTAGAGGCAATGTTAGAAGTCAAGTTAGAAGAAACTAGGGTTTATCGAGAAGCTAAACAAGAGGGACGAGAAGAGGGACGAGAAGAGGGACGAGAAGAGGGACGAGAAGAAGGACGAGAAGAAGGACGAAAAGAACTAAAACTTGAACTTGTACCTCAGATCTTAGCTCATGGTATGTCGATGGAAAATGTTGCTCAATTACTTAATTTAACCATCGAACAAGTAAGACTTGCATCTGAGTAATTACAACAATTACTGTTTATAAATTTACCAACTTAAATCATGAAGAGGTAAAGGCTATGTTTGAAATTAGGTTACAAGAAACCAGGGTTTATCAAGAAGCTAAAGAAGAAGGACGACAAGAAGGAATAAAACTAGGAATAGAACTAGAAATAAAACAAGTACAAGAAGAAATAGAACAAGGACGACAAGAAGTAAAACGTGAACTTATACCTCGGTGTTTAGCTTATGGTATTTCAATAGAAGAGGTTGCTAAATTATTTGATTTAACTATCGAACAAGTCGAACAAATAAGACTTGCAAGTGAGCAAGAATCTTCAACATTAACTTAGTAACTGGTGGAATTTTCATAGCGATGCCTACGCTTTTATATGAAAAAGTGTAGGCATCGCCCTAGACAAAAAAGCGATCGCTCAACAGAATCATTTGATACTATAATGAACCCTTTCCAATTGAACAACTATACCGATCAAGAACCAAGCGAGAAACAACAAAAAAGATTTCCAGGATGGTTTGCTTTAGATTTTGGTACATCGAATTCGACAGTTACACTTTTCGATCCAATTGAAGTACCGATCGCAGAAATTTTACCCAAAGAACAAGAAATGCGGTTGCGCGATCGCTTATCACAATGGCTAAGTTCTCCCGCCTCAGTAGCTTTACCAGATGTCAGCGATGATGATTGGGAAAGCTTTATCGCAGAAATTAGCAAAAATCTGGAGATAGAACCAGGAAACTTGAGCGAAGTTTTTGAAAGTGATAATAAAGAGCGATTTTTGGAAGCAATTCGCCAAATTGAACTTTGTTTAGGAAACAGCGAGAGATTCCGCCGGGCTGTCAGCAAAAAACTTTACCAGATATATCATGAGGTGTTCCGTGTTCCTACCCTAGAGTCGCAAAATCTGATCCCAGTTGTGCTGGATATTGATCGCCGCGATACAGAAATTCCTAGCGAGTCAGAAATTTCGCAATTAGGGGACTTAAAACTGCGGATGGGTAGGGAAGCTAGAGATAACAGAAAAAAAGCGATCGCTCAAGGTACAAGCGGTTCTTTAAAGGAAATTATCAGCAGGTTTCACCATTCACCCAAACGCTATTTTGGTCAGGAGCGATCGTTTTCAGTTATTTTGAATGGTAAAGAAGAAACAATTACCGCCAACCAATTGATCCAATCTGCTTGGGCGCATTTAATCGAGTTAACTGAAGATTATCGCCAACGCGCACGACGCAGATTTTCAGAAGGAAATTTTTTAACAGCAGTTGTCACCTACCCCACTGTCGCCCCACCAGTTGTTCGCAAGGAAGTTAAAGAATTAGTTGAGCAGTTGGGAATCGATGATGTCCAAACTGCTTATGATGAAGCCGTTTCTGTAGCGATATTCTTTTTGTGGCGAGAATTTGGCGGTAATCTCAACATTGGTATTGAGTCATTCAAAACCCGTTGTCGCCAAGCCGGAAATAAATGGTCACAAAATGTTCTCGTTTTAGATATTGGCGGGGGAACTACAGACTTAGCTTTAATTGAACTGACTTTAGAAGATAAAACCCCAGCTTTTGCTGATTATGAAGACCGGGGTTTAGGAGGACGTTACTATAAACTTACCCCCAAACTATTAGGTTCATCCGGTCATTTACAGTTAGGCGGTGAATTAATTACACTGCGAATTTTTAGATTATTAAAAGTTGCGATCGCAGACTTTTTATTGACAGCAGTAACAACAGGTGATATTGAAAGCGAAAAGCTAGACGATTTAATTAACTCCGAGTTAAACGAGCGCTTTTTAGAACAAGGAAAATTCAAAAGTGGTAGTCTTTTAAAATGTGTTGATAAGGAGAATCCAGAAGGTGATGTTGCTTACAAAGATGCTTTAGATACTGCTGAAAAACTATTGCCTACCCGTTGGCAACAAGCACCCCAACGTTTGCAATCCTTTTATCTTCTCTGGGATCATGCAGAAACAGCTAAACTTAAACTTGGGCAGAAATCACCAGATAATGATTCTCTATTAATCTTCACACTTTCTGAGCAGCAAATCTCCGAATTGCTTACCCAAAGCGCCGTTAAATTGCAAGTTAAAGATCCAAATAGCATCTGTGTCACCCTAGATAATCAGCAATTTGAACGAGCCGCCGCTTCAGGAATTAAAGAAGCGATCGGGATTGCTAAAGGATTAATGGAAAGTCGTTTGCGTCCCGATGATATCATCAAAGATTCTTGGAATTCCCAAAAAGTTGATTGGTTAATTTTATCTGGTAAAACTTGTAATTTAGACATAGTGCAGCGCCAAATCTACCAGGAATTTAGTAAGTCTCCATATTTTGTCTGGAATCCAGAACGGATTACCTTTGTGTTGGAATTTACCAAGTTAGCCACCTCTGCCGGTGCTTGCTATGCCGAGAAACTGCGAAGATTGAGGTTCGATCCAGAAGAGTCTAAAACCTTGCTGCGTAAGGGAGCCAACCAGCTAGAAATTGATGTCAAAAACCTGTTTTATTATTTGCCCTGCAACTTCAAACGTAAAACCCAAAGCAACGATTTGCTGACTATATTCAGTGCCGGACAAGAACTATATCAACTCGCATCTTGGGAAACTGTCGCCAAAGTTCGTACTCAGTGGCAAGGCATACAATTAACTAACATTATCTACCGTCAAGACTACGAGGATGGAGATTTACGACTTTGGGGAAGTTTCGATGGTAAAAACCTCATGAAAAAACTGGGGATGGAAGAAGTAGAGTTTCTCAAAAAAATCAAAGTCCAGTTTGAAATTGACCAAACTCTTGAGTTTAGTGTATTGCTTTGTCAAGGAAATCCCCATTATTTGATTGACATTCCTGGCATTGATTTAGGAGCAGTAGTTTCAGAAACATCAGCGCTATTTTCTGATGGTAAATTGAACTGGAATATTGCTGTGGAACGCTTCAATAAAAACTTGAATGATGGTGATATTGCCGTCAATGTTATCGAGTCTGCAACTGTCGATCAACCAGATGCCTATCATCTAGTATTTGAAGTAGGAAATGATGATAGTAATTTGTTTCAAAAATTTCACTATTTGCGCGATGGGGTGACGCAACCAGGAATCGGGTTAATTAGTAATCTCTTACCTCCCTTCCCGCAAACTGGACAGCACACTTTCTATGTTTATCAAACAGATGCCGAAACTAACAGCAAAAAATGGATAAGAATTGGCGCACTCAGCAAACCAGATGTAACCACAGATTACCCTTGCCAATATCGTGTGACTCTCGACGATCAAGGCATTCTGCGGATGCACGCTGGTGAAGTGCCTTACTGGACATCAATAAATCAAGAATGTCTCAAAGAAGAGGGATGTGTTTATCTTGCTGAATTAGAGTTGCAACCTAACGAAGTTGATAAAGAACGCGATCCATTTTGCGGCATACATTAGAATTACCTCACGCAGAGACGCAGAGGCGCAGAGGTTTTATTAGCGCCTTGGTGTGAGATTAACCTAAATATGCTCTTTCTCTCTGCGGCTCTGCGGCTCTGCGTGAGATAAAAAAAGGTGATATTCATGCAGCATCTACGTCAACTATTAGAGATAGAAAACTCAGAATTAGCCCAGTTATTGCGATTTAGTTTGTATGGACTGGAGGCTACTTTAAATCAGGCTCTCACAGAATTTCCATTAGATCCAGGAGTTAAGATATGCGATGAGGTGCTGCAAGAACTTCATTACCTGTTGCAACCTACACCCTCACAGCTAGATAATGGTTGGGAAGACGTGCCAAATAATTTAAAACTAAGTCACCTCCGAGAAGCTTTCGATTCTGATTCAGAACTTAATTATTATCTAGGTAATTCCCAACTGCAAAGCCAAACAGACTCAGATTTGTGGAATGAAATTCAACGCAAACTGTTACGAGTCCCAGAGGATTTGGCTGCATCTTGGCAACAGCGCACCTTAGATATGGCTCAAGAAATTGGTGCGATCGCAGATAATTCTAATCTCTATCAACTTCCCTTTATCCGCGATGAAATTATCTACCCCGGACTCAGTGGTACTGTTCAAACTCAAGGATTAAGCTTATCTCAACAAGCACTTTTAAATTCTCAAACTTCCCAAAGTAATACATCTGATTTATTAGCAGGATTCCTACATTTATATATAAAATTTATTGAAATAGACCCAGATTTACATCATGCCTTAAAAAGCGTTTTTAGCTTTGATATTATCTCTTTACACTCCAAACCAGAACAGAAAAACCAATACATTAATGCTTTAAGCGATCGCTTTGGGCGTACCCAAAAAGCTGAGGAAAACGCTGATCCTTTATTAACTCTGCGCGCCTGGATTGACATGGATGAAGCCATACATTCCCTAGTATTTGTACCACCATCTGAACGCTATTCTTGGTGGGGTAAGCTACAAAATGAATCACGACGTATCCTGAAAAAAGTCACTGATGAGGCAATTAAAACAGGTAATAAAGTGCGAATTCGCCAATTATCGGGAATTTATGCAGATATCTGTGCATCATCCAAGGATGACTTACAATTAGACTGTGGTGGTATTCCTGGCGAAGTGTTAACTTGTCTTCGGGTATATGTGCAAATTAATCAGGAAGAATCCCCAGGTCGTGTAATATTTCGCTCATCCCGGTAGCGGACTTGCAGATTTTTCTCAAGTTTTCTAATTCTTGAGATTATGAGGTAAGACAGACAATTTTACGAATTGCCACCTTGCCTCATAATCTAATGAAGCTAAAAACGTTTAAATCTAGAGGATGCCCCAGAAGTGTAAAATACCTTGACCAGAAAATACTTCAAGTAGAACGGCAGATAAAAAACCAATCATTGCAAAACGACCGTTCCAGTTTTCGCTCTGAGGAGTGAAGCCCCATCGCAAAGCATTAGGATCTTCTGGAACCAAAGGCGTAGTCTTCTTAACGTCTGCCATAAATAATACTCCGAGCTTTTATGTTGTAACAGTTATAACTGCATGTAAAGTAATGTAACAGATTTTTACAAAAATACAACATCAACTCAAGACAAAATTCAGTTAGTGAGTATATATTACGGATACTTGGTTTTATCTTTACAGGTTTGCGATCGCAAATTTGGAGCGAATTACCCATAACTCACTACTAGAGATTAGATGATCACTATTTGGATTGTGTAAGTATAAGCTCTGAATATTTGTAAATCTTATAGTAGCGAATTGCCAAGCGCTAACTTCAGTGGATTATCTACAAAAGCTTGAACTCTAACTAAACACTGAAACCCTTCGCCGTTAGCCGTATGACACAATTAGAACAAACGGAGAGTAATGAGCGATCGCCATAATCATACTACTGCTGCCCGTCTCAATGTCTACATCCAAGGTCAAGGATTTCCCATTTTAGGCTTACATGGTCATCCTGGTACTGGTCGTAGTCTTTCTGTCTTTAACAATCATTTATCAAAACGTTATCAAACTTTTGCCCCTGATTTACGTGGATACGGCAAAAGTCGCTGCAACGTTAATTTTGATATGAATGACCATTTAACTGATTTAGAAGCGCTGCTAGACCGGTTAGAGATTGAAAAGTGCCTAGTATTGGGATGGTCACTTGGAGGCATTCTGGCAATGGAACTGGCATTACGTTTGCCTGAGCGGATTACTGGACTGATTTTGGTGGCAACAGCTGCAAAACCCCGTGGCAGTCATCCAACGATCACTTGGCAAGATAATTTATATACTGGCGTTGCGGCGCTGTTGAATTATATAAAACCGAGTTGGCAATGGAATATTGAAACTTTTGGTAAGCGATCGCTTTTCCGCTACCTAATCCAACAACATACATCTACCACTTACAACTACATAGCAACCGAAGCAGTACCAGCTTATTTGCAAACCTCTCCTGCTGCTACTCGCGCCCTCTATAGTGCAATTCAATCGGGATACAACCGACTTGTAGATTTGCAACAAATACAATGTCCTGCTTTAGTACTTGCTGGTGAGCAAGACCGCCACATCACATCTGATTCCAGCTTAGAAACTGCTCGACACCTCCAAAATTCTCAGTGGCAGTGCTATCCCAACACCGCCCATCTTTTCCCGTGGGAAGTTCCCCAGCAGATGCTCAGTGACATTGACCATTGGCTGGAAGAACATCCACAGGTAATTGATATTAAAAAATTTTGACTATTGACGAAGAAGAAACGGAGAGCGAAGATGTGGTGAAACGGTGAGTCCAGTGCTGTTCGCGTAGCATCTCCCTTAAAAGAAGGCTACGGTGTACACACAAGTCATAAAATACTTGCCTGGTAAGACACAAGCCTTAGTAGACAAGGTTTAGAGTTGATCAAGCTGATTATCAATAGTGTCAGCTTATTGATATAGATTTAACGGAAAATCAGGGATTTTAAAAAAACTTTCCGTTCTTTTCCGTCTATTTGATTTCCAACTCGACTTGTGTGTACACGGTACTTAGGAGAAGGAGGGTCTCCTTGGTTGGTAGGCAACTGGCGTTAGCGACGTAGGAGCGTCACCCGTAAGGGTAACGTGGCAAAAGATTATCTGCGTCCCCATGTCTTTGCATCACCGAATCCTCGCGTCCTGTTCATTCTCTGGCCTAACTTAAATTTGACCGCTAAAGGCAGGCTGTACTTTGCGGTCAAATCTTTCCCCCAAGTCTTCAGCAATTGTTAAGGTATTAGGTTTGCAGCGCTTGACATGCACAACAATTCCCTGTGCTCCTTCGACCTCCAAATCTTCTATATATCCGATGCTTGCCAATCTTGCATCAGAAGAACTCAGAAATGGCCCGAAGTAGTAGGTGCACCGGGGATTTTGGGTGACAATCTCTACCCAGCAAGCCAATCCGATATAGTCGAATGTGTTGATCAACACTTCCTTGAGATTATGCCAAATGGTTTTCATGGTTTTCGCTGATTTATAAGCGTGCTACAGTGCGTTAAACGGTATTGTGCTTTATTATCTTTTACATTTCTTTATACTCTGTTAGTGTTATTTTTTCAAAGAAATTTTTTGTAACTTATTTAAGTACACCGTATTTAGCGATCGCTGACGATAAATTTCATAAAGTGTCATCCCCGCCGCTACAGAAGCATTGAGGCTGGGAGTCTTGCCTTGTAAGGGGATCGATACTAAAAAATCACAGGAGCGTTGAGTTAACATATTCAGACCTTCACCTTCTGAGCCGATTACCAAAACGATTGGGCCAGTGAAATTAACTGTATGTACGGGTTCGCTCCCACTTGCAGCAGTGCCATAAATCCAAAAGCCGGCTTCTTTTAATTCTTCTAAAGCGCGGCCAAGGTTGATAACTCTAGCTACAGCAAAATTTTCTAAAGCGCCTGCTGCCACTTTCATTACAGTGGAAGTGATTCCAGATGCCCTTCTTTGGGGAATCACCAATCCTTGAGCGCCTATTGCTTCGGCAGTGCGAATAATTGCTCCCAAGTTGTGGGGATCAGTAATTCCATCAGCCACTACAATTACGGGATCGGTTACAGACTTGGCCTGTTCAATTAGATCCGGCAATTCGATGTAGGCATAGGGAGCAATTTGTGCAGCTACACCTTGGTGATTAGCCCCGTTGGTGAGATGGTCTAAACGCTTGGGTTCAACCTCATCAATAACTGTGCCATTTTCCTTCGCTTGTAGGAGAAAATGGTGAAAGCTGGGATCGTAGCGCAGACGGGTAGTAATCCAGAGACGGTTAAGATTGCGCTGATTTTGCAACGCACTTAATACTGGATGACGACCGTAGATCAGATCGCTATCTTCTTCTATCGGTTGTGTAGATGCAGACGGCTGGGATAAGTTGCTATATCGTTGGCGAGAATTGCCAGAAATGGGGTTGCTATCTATTTTCCTGGGATTGCGAGTGGGATTCGCAACAGAAATGGGGTTGCTATCTATTTTCCTGGGATTGCGAGTCGGATTGGCAACAGAAATAGGGTTGCTATCTATTTTTCTGGGATTGCGAGTCGGATTGGCAACAGAAATAGGATTGCTATCTATTTTTCTGGGATTGCGAGTCGGATTACTAACAACACGCTTACCCTGAATTTTTACGGGTTGTCCACGATTGGGTTCGCTGGAAGTCTTGACTTTTCTTGGTTTATTCTGCATTTGAGTTATGGATATAGCGTATGGTTGATCATCCCGATTACCTCAAGTTCTTGAACCTAATCTGCTGTTGTGGCTACTGTTGTGAAATTGAGTTCTCACTCTTTTTCTAGATGGAGTATTTGCAATAGTTCGGTTAGGCGCTGGTAATCGGTAAGATACAAGTAGCCAATTAAGGTTTCTATACTAGTTGCCTGTTGATAAATTTCGGGATCAAGTCGCTTAGGGCGTCCTGTAGCGGCGTTTCGACCCCGGCGGACAATTTCTAATTCGGTGTCTCTCAGATGAGGAATCAGCGATCGCAAATGTAGCGCTTGTGTTTCCGCTCTTACCTGTGCCACTACCAGACGATGGTAAGCTTCTGGCCGCTGCAATGGCAGCAGATAAAACATCCTAACATACACTTCATAAATTGCATCACCTAAATACGCTAAGGCAGTAGGAGAAATCTGTTGCACTTGTGAGAGAGAAATTTGTTGGGCTAATGGCGCTGTAGTTGCCAAGAGTGCTTGAGTCCAAGATAAACTCTGTTTCAGAGCTTCATCTTGTCCATCTAATAGCTCTTCCTCCTTTGACTTCACAAATAAATCATTCCTTGATGGGTTACATCTGTGAGGCATTCTTCGGTAAGAATGATTTTTCTGAAATACGCCATAATAATATACTTAGCATAATCAACACTGTCAGGATTACTTACTAATCTTATCTTTTTGCTTGAGAGTTAGCACTTTAGATCACTCTCATGTCAACGCCGATCAACCAAATTTTGCCTACTTCTTGTAGTCTGTATCTAAGATAGGGTAAAATTTGGATTGAAAGCTACTTTTTTTGCTTGACTACATTGTCATGCTTACTTGGTCAGCTACGACCCCTAAGTATACAGTATTAAGTAAAGTCTACATATAGATAAATCCGTGGCTTTGTATTTCCTACAACCTTCTCCGACTTGATCGTTTATCCAATATCCTAGCTAAGGATTACATCCCCAATAACTGAGAATCTATATTTTTTCCTTAGTCAACTCTAAACATAACAGTTCAACTGGCTTGATGCCTCTCCCACGAGGAGAGAGGTTTTTTGCCAGAAGTTTTAAAAATTAAGCTATCTGATGTTGAATCTGGATAGCCGAATTGATCTCTCAGGTCGAGCAATCAAGACTACTTGACGTTTTCTAGAGCGTCTTCAACTGATTTTTGCAGAGAGAGAAACTTCTCTAGGCGAACAAGTTTGACCGTTTGAGTAACGCGGGCATTCGTCACAATTTGCAAAGTGCCATCAGCAGTTTGAGCTTTCTTGGCTACCTGTACCAGCGCACCCAAGCCAGAGCTATCAACAAAGTCGATTTGTGAGAGATCCAAAATAATATGCTTAGGCCCCTCGTCAATCTTGCTGTCAAGTACCTTGCGAAATGTCGGCTCAGAAAAGGCATCTAACAAACCTGTGAGGCGGAATAGCTGACACTTATCCCGGACTTCGCGAGTGCCTCTCAGGCTAACGGTTAGATTCAGTGGCTCAGCAATAATTCCCTCCTCATGAGTTAAAGTGAACGCTCAAGTATAAATGGTTTTTGAGCAAGTTGTCTACAATCTGCTGTAATTGGGCAATTCAATTTTGGATTTTGGATTTTGGATTAAATTTCAATCCAAAATCCGTCTTGAAAAGTTCTGCGCCGGGAAACCCGGACGCACAGACTTTTCGCAAAATCTAAAATCTAAAATTCTTACTCCCCATGCCCCATTTATTTTTACCTCACCTCTACTACAGCTTGACGTGCTGTTCGCATGGCTTGAACAAATTGCTCAAACAAGTAATCAGCATCGTGAGGGCCAGGACTGGCTTCGGGGTGATACTGTACGGAGAATACAGGCAGATATTTGTGGCGTACCCCGGCAATGGTGCGATCGTTTAAGTTCAGGTGGCTGATTTCCACAACTGCCGTAGGTAAAGAATCTGGATCAATAGCAAAACTATGGTTTTGGCTGGTAATTTCTACCCGTTGTTTTAAGCCAGCAGGCTGATTCAAACCACGATGACCAAATTTGAGTTTGTAGGTTTCTGCCCCTAGTGCATGACCTAAAATTTGGTGTCCCATACAAATCCCAAATATGGGTTTTTGACTTAACAGCAGCGCTTTTGCAGTTGCAATTCCTTCGGTGACGGCAGCAGGGTCGCCAGGCCCATTAGAAAGAAACACACCATCTGGATTGTATTTGAGAATTTCTTCTGGTGGCGTATCAGCAGGCACAACAATCACCCGGCAACCATAACTTACCAAGCGACGCAAGATATTACGTTTGACGCCAAAGTCAAGGGCAACAACGGTAAAGGGTTCCCCAAGATTTTCCGCAGCCTCAGAGTTAAATTCCCAAGCTGGTATTGTGGGATCTGACCATTCATAAGCCGTTGGGGTGGTGACTTCACGAACCAGATTCAATCCTGCCATCTTGGGAGCCGCTTGTACCTGCTCTAACAATTCTGCCTCATCAAGAATAGCTGTGGAAATGCCGCCGTTCATGGCTCCAAACATCCGAATTTTGCGGGTGAGGGCACGGGTATCGATACCGTAGATCCCTGGTACTTGGTTTTGTTTCAGGTAGTCAGGTAAAGATTGTGCCGATCGCCAGTTACTCGGTCGTTGACAAATATTTCGGGCGATCGCACCTCGCACTTGGGGGCGATCCGATTCCTCATCTTCAGAATTGATGCCAGTATTCCCCAATTCAGGATAAGTAAAAATGACTATCTGACCACAATAACTAGGGTCAGTCAGGACTTCTTGATAGCCGGTCATACCAGTATTAAACACCACTTCTGCGATCGCGGTTCCCGTAGCACCGAAAGACCAACCGCGATAAGTAGTTCCATCTGCTAGGACAAGTAAAGCTGGGATTGCGTCAGTCAGGGGCATAGTAGATTGATTGGGGATTGGGCATGGGGCATGGGGCATGGGGCATTGGAAAAATTTTCCCTAGTCCCCATTTTCTATTCCCTAATACTGCGATTGTTAATTATCCCATGAGTTGAACAATTGGGAGTTTTTGAGATAGTTAATTAAAATTAAAAGGGAATTATTAAAGTAGCGGGAATGGATTTGGCAAAGCTTGGGCAGTTAATATTAGTTATGGTTCAGTCTTCTTTATCCCGTGCAACCCTAATTTTTCTATCAAGCGCTCTAGCGGCTTTGTGTGTTGCCTGTAGTCAAGACAGACGGAACACTGCGACTGGTGGCAATGAGCAACCCGCGCCCATTGGGGATTTGGCATCAATACAGCCTGCCGTCGAACCAGCAACACCAGCAGCTACCCCAGAAGCACAGCTGCTAGAGCCATCTGAAAGTAAACCCAGTGTTTTTGAACTGGCGCTAGACAAAGCTGTTAGTGCTTGGAGTATCAGCCAATCTGCTCAATCTACAGATGATTGGAATTTGGTGGCGAGTCAATACCAAGGTGCGATCGCTCTGATGCAAAAAGTGCAGCGACAAACCCCAGAATTTGCCTTTGCTCAATCCAAAATCACAGAATATCGGCGGCAAATCAAATATGCCAAACAGCAAGCTATTCCTCGCCCTGTGCGCGTTGCCGAACCAAAGAGGATAGTGGTTGTTGTTCCCCAAATAGCAACTACACCCAAGTTTACATTACCTCCTGTGGCAACAAAACTATCACCACCAAAACCAGCTTTCCCCTCATCAGCAGTGCTGATTCCAGATCAGGAAGTATTTACAGCCCCGATAAAAAGGCGGATTGGTGGCACGCCAATTGTCGAAGTCACCTTCAATGGCCAGCAACAATTTGAGATGATTGTAGATACAGGAGCAAGTGGCACTGTAATCACCCAACAAATGGCAAATACCTTGGGAATCGTAACAGTGGGCAAAGCTAGGGCAAACACCGCGAGTGCCAGAAATGTAGAATTTCCTGTGGGCTATGTTAATTCGATGGCAGTTGGCGGGGTAATAGTTAATAAGGTACCAGTAGCGATCGCAGGCACGGAACTAGAAACTGGACTTCTAGGACATGATTTTTTTGGTAACTACGATGTCACCATCAAACGTAATGTCGTAGAATTTCGTCCGCAATTGCGATCGCAAATCAATTTCCCAGAAACTCAACTAACTGCTCCAACTTCGTCCAAGCCGCCCCACTTTGTAGAATATCCTTAGCGATTTTAATCCCTTGGGCATGATCCAGCAACGGTATTACACTCGCTACTTGCAGCGCCAATGACGCATTTAAAGCTACCGCATCCTGTTGTGCCTGAGTTCCTTTACCTTGGAGTACGGCCTTGAGAATCACCGCATTCTCTTGGACATTCCCACCCCGAAGCATAGCTATGGGAGCAGGCGTTACATCCAAGTCTAGGGGATTAATGGTAGTTAACTGCACTTCTCCCTTGGATAATACGGCCAAGTCAGTTAAATCTCCTAACCCAGCCTCATCAAGTTTTTCTCGCCCGTGCAGCACAATCGCCTTTTCTTTGCCCAAATTCTGTAAAGCTTGGGCAACAGTTGCCAAAAGTTTGGGAGTAAATAACCCTACCACCTGCCCAGTAGGACGTAAGGGATTTACTAAAGGCCCAAGCAAATTAAACACCGTTCGCACCCTGAGAGTCCGCCGTAATGAGGCAACTGCCTTGAGTGCTGGATGCCAACCAGGGGCAAACAAGAAAGTGATCCCTACTTCTTGTAGTGCGGCTTGCACTTTTTCACTGGATGCACTCAAGTTTACACCCAAGGCTTCCAATACATCTGCGCTCCCTGTGAGACTTGACGCTGAACGATTGCCGTGTTTAGCGACGGGTACGCCATAGGCTGCGGCAACAAAAGCAACTGCTGTAGAAATATTAAAGGTTGATGACCCATCTCCGCCAGTGCCGCAGGTATCTATTACAGTGGTGAGTGCTGAGTGCTGAGTGCTGAGTGGCGAACATTGAGATTGTAATACTTCAGCCATGCCAGTCAACTCGTCGGCAGAAATGCCTCTAAAGTTCAGCGCTGTTAAAATTGCTCCTGATAACTCTGGGGGAACCGCTTCACTGAGCCATCCTTGCATCAATTCAGCAGCTTGAATACGGGACAAGGATTGGCCATCTATTAATTGTTGCAGCAAAATATGCCAGCTAACAGAGGATTCTTGAGCAGTGATTTGGGAAGTTGTCATAGCTAAGGTTTGTATGTTGTAGCTATATTGAGAGCTATGTGAGTTATCCTACCGGAAAATTGGAAGCTATCAAAGTCAGGTTAAAAAATCAAGGCTTAACTGCAAAGCTGGATTCACAAGGTTCTCATTTTGGGCTTTTTCATCCAAATAGTAATTAGTAATGAATAACTCTTTTCCTTTAGCCGCACCACTCTGTCTATAGTTATTCATCCCATATTGCAATTCCCATTCAGAGATATTAGCCCATTGAAAATTTTCTCGCATTTGCGGTGAGTCATCGTAGGTAATTAGCCAGCGATGATGACATTGTTGCAAAAGTTCAGCAAATCTCTGATGTTCAAATGAGGTATGCAAGTTACCCCTTTTACCATATAGCTTTGATTTTCTAGCACTAAAATATGGTGGATCTAAAAATAAAAATACATCTTCTCCTTCTGATTTTAATAGATGACTATAATCTAAATTAGTAATTTGGACATTTTCTGATAGAAGATTTTCTAACTTTTCTAGTCGTTCGATTGAAGAATCAGTAAATCTTTTATGAAAAGCTTCTTGGGAAAAGCCACCTGATTCTACAGTTCCTGAAAAAGTAATTCTATTCAGGACAAAAAACCGAACTGCTCTTTCTAAATCAGATAAATTATTGACATCTATCTTAGTCAATTCTGCAAAAAGTGATTTGCCATCTGTATATTTAACTTTAATATGTCGAATTTCTTTAACTAACTGAACTATATCAGATTGGGCAAACTTCCAGAATAAGCAGACTTCACGGTTTAAATCGTTAATCCAAATCTTGATATCAGGAAAGTTTTGTCTTAAATAAATGAATACAGAACCACCACCGACAAAAGGCTCTCGAAATTCATCAAAGCTCTGTGGCAAGTATTCAACTATTTG
Organism: Nostoc sp. WHI; assembly: GCF_015714725.1. GTDB lineage: Bacteria > Cyanobacteriota > Cyanobacteriia > Cyanobacteriales > Nostocaceae > Nostoc. The sequence continues at coordinate 34,971 of NZ_WBKM01000289.1, forward strand.
ATTTATTGCTCTTGACTTACCACCAGGATATCGTAGAGGACTTTTAATCATAACCAAAAATTATAATGTTTAAAAATTACTGGATACTTCTATTTTAAGTTTATGATTATTTTGAGCTTCTAAAGCCAATTTTTTGATAATTACTTTTTGAGTTGAATTAAAATTTTTAATATTAACTTCTAAAAAATATTCTAGTTCTTTTAGTGATGCATCTGGAAAAACAATAGAACCAACAACATTCTTACCTGTAAGCTTTAGCTTCGTAGCAAATAATACTTGCTGCCCGTTCAATATTAAAGAATCTAAATTAGAAAATAAAATTAGCTTGAATAAACCCTCTTGAATATCAGGGAGCTTTGGCAAAGATGCTTTTGAAGTGTTTTTTGACTCTTGTATAATATACATATTGTTCTCAAATATTATCTCATCAGGAGTCAAATAGTAAATTCCCCCAAGATAGTTTTCAATACTAAAAGTGGCTTTTAATCCATCCACTAAATATTCTAGCTTATGAGAAGTTAGTGCTTCTCATAAGCTAGCACTCTCAGACCCTTTAAGCGAAATATTCTTAAATTCTTCAAATTCCTCTTTGATTTTATCTAAATATTTATCTAATCCTTCTCGTGAGTGAATTGTTACTCCAGTTTGATTAAAAATAGAATCATAAGAATCTAGAGCTTTTTCAAAAGTTTGTGTAAATCTTTCTTCAAATAAATTCTTGTTCCAATGGAGTGCGCTTTGGTGATATGCTAATATTTCACTAATTTGAAATTTGACAAAATCATTAGCAAATTTCTGATTACTCAACTTATTCTTATTCATTTGCCCCTTTTTGGTACTTTTGTTTGCTGTTTCATAATAAGCAAGTACGATATAGATATTAAGCAAATTCATCCAAGAAATTGTAGAGTATTGAATTTTATCTATATCACCATCTTTTCCCTCATCTTTAATTACCGGGATAATAGTTATAACTTTCGAGGAATTATATGTATTATAAATTCTGGCAAATGGATAACTTCTGGTTCTCTTAGGCGATACCCATTTTGAATAAGCAATCTCAGTTGTAGGTGACTTTATTAATCCATAACCCCTTTCTTTATTGACATCAAATACATCTAAATTAATTGTACTTAAATTTTCACTTAAGCAAGTTTTATAGGTCACTCCCTTGATAAATCCTGTAAAATGCAGAACTGCTGCCATATCTTCAAACTTTTCTTAATATTTGTCTTTGCCAGAGTTTAGCTCAACTTTGGCTATTAAACCATATAAATGATCAGTTTTAAGAAATCGGTTCATAAACCATTTGGGGAATCAACACTTCGTTTTCTAATTGCCCAATACCTAAAAAGTGAGTCTCTTCATCATAAACTCGCACTATTTTGGAAATATCGAAACTTAGAGAAATTCGCTGACCTTGACACCATTTTTGAGCCGATGTTGCTGGTAAAGTAATAGATGACAAATGTTGTAAAGCTGCATCTGGACTAACGGATTCAAATGTCCCGGCTTGTAGTTTAGCTTCTAAGTCGGTCAAAGTGAGACTATCGGTTAAATCGAAACCACTGCTTTTGGTACGGATCAAAGCCGCAAGAGTGCCACCAGTTTCTAAGATTGCACCTAAGTCACGGGCGATCGCTCTAATATATGTACCACTACCACAAGCGATCGCTACATCCAATTCAGGAAAATCTCCTTCTCTCCAGTCCAAAATATCTATCTGAAAAATTTCCACTGTTCGCACTGGAACTTCCACCGTTTTGCCTTGGCGTGCTAAGTCGTAGAGGCGTTTACCATCTACTTGAATTGCACTGTAACTCGGTGGTATTTGTTCAATCTTGCCATGAAATTGTGTTAGTGCAGTTTTCACTTCTGCCAAACTCAATCCAGCACAAGGTTGAGAAGTGATAATTTCACCTTGTAAATCATCGGTTGTGGTACGCACACCAAGGCGAATGGTTGCTTTATAAGCTTTTTCTGTCGGTAAATATTGCAATAATCTTGTGGCTTTACCAAGTGCGATGGGTAACACTCCGGTAGCTGCTGGATCTAAGGTTCCCGCATGTCCTACACGTTTGAGGCGCAACAATTTTCGCACCCGCGCTACGCAATCGTGGGAAGTCCAGTCAAATGGTTTGTTTAAATTGAGAAAACCTTGAGATAGCACAATAGCAATATTTTCAACCTTTTCTTTTCTTAAATGCTCAAACATCCTAATTTCAGCATTTAAACATGAATTTTTAGTATATAGGACTTACGCACAGGTAACGGAAAATCGAACCACAGAGGCACGGAGAACACGGAGGAATAAGAGTTTGAGAGGTATTTTGCGTAAGTCATGGTATAAAACAATCTGAATTCTGTATTCTTAATTCTGACTTCTCTTTTAACCTTTATCTGAAAGTTGACATCAATATTTATGAGCAAAAATATCAAAGCACCCCAAGCACTCACAAAAAAACTCCCCCTCTAGGATGAAGGGAGTTAACTGAGGGGGATTAATGGATGATTACTGACTTAGTAACCCGATAGCCATTTCAAGATGCATTTTTGCTTTATGCAAAGCTAGCAGTTTCTCTTGGGTGTATCTATCTGGGTAATTCATGATTCTTCCCTCCATTGTGATTTTGATGAGTGCAGCTTGCTCATCAGTCGGTGAGTTCATCTCATCTATAGCGCTGCTGAGTGCTTGCATGAAAGCGAAAGTCGGAGATTTTAATCCCTTACCATTCTCAAACTGAGATAACGCCATTCGAGGGAATACCATCAACGATGTAATCCATGAAGTCTTGTACCCTTTATTGTCAGTAGGTTTGATGCCATAGCGCAAGCATAGGTCACGCAGTTCTTTGATGGTTTTGATTTCAAGTTCTGATCGTGTAAACATAGAGTTACCATTTCTCAAAAAGTGGTATCGGTGGTGTACTAGTTTGCAAGACCCAGAACACCACTGATTTAAACTCTATTCGCTCGTTTGCATGCAGTTCAAATTATATTTACATATCTCAACAATGCCTAATCCTAAAGGTAACCCAGAAAATTTAAAAAATTTCACTACAGAAAGAGAAGAACCATTATCAAGTACTATTAGTTTTCGTGCTACTGAAAAGATGAAAGAAGAAGTGAAGGCACAAGAAGATCCGCCGGAGTTTTGCCGTCAAGCTATCCAAGAGAAGCTAGATAGGAATAAAGGGAAATAGTCTGAAGTCCTTTTCTTAAGCGAACCGTATTAGAACTGCTATAATTCGACACTGCAAAGATGACCCAAACTGCTACAGATCAAGTTGATAATGGGGATATCTTCGGTAAGATGTGCTTTGCATTTTAGCGATCGCTTCACCCACTAAATCATGGAAGTCTAATAGAACTTACGCAAAAACTCTCTTAAACTCTTATTTCTTCGCGTCCTTCGCGCCTTCGCGGTTCGTTTTTCCTTTACTGGTGCGTAAGTCCTATCTAAGAAACTCAACTCAGATTCCGAGTCAGTCGGTTCTAGCTCCAAAATCACAGCATTTTCTGTACGATAGGCAATAGCATCAAAGTATTTTTCCCATTCGCTTTGGGAAAGCCTAGACTAATATCTGAGAATTTATCTTAGTAAGAAGTATCAAAATTACTGAAAAAATAAAGCTCAAGATTATTCCTAGATTATTTTATGATAAAAATTGTATTATGCAATAAAATTACAGAGTAATGCTTACAGTTATATGCGCCCAAAATCTGGATTGCCAAAAAGAAAAGCCTTAAAAAGAAAACCTATTTTTCAATATGGGTTTAAAGTAAATCCAACTATAAAAAATTATATTAATCCTACACTGATTGAAGGATATAAAACTGAAGGTTATATAAACGCTATTTCATTATTTTCTGGATGCGGTGGGTTTGATCTGGGTTTTTTAGGAGGTTTTACTTTTCTAAATAAAAAATATGAAGCTCTCCCGTATAAAATTGTACATGCCTACGATATTGACGAAAAAGCTACTCAAACTTATGCTTTAAATCTTTCAAATGATGTAACTACAGTAGATCTTACCAATGTAGATATACGCTCATTGCCTCCTGCAAATATTCTTCTAGGAGGATTTCCCTGCCACGATTTTTCGTCATGTGGACACAAAAAAGGATTTCAAGGGACTAGAGGTGAATTATATACCGTAATGAAAGATTATATGAATATATATAAACCGGAATAAGAAGGGGTAATGTTAATACTGCCTAAGATTGTTGTCCAATCGTAGCTAGAAGGCGGATAAATAGAAACCTAGTCTTCTCTCCTCGGCTTTACTCGTCAGTGGCTTTTTTGTAAATCACTAAAAAATTATGGTATCTTCAAATTTGAAAAAGAATGCAGAATTTTGTCAACTCTATTAATCCGTTTTTCCCAAGGCGATCGCTACTGAACCTATGACTACTAAACTTGCTCCCATTATTCCGATCAAAGAGAATTGCTCTGGTGGAATCAAAGAAGGTAATCTAACTGATATAATTGCAACTGATATTAAAGTAATAATAGGAGCTAAAGCTAATACTGCGCTTACCCGTGATGCTTCCCAATGTTCTAATGATTCTGCAAAAGCACCGTAAGCAATCAGAGTATTCAAAGCACAAAAGATTAACATTCCTAAATGCAAAGCATCAAGTGTAAAAATTGATTTTACTTTGGCTAAAGGAGTGAATAATAAAGCACAACCTCCGTAAATAATCAGCATGATGCTAGCAGAAGGTAGAGATTGTAATAGCTGCTTTTGTGCTAAAGCATAAACAGCCCATGTTATTGCTGCCAACACAATCAAAATACTACCTAAGATATATGTGTTAGGCGCTGTAATTAAATTTGTTAGCTGTTCACGGAAAAATAAAACATAACCGCAACTAAGTACACTTATACCAATCCATTGATACAGCCGATAACGTTCTTTAAAAATTATCAAACCGCCCAAACCTAATAAAAGAGTAGATAATTGAATCAGAACTTCAGCATTAGCAGGTGATGTTAGTGCTAAACCTTGCATAAACAAGAAGTAATTACTTGCCAAGAAGATTGTAGCGATCGCTAATAATTTCCCAGAAGTAGAACGCAATTGTTCTAAGTTTGGGAGTTTACCGCGTATTCCTAAATACACAGCAAGCAGTGAAAATGATACTAAAAAGCGAAACCAGATGACGGTGTAGACATCAAGCGCTTGCAGAGTTACTGCGAGTGCAATAGGTAAAATTCCCCACAATAAAACTGTCAATAACGATAATGCTAGACCTAAGCGCCAACGACCAGAACTTTGATGTAGTGACATTCAAATATCCTACCCAAAGTAGGGCTGATAAGAAGTTAAAACATATCTAATTTGCATATCTAAATTTTATCAAACTCTTCTCTTGTGGGGGTAAGCATGTTAACCACCTAAGAGGTTGTTTGAAAAGTGGTTGGCTGTGATTTTAGGCACTTATTGATCTCCCTAACCCTCCTTAAAAAGCAGGGAACTGGAATCAAAGTCCACCTTTTTAAGGGGGAGCCACTGCGTTGCGGAGAGAATTGCGGTCTTGGGGTGTAAAATTTTTCACCCACCTACTTGTTTTTTTGGTGAATTCAATAATAATTATTATTAATTTTTTGAACCTATTTTCACCATTTCACCAATATAAATTAGCATTGAATAAGTATTATTAAATGCTAATTTATACGGAGATTTTCATTGGCGATCGCCCTTAAGAAAAACTTTGCGATTTACAGAATCTGCGTCTGCAAGTATTAAAGACTCCTTCCTGAGTGTCAAATACCTCATTAACGGAGTTCTGATACTACTTTGGTAAATCATCAAAAAGCATCGCCACATTTATTAAAGATGCCCTCCTGTCCCCAATGTTCAATGCAAGTTTTGTAACGTTTGTTAAACAAAGTATTTTCCTGGGAATTCTAACTGTAGTACACAGTAATTCTCGGAAAAATTTATGAGCGTAAAAAATGTTGATGGAACTTTAAGAATGGCTGGCTATAAAATTATAGAGCAACTTTATTCAGGTTCTCGGACACTCGTGTATCGAGCAGTTCGAGAATGCGATCGCCTTCCAGTTGTAATCAAGCTTTTAAAACGAGAATACCCTACCTTCAGTGAACTAGTACAGTTTCGCAACCAATATGCGATCGCTAAAAACCTAGACATTCCCCGCATTATCAAGCCCTACAGCTTAGAATCCGATCACAACGGCTATGCCCTAGTGATGGAAGACTTTGGTGGTATTTCTTTGCGGGAATTTACCCAAGGACGACCATTAACCTTAGAGCAATTCCTGGGCATTGCCCTACAACTGATAGACACGCTACAACAGTTACATAAACAGCGCGTCATTCACAAAGACATCAAGCCAGCCAACATCTTGATTCACCCTGACACCAAACAAATCAAGCTGATTGACTTTAGTATTGCTTCACTTCTACCACGAGAAACCCAGGAGATCCAAAGTCCCAACAGACTGGAGGGAACGCTAGCGTATTTGTCGCCAGAGCAAACCGGACGGATGAACCGGGGCATTGACTACCGCAGCGACTTTTATTCATTAGGTGTGACTTTCTTTGAACTACTGAGCGGGCAACTGCCCTTTGAGTCCCATAACCCAATGGAGTTGGTGCATTGCCATATTGCAAAGCTTCCCCCCCTCGTCTGCGATTTCAACCCCGATTTACCCTTGATGCTGGGCGAGATTGTCCGCAAACTGATGGCGAAGAACGCCGAAGACCGCTATCAGAGTGCGCTGGGGCTGAAACATGACCTTGTTACCTGCCTAGACCAGTGGCGAGAAACAGGCAAGCACACCTGGTTTGACTTGGGACAGAGGGATATCAGCGATCGCTTTCTGATCAGAGAAAAACTCTACGGACGCGAATCGGAAGTGCAGATGTTATTAGAGGCATTTGGTCATGTTGCCAATGGTGGCTGTGAACTGATGCTGGTAGCAGGTTTCTCTGGCATTGGCAAAACCGCAGTCGTCAATGAAGTGCATAAGCTAATTGCCCGGTGGAACGGCTACTTCATTAAAGGCAAGTACGACCAGTTCAACCGCAACATTCCTTTGTCTGCCTTTGTGCAAGCCTTTCGTGACCTGATGGGACAGTTGCTCAGTGAAAACGATACCCAACTGGAGCAATGGCAGAACAAGATTTTAGCGGCAGTTGGAGAGAACGGGCAAGTCCTGATCGAGGTGATTCCTGAACTGGAGCAGATAATCGGCAAACAGCCAGCGATCGCCGAATTATCGGGTAGTGCGGCACAGAACCGTTTCCATCTGCTGTTTCAAAAATTCATTCAAGTCTTTGCGACAAGAGAACATCCATTAGTAATGTTTCTCGATGACTTGCAGTGGGCAGATTCGGCATCGCTGAATTTGCTGGAGCTGTTAATGGATCAAAACGATGGCTACGGCGGCCAGCCACGGGGTTATCTATTCATTATTGGTGCATACCGCGATAACGAGGTGTTTGCGGCTCATCCTCTCATGTTGACGCTAGCTGAAATTGAACAAGCACACGAGAGCGTCAACACGCTGACCCTAACGGCCTTGAGTCAAGCAGATGTGAACCATTTGATCGCCGACTCCCTCAGTTATACAACAAAAGAGGCACTGCCGTTGACAGAGTTGGTTTATCAAAAAGCCAAAGGCAATCCCTTTTTCACGACTCAGTTTCTGAAAGCGCTGCACGAGGATGGGCTGATTACCTTTGATTGGGAGGCAGGTTTTTGGCATTGTGATATAGAGCAAGCCAGAGCGATCGCTCTCACTAATGATGTCGTAGAGTTCATGGCAATTCAACTGCAAAAGTTGCCCACCGAGACCCAAAAAGTACTCAAACTGGCTGCATGTATCGGTAATCAATTTGATTTGGGGACGTTGGCGATCGTCTGGGAACAGTCAGAGGTAGAAACGGCTGCTGATTTATGGAAAGCTTTACAAGAAGGGTTAATTTTACCGATTAGTGATGTTTATAAGTTTTATCAGGAAGAAGATAATAATAAACTTGTGTTGGAATATGAGAATATCAGTAAACAAATAGCCAAATATAGATTTCTACATGACAGAGTACAGCAAGCGGCTTATTCCCTGATTCCCGATGAGCAAAAAACAGCAACTCATCTCCAAATTGGACATTTACTCCGACAAAATTTTTCCGAGATCAAGCAAGAGGAAAAACTGTTTGATATTGTCGGGCATTTGAATTTAGGACAAGAGTTAATTACTCAACCAAGCGAACGCCAAGCATTAGCTCAACTGAATTTGAAAGCTGGAGTGAAAGCGAGAAATTCTACAGCTTACGCCGCAGCAAAGGTTTATTTGCAAACAGGGTTCGAGTTACTACAGACAAACTGCTGGCTTGATCAGTATGAATTGACTCTGAATCTGTATGTTACGGCTGCTGAAGTTGCCTATTTAAATGCTGACTTTGATGGCATGGAACAGATAGCATCTGTGGTGCTGCAAGAGGCACGGACGATTTTCGATAAAGTGAAAATCTACGAAATTCAAATTGTAGCACAAACGGCTCAGAGCCGAATGCTACAGGCGATCGCAATCGCAACAGATGCACTTTTACAATTGGGAGTGCAATTTCCTAGCGAACCTGATCCAGCCGAGATTGATAAAGCCCTACAAGCCATTACCAGCCAACTCCAGGGTAGACAGATTGTGGAATTAGTTGATCTGCCAGTGATGACTAATCCCACATCAGTAGCAGCAATGCAACTATTAGGAAATTTGTTTTCAGCAGTTTTTGTAGGAATACCGGGTTTATTGCCCCTCCTTAGCTCAAAGATGGTGAGTTTGTCGCTCCAGTTTGGCAATACATCAACATCGACGGTGGGGTATGCGATTCATGGATTGGTGCTGTGTGCTATTTTGGGAGAAATTGAAACAGGCTACGATTTTGGTAAATTGGCGCTGAACTTACTGGAGCGGTTCAACTTACCAGAATATAAGTCCATGACTCTACATTTGTTTGGGAGTTTTATTCAGCATCGCCGGGAAGCTTTCTTCGTAACTACACTAACTATGAAAGATAGCTACACCACTGGTATGGAAACTGGCGATTTTCTCAACGCTGGTTACAACATCGTGGCTTATAACAATCTGAGATTGTTTGGTGGGGTAGAACTGGACATTTGCGAATCCGAACTAGCAGCTTACAGCATCGCCTTGGCTCAAGTGAAACAATCTTCTCCTCAGATTTATTTGGACATGACGCGGCAAACAGTCAAAAATTTGAGGGAAACTGTGAGTCAACCGGATTGCTTAATCGGTAGTGCCTACGATGAAACGGTGATGATGCCTAAGCACTATCAGGATCATGAACTCAGTGCGATCGCTATGACGTACATTAACAAACTGCTACTAGCTTACTTATGGGGCAATTACTCAATTGCGAGCAATTATATTGACCAAATCAAGCCGTATTTAATGGCATTATCGGGATTAACTTCTGTTGTCATTTTCCATTTTTATGCCGCACTCACATACCTGGCACTCTTCCCCACACAGCCAGAACCCGATCAAGCCCAAATACTTGCCCAAGCCGTCACCCATCAAACTATTCTGCATCAATGGGCGCAAAATGCCCCGATGAATCATTTGCATAAATGGTATCTAGTAGAAGCTGAACGTTATCGAGTTTTGGATGAAAAAATCGCAGCCATTGAGTGTTATGACCGAGCCATAACTCTTGCTAAAGAACATCAGTTCATCAACGAAGAAGCACTTGCCAATGAACTAGCTGCCAAATTTTACCTTGATTGGGGCAAAGAGCCGATTGCTCAGTTATACATGACTCAAGCCTACTATAGCTATGGTCGTTGGGGCGCTAAAGCCAAAATTACCGATGTGGAAACCCGTTATCCCCAACTCCTCGCCCCCCTCTTCCAGCAAACCCGTTCTCCCCTCTCAAGTAACAAAACTTTCTTCACATTGGAGAGTGTCACCTCTACCAGTTCCGCCAATTCCAGCAGTAGCAGCGTCTCTGTTGCTTTAGATTTAGCTACCATTCTCAAAGCTTCCCAAAGCCTTTCTGGGGAAATGGAACTGGAAAAACTGCTCTCGGTATTGCTGCATATCGTCATTGAAAATGCGGGAGCAGATAAGTGTGTATTCATGCTTTTGGAGTCAGGTCGTTTGCTAGTTCAGGCGCTAGCACAGCTTTCCCTTGGTGTCATATCTCTACAGGACAAGGGAATTGCCCATATCGATTTTTACTCAATGTTGCTCGACCCAAAGCCTGTTGAAGACTCTGTTGATGTGCCAGTTAGCTTAATTAATACCGTCAAACGCAGCTTACAACCAGCAGTGATTACTGATGCTACGGTGTGTCTTCAATTAATCAATGACCCGTATATTCAGCAACAGCAGCCCAAGAGTATCTTGTGCAGCCCGATTTTACATCAGGGTAAGTTGCTTGGCATTTTGTATCTGGAAAATAATTCAGCAACCGGAGCATTTACCAGCGATCGCGTCGAACTGCTGAACTTACTTTGTGCTCAAGCTGCAATTTCTCTGGAAAATGCCCGACTTTATCGAAATTCCCAAAACTATGCTCAACAGTTAACCCAATCTCTAGGAAAATTGCAGGCTAGTGAAATCCGCTTCCAAAATTTGACGAATAATATTCCTGGTATGGTTTACCAATTCCGTCTGGCGGCCGACGGTTCAACTTCAATACTCTACGTTAGCTCTGGCTGTTTCGACTTGTATGAGTTAGAGCCAGAGTTGGTGATGGCAGGAACGCATAATCTTCACACCATGAATCACCCTGACGATCAAACAGCTATTGCCCAAGCGATCGCCTACTCTGCCCAAACTCTGACACCGTTTAAGCATGAATGGCGGATTATCCTGCCTTCAGGAACCCTGAAATGGGTTCAATGTGCTGCTCGTCCAGAGCGACAAGCAGATGGCGCAATCCTCTGGGATGGGGTGATGATTGATATTAGCGATGTCTACGAGGAGCTTCGCTTACGCAAACAGGCCGAAGCATCCCTAGCCAAAGAACGAGAGTTTTTGAATGCTATTATTCACAATATTACAGATGGGATTGTTGTTTGTGATGCTAGTGGCAAATTGACCTTATTCAATAACGCAACTCGTGAGTTTCATGGCTTACCAGTAGAATCATTACCAGCAGAACAATGGGCCGAATACTTCGATCTTTATCAACCTGATGGTCAAACACTCTTATCAACAAAGGAAATTCCCTTGTTTCGCGCCTTGCAAGGGGAAATAGTCGAAAATGCAGAAATGGTAATTGCGCCGAAGCATGGTTCTAAGAGAATTTTGTTAGCCAGTGGACAAGCAATTATCGATCCTTCGGGCAATAAAGTCGGTGCGGTAGCTGTGATGCGAGATATTAGCGATCGCAAACCCATTGAAGTGGAACGCCAGCAAGCACAACAAAAGCTAGTCCAGCAGATGGAAATGCTCGATCTTGCTAGCGATGCCATCATCATTCGCAACATGGAGGACAAAATTTCTTACTGGAATCAAGGCGCCCAAAGGCTCTATGGCTGGACTAAGCCAGAAGTTTTGGGTCAATATATCCACACCTTTCTCAGTACCACTTTTCCAAAGCCGTTAGAAGAAATTTTCGCAGAGTTTTTTCAGACAGGCAGTTGGGAGGGAGAATTGCTGCATATTAATCGTGATGGCAAGCAAGTGGTTGTATCAAGTCGCTGGACACTACAACGCGATGAAGCAGGTCAGCCCCTAACGATGCTCGAAATTAATAGTGACATCACCGATGTCTACGAGGAACTTCGCTTACGCAAACAAGCAGAACTTGCCTTGCAGCAAAAATCGCAAGATTTGCAACAAGCATTGAACGATTTACAACACGTCCAATTACAAATTGTCCAAAGTGAAAAAATGTCAGCCCTGGGCAACTTAGTTGCTGGTGTGGCTCACGAAATGAATAATCCCCTCGGTTTTATTGCCGCCAGTCTCAAACAAGCTAAACCTACGATCGCTGATATTGTTGAACACTTAAAACTCTATCAAGAAAGCTTGCCCAATCAAAGTGATGAAATCAAAGATCATGCTGAAGAAATCGACTTAGATTATAGCTTAGAAGACTTGCCCAAGATGATTGATTCCATGACTATGGCGTGCGATCGCCTGAAAAATATCAGCACCAGTTTACGAACTTTCTCCCGTGCCGATCAAGATTACAAAGTGCCGTTTAATATCCACCAAGGTATTGATAGCACGATTTTGATTTTGAAACATCGGCTCAAGCCCAATGAAAAGCGTCCAGCCATTGAAGTGATAACTGAATACAGCACTTTACCTCAAGTTGAGTGTTTTCCTGGACAATTAAATCAAGTATTCATGAATATTTTAGCAAATGCCATTGATGCATTGGATGAATCAAATACAAGTCGGAGTTTTGAAGAAATTCAGATTAATCCTAACCTCATAACAATCAAAACATCACTAGAAAATGAACGTGTAAAAGTTACCATTACTGACAATGGTAAGGGGATGACTGAAGAGATAAAACAAAAGATATTTGACCATTTATTTACGACGAAAGCTGTGGGGAACGGTACAGGTTTAGGACTTGCGATCGCTCGTCAAATTATTGTCGAAAAACATAGCGGGGCGATCGAGGTGAATTCTCAACTTGGCCAAGGTACTGAGTTTATAATCCTGTTGCCTATCAAGACATAAGAGGATGTTTGAAAAGTCTAGCTGAAGTGGCTGAGGAGATTGGACAAAGGAACGAGCATTATCAACTACTAGTGTCAGAGGATTGTAAGTGTCTTTACTTAAGCCTGCGATCGCCTTAATGAATCGTCTAAGATATCCGCAAAAATTCTTGCTGATTAGCATAGTTTTTTCTATGCCTACGATTCTAATGATGTACTTATTAATCACAGAAATTGGTAGTCGGATTGATTTTGCCAAACAAGAAATCATAGGGAATTTGTATTTGCAGTCAGCCACTCGATTATGGGAGCATACATTACGGGGGCAAATATCTAGTGAAGTAGGAAACAATAATTATGATTTTACTCAACTTAATCAAGCTTTGGAAACCATAGAAAATAAAGATCGACAGTTCGGGAATAAACTTCACTCCACAGAAAATTTTACTTTGATCAAAGAGTATTTTAAAACTCTTAGTACAAAGAACAATAATCAAAACTCATTTATCTACAGTCAAATAATTAATAGTACAGAGAAGTTGAGACTTCATGTAGGCGATACATCGAACTTAATCCTTGACCCAGACTTAGATAGCTATTACATGATGGATAGTAGTTTGCTAAAACTTCCTACTATGCAGAAAATCCTAGCAGAGATTCAATCTTTGACGATGATAATCAATAAACGCAAAAAAATTAACCCCGAAGAAAGGCGAAAATTGATTGAACTTTCGGCACTTCTAAAAGAGGAGAGCCACAGCTTATCTAGAAATATGAATATTGGCTTTAAGAATAATCCTTTGGGTAACTTACAACCTAAGCTATCTAAGTTTCTAGAAGAATATATCCAAAATATTAAACAACAAACCAACCAGTTAGACCAACTGAATCAAACCAATCAAGAAGTATTTCCTAATCCCTCTTTAGCCCAAAATAACTTAGACTCCAGTTTATTGTTGTCAGATCGAGTCATGACGGAGCTAGATTTAATTCTCAAGCAACGCATCAACCAACTCACCCAAAAACAGCAGTTTGTTTGTGTATTTGTATTGCTAACTTTGTCCATAGTCACTTATCTTTTTATCGGCTTTTATTTAGCTGTAATGCAGACGGTGTATAACCTTACCCTTGCTGCCAAACGTATGACTAATGGTAAATCAGGAACCTTAGAAATGCTCGCATTAGAGAATCGAGATGAACTGAGCCAGGTGGTGGAATCTTTTAATAAAATCGCCATTGCTTTAGTCGAGGCGATCAACTCTAGTCGTGAGGCTGAAACCAAATACCGGAGCATTTTTGAAAACTCTATTGAAGGAATCTTCCAAACTACTCCCGATGGCAAATTTATCAGCGTTAATCCTGCCCTAGCTAAGATGTACGGCTATGATTCACCGCAAGAATTAATTAATGCTTTTACTAATAATGAACGACAACTTTATGTTAATGACCGCCGCTGTGATGAGCTGACTCGCTATAAGAATCTGCATGGTCAAGTAATTGGATTTGAATCAGAGGTCTATCGGCAAGATGGAAGCACAATCTGGATATTAGAAAACTCCCATTCAGTCTATAACCAAGCAGGAGAGTTAATTTATTACGAAGGTTCTGTGCAGGATATCAGCTATCGCAAAGCCACCGAGATGGAATTGCAAGCCTCACAACTACAACTTATCCAAAACGAAAAGATGTCGGCTTTGGGTAATTTAGTGGCTGGCATTGCCCATGAAATGAATAATCCTTTAGGCTTTATTGCTGCCAGTCTCAAACAAGCTAAACCTATTATTGCTGATATTGTTGAACACTTAAAACTTTATCAAGAAAGCCTGCCCAGTGCGAGTGATGAAATCAAAAATCATGCTGAAGAAATCGACCTAGATTATAGCTTAGAAGACTTGCCCAAGATGGTTGATTCCATGACTATGGCGTGCGATCGCCTGAAAAATATCAGTACCAGTTTACGAACTTTCTCCCGTGCCGATCAAGATTACAAAGTGCCGTTTGATATCCACCAAGGCATTGATAGCACGATTTTAATTTTGAAACATCGTCTCAAGGCTAACAAGCAACGTCCAGACATTGAAGTGATAACTGAGTACAGTTCTTTACCTCAGATTGAGTGTTTTCCGGGACAATTAAATCAAGTTTTTATGAATATCTTAGCAAATGCCATTGATGCCTTGGATGAATCAAATGCAAATCGGAGTTTTGAGGAAATTCAGATTAATCCCAACCGCATAACAATTAAAACATCAGTAGAAAATGAAGGTGTAAAAATTACCATTACTGATAATGGCAAGGGGATGACTGAAGAGATAAAACAAAAGATATTTGACCATTTATTTACGACGAAAGCTGTGGGTAACGGTACCGGATTAGGACTTGCGATCGCTCGTCAAATTATTGTCGAAAAACATGGCGGTGCGATCGCCGTTGATTCTACCTTGGCGCAGGGGACAGAATTTACTATTCAACTTCCCATCCATCAGATAGCTTAGGAAGGATCTTGAGCTTGCAAGAGCGATCGCAGGTGAGCCAATTCCCGTTCAGCCGCTTCTGCTCGTTGACGTTCTTGGTCTGCCCGTTGGTGTTCTTGGTCTGCCCGTTGGTGTTCTTGGTCTGCCCGTTGGTGTTCTTGGTCTGCCCGTTGGCGTTCCAAAACCACCTGCTCGTTGCCAATTAGCAGCAGATTTCCCGACAAATCCCACCATCGCAGCCACAGCATTTCTTGATTTTGATAGCTACCTTGCCACAGACCTAACTCAACCTGCATCGGCAAAATTGGATAGTGTCCGCGTTCATTGGGGGTAAGTTTCTGATAAGTAATATCCAGAAGGTGATAAACCTCTAACTTGCCGCTAATGATTTCATAGATGCCATAGTAGGGAACGCGCATCACCCGCTCATACACCCAAAATTTCCCCTTGAAGGGGGTTTGATCGCGCTCCTGCGATCCATCGCCCGATGCAAATTCCAACACAATCGTCGGGGTGATTAGTTCGCGCCACAGCACGTAGGAGCGGCGATACTTCCCATCTAATTGCGCTGGTACGCCCCCCACATAAAACCAATCGGGTGCTTCTGCACCCTTCTCCGGTGGATCGGTTTCGCGCCAATAAATCCCGCTATCTTGTCCAATGCAATACTGTCCATCGGGATGCAATAGTTGCAAAACCGATCCCAAAGAGTCGGTTAGTAAAATACTTTGGGGATGCTCCTGGAAATTTTTCACAAAAGTACCATCTGACTCTGGAAGCTGGGTGTGGTCGGGAAAGGCACGGGGAATATCCAGTTGAGTAGCGGGGTCGGTCATGGCGATCGCCTTGGGTTACTTGCAAACTGAGAAAATCAATAGTTTCAGTATAAATGGAGAGGAGACTCAGCTGGTAAAATAGGCGATCGCCCGTCACACAATTTTGGATTTTAGATTTATTCTCACGCTCCGCCAACAATCCAAAATCCAAAATTTAAAATCTAAAATTCAGTGATTCAGCCACCATTGTCAGTGTTGTAGGATAAAAGTAAATTGTCGCTGCCATAATTATGTCTCGTTCCTCGCTTTGGCGTTTAACAGTTCCCCCGTTAGAAAACGGCGATCGCCTAACCCGCTTTGAATTTGAGCGGCGCTACAATGCCATGCCAAAGCTGAAAAAAGCCGAATTGATTGAAGGAACTGTTTACATGGCTTCACCACTGCGTTTTGAACCCCATGCTGAACCTCATGCTAGAGTCATAACCTGGCTAGGAGTTTATCAGGCAATGACCCCAGGAGTGCGTGTTGGTGATAACCCAACGGTTCGCCTTGACTTGGACAATGAACCCCAACCTGACGCGGTGTTATTGATTGATGCTCAGGCGAGTGGACGATCGCACTTGAGCCAGGATGGTTATGTGGAAGGAGCGCCAGAACTGGTTGCAGAAATTGCCGCCAGTAGTGCCACAGTCGATCTGGGTGACAAAAAGCGTGCTTATCGGCGGAATGGAATACAGGAGTACCTCGTGTGGCAGGTGTTTGAGCAGCGCATCGATTGGTTCCGCCTAGAAGCAGGAGAGTATATAAATTTGCACCCTGATGCGGCAGGTGTGATTCAAAGTCAAATCTTTCCCGGATTATGGTTAGATCAATCTGCCTTGCTGGCGGGTGATATGCAACAGGTGTTAACTGTATTGCAGGCAGGGGTGAATTCTGTCGAACATCAAGCGTTTGTGCAGCAGTTAGCCCAGGCAGTCCAATCGAATGGATAAGTTCAAAGGCTGGATAGTACCTTGATGACCTTAAAAAAAACGGGCAACCTGACAGCAGAAGCCAGGTAATAATGGGGATGTAAGTTCATCCTCAGATAGTAATGTTCCTACCAAGCTAAGTCGCCCTGCATCCCGACGATAGACCTCAATCTGCTGGAGTCGCCAGTTAACAATCCAATATTCCAGGACACCCTTGAGAGAATATAACCGCAGTTTCACTTGGCGGTCGCGGCGTTCATTTTGGCTACCTAAAGAAAGCACTTCCACAACTAAATCAGGTGCAGCAGTAAAGTGTCCAGATTCATCGACAATTGCAGCTAGGCGTTCTTGCTTGACCCAGACTACATCAGGAATCACATCATCCATGTCAGAGAACACCACACCCGGCGCAAAAAAAGGCTTACCCAGGTTGGTTTCTTCCGACCAAAAGAATAATCGTGCATAAATACGACCACCAGAATCTTGATGACCTAGATGTGGAGCGCGAGTTACAAACAATTCTCCATCGACGATTTCGTAACGTTTCCATTCGCTCTCAGGAAACAGTTCCAAATCGGCACTAGTCCAAGGAACCTGATTTGAGGTGGTGTGAGTCATTAATATGCCTGCGTAGGCGTAGCCCGTCGTAGACATCGCAGTTATATTTTCATTATATGGAGATAGGGTGTAGGCGGAAGACTCCCAATATTAACAAAGAAATGCTTGTCCTTGCGGCTCTGGTGCGAACTAGGAAGGCGGAATTCATTCCCACTCAGTTGTGAGTGCTGAGTAATAAGTGAAATTCCCCACTCACAACTCTTTACTCTTTACTCTTTACTCTTTACTCACAACTCAGCACTCAGCACTCTTTACTCAGCACTCTTCATGTCTTTCCCGCCATCACCGAGCTTTTAACCAAAAGTTCCACTGCTGCTTGATATTGTAAATCCGCCTCTGTTCCAATCTGTTCGCGGTTAATGGCTGCTTGGGAAATCACTTTATCCGGCTTAATGCCTAGTTTGTTAATATCCCGATGTTGAGGAGTTTCATACTTAGCAATTGTGACTGCCAAGCCTGAACCATCTGATAATTCAAATAAAGATTGAATTAGACCTTTTCCAAAAGTGGTTTCGCCTACCAACTGGGCACGACGGTTATCTTGGAGTGCGCCAGCCAGAATCTCACTAGCACTGGCACTTCCTTGATTCACCAAAATCACCAGAGGATCGTTCGTTAGGGCTGGCCCAAAGGCTTCAAAACTACCCTGAATACCTTGTCGGTTAACAGTGTATACAATAGTACCGGAGTCTAACCATAGACGGGCGATTTCAATTCCTGCTTGCAATAACCCCCCAGGATTATTTCGTAAATCGAGAATATAGGCAGCAGCGCCTTTTTTTTCTAGACTAGAAATAGCGTGTGCCAACTCAGTTGAGGCGTTGGCATTGAATTGAGTCAGGCGAAGGTAGCCAATGGGTGTACCCTCAGTGGAAACACGCAAATCTGATACCACAGGGTTAAGAGCAATGCGATCGCGTGTCAGTCTAATTTCCATTTCTGCCTCTCCCTCTCGTTCGATGAGGAGAGTCACAAGGCTGCCACTCGTCCCCCGCATTTTGGTTGCAGCTTCGTCGAGGGTAAGATTTTCTGTCGAAACGCCTTCAATTTTGAGAATGCGATCGCGTGGTCTAATCCCCGCTTTATCTGCTGGTGAACCGGCGATCGGAGCCACTACTTCCAACTTCCCAGTCTCAGGATTCAGGGCAATTTGCAATCCTACCCCAGTCAGTTCCCCAGAAGTATTGACCTGTAAGCTGCGGTACTGTTCTGGATCTAAAAAGCGGGTAAAAGGATCATCGAGGCTCTTGAGCATCTTCCCAATTGCCGTATAACTCGCATTTGAGTCGGTGAGTGGCTTCTCCAGAACCTTTTGCCGGACTGCCGCCCAGTTTTGATGATTAAACGTCTCATCTAGATAAGTGCGATTAACAATTCGCCAAACTTCCGAAACCAGCTTTTGTTCCGATGTCAAAGCCACCGCAGGCTGTGTGAGCGTACCAAACGCCAACCAAAACGCCATTAGCAATGAAAATCCAATCCGAAAGACTTGTTTATTCATGAACCCCATTATCAATTCCACCTCGACCCAAATTGCTTAGAAATGCTCAATTGTCATGTTGTTGATGAAATCTATCTCTCGATTATGTTACTTTTTTTATAGAAGTGATGCATTCCTCTCATCAAGTTGTTCAGTCAACTGATGGGTTGTAGCCACTCACCAAAGGATAAAATCTACTTTGTGTCCACCATTTTCTGTGCAGGGGCGTAAAGAGATCGCAATATATTCCATCTTTACAGAGTGTAAAGTTTCTGAAGACTCTTAGCACGCTGAGATCTGACAAGCAAACAAAAAACTCGCCTTTACTAAAATCCCAAAATTGCTAATTGGGAGAGAAGTCTGAGCGGCGGCTTCTGAAAAATCCGTAGACAATTTTGCTGCTACCCTACTCCTCGGTAACGACTTCTCCTGCAAAGACGCGATCGCTAACGAGGCACAGGAAAGCCTAAAGGCGAACCCCCAGGATGCCAAGGCTTGGGACTATCAGAATTTTGGTCGCCAATTTAGAACTTCGGGATTTATTAACCGCAACCGACTTTTAGGAACTTGAGATTGTATGGCCAACGTTTACGACTGGTTTGAGGAACGCCTAGAAATTGAGGCGCTCGCTGAAGATGTTACTAGCAAGTACGTCCCTCCCCACGTCAACATCTTTTACTGCCTGGGTGGAATTACCCTGGTTTGCTTTCTCATCCAGTTTGCCACTGGATTTGCCATGACGTTCTACTACAGGCCAACAGTCGCTGAAGCTTTTACCTCAGTACAGTACATCATGAATGAAGTCAACTTCGGTTGGCTAATTCGCTCCATCCATCGCTGGTCTGCCAGCATGATGGTATTGATGATGATTTTGCACACCTTCCGGGTTTACTTGACTGGTGGTTTCAAAAAGCCCCGCGAATTGACCTGGATAAGTGGTGTCATCCTGGCTGTGATTACCGTCTCCTTTGGAGTCACCGGCTATTCCCTACCTTGGGATCAAATTGGCTACTGGGCTGTGAAAATCGTTAGCGGTGTACCAGAAGCAATTCCCGTGGTTGGCGTTCTGATCTCCGACCTACTACGCGGCGGTTCGAGTGTTGGTCAAGCAACACTAACTCGTTACTACAGCGCACACACCTTTGTACTGCCTTGGTTGATAGCAGTCTTCATGCTGTTTCACTTCTTGATGATCCGCAAGCAAGGCATTTCCGGCCCTTTGTAATCATCTCAGTTATTAGTGAAAGGCAACATTTGTCAGTTCTTAGATAAAGTTGTTTGTTTTAAACTTATGAAACACAAAAAAATTAATTGTACATAAGTTACAAAAAATAAACACTTGGATCTGAAGCTGAAAGTTGTAGACACCCTCCAGGCGGCTGAACGTAGACAGACAAAATGCTGCTTGCTGCCTGCCTGGGTTGCCCGGTAGCTAATAGCTTTCACAAATGCTTTAATTTAACTTAAGCAGGAGAGCATATTTCAAAATGTCAACACAGAAAAAACCTGACCTGAGCGATCCTCAGTTAAGAGCCAAACTCGCTAAAGGCATGGGTCACAACTACTATGGTGAACCCGCTTGGCCTAATGACTTACTTTACGTGTTTCCAATCGTGATCATGGGTTCCTTCGCTGCGATTGTGGCTCTAGCTGTACTAGATCCCTCGATGAACGGTGAACCAGCAAATCCTTTCGCCACACCATTGGAAATTTTGCCGGAGTGGTACTTGTATCCAGTCTTCCAAATTTTGCGATCGCTACCTAACAAACTTTTAGGAGTGTTAGCAATGGGTTCCGTACCAGTAGGGCTGATTCTCATTCCCTTTATTGAGAACGTCAACAAGTTCCAAAACCCTTTCCGCCGTCCAGTTGCAACCACAGTATTCCTCTTGGGTACCCTGATCACCCTGTGGCTGGGTATTGGTGCTGCCTTGCCATTGGATAAATCTTTGACCTTGGGACTATTTTAAATTAGTTACCACAAAGTGCTTTGACGCCTGTGACTTTTAAGAGCATATTGTAGATGTGCTTTTGAAAGAAATTAACAGGCGTCAATTTTAATAGTTCAGATTGCATTTTGGATTTGAAGTTTGGGATTGAAAAGCTATTCCAAAATATAAAATCCCCAAAAATCAACAAATACAAACATTTTTCACTTACTTAATGTAAGTAAGTTGCTAGTTATAACCCTCGATATGCCAAAATCGTTCATGTTTTGTATTTTGGTACACAGAATATGTCAATTTAGATTTTTCTATATCAGAGAAATTTTGCGAATAGCGCAGAATTTAATAACTAGCAACTTGGGTTTACCTATATTCAAGTCAAAGTCAATGCTTGGTATCGTGCAGCAAGACCATCTGACGGTTAAGAGCGAACTCAGGCTCCTAAACCAGGTACAAGAATGGTTTGAGCAATTTTGTCTGCAACATTTGTCTCAACTTGGCTGGTCAAAAACCCAACTTGATCGTCTCAATTTAGCATTAGCAGAAGGCTTTACCAACGCTGTTCGTCACGCCCATCACGCATTACCGCCGGAAACAACCATTGAGATTAACGTTTATCTGTGGATTGACCGACTAGAGATTAGAATTTGGGATTATGGAAAACCTTTTAATCCTGATGCGATCGCAGAGCCAGAGCCAGGTACCCTGCAAGTAGGCGGGTATGGATGGTTTCTCCTTCGGCGCTTGGCTGATCGCGTTGTCTACGAACGTGGTGCAGATGGTAGAAATTGCCTGCTCATTGTCAAATACTCTATAGAAGCACAAAAGTAAAAGTGAAATAGTCAAGGTAATCTGATCCCAATTTTGGATTTTGATATCAGTCTGTAGAAGCTTCTGCGGCTACTCTACGAGTTCTTTGTTTGCCGAACATTCCATAGGCAAGCAGTACCCGCCGGGTAGACTATAAGAGTACAATAAAAGATATACTCTTTATTTCAATGAAGATATGAATTGAGATAAGATGTATCTTAAGTGAAATTGCTTAGTTACGATAATTTTTCGTAAAAGCTCAAAAGTATTTTTGTATAAAAAAATTTAGTGAATGCAGTAAAGATAGCATTCGAGTTCTGGTAGTTACTTTGTTAAAATTTGTCAGCAGTGTTGAGAGTCTTATTTTTGTTCTACAACAAGTGCAAATTAGTGCTTAAAGAGATAGGGGACAAAAAATGACTAAAACAGCCCTAATTACAGGAATTACTGGTCAAGATGGCTACTATCTCAGCCACTTGCTCCTCAATCGGGGGTACCGAGTTGTAGGATTAGTACCCCCGCATCGACAACCTAATTTGACAAAACTGGGAACACTGGCAAATCAGGTAGAGATTTTTACGGTTGACTTGAGGGATAATTTAGCGCTTTTGACCGCAGTTGAACAACTACGTCCCCAAGAAATTTATAATTTGGCGGCTCCCAGTTTTGTACCCGATTCCTGGAATGATCCGTTGGGAACCTTGGATCTGATCACTGGTACGGCTACCAGACTCTTGGAAGCAATACGAAAGGTTGGTTTATCTACCAGATTTTATCAAGCCAGCAGTTCAGAAATGTTTGGGGATGTACTTGTTTCACCTCAAGACGAGGAAACCTCTTTTCGTCCCAAAAATCCCTATGCTGCGGCAAAGATGCACGCCCACTGGACTATGGTGCATCACAGACAGCACTATGGACTATTTGCCTGTAGTGGAATTCTATATAACCACGAGTCTCCTCTCCGCCCGCCTCAGTTTGTCACCCGCAAAGTTTCTTTAGCAGCTGCATCAATTAAATTGGGTTTAACTGACACCTTAGAAATGGGTAACTTGGATGCCAAACGCGATTGGGGCTTTGCTGGGGATTATGTAGATGCAATGTGGCGAATGTTGCAAGTAGATGAGCCAGAAGAATATGTGATCGGCACAGGTAAGTTACACAGTGTTAGAGATTTAGTTGCTATAGCCTTTGAATCTGTCGGATTAGATTGGAAATTTCATGTAACCCAAAACACTAATTTATTGCGAAAAGATGAGCATTTTCAATTAGTTGCCAATCCCAGTAAAGCCAAAAGAAACCTCGGCTGGGAACCCCAAGTCAGCTTTGAGGAACTTTTAGAAAAAATGGTAAAAACAGATTTAGAGCGGTTACAAAGTGGTGCGTTGGATGAAGTCCTTGCCGCAGGCATCGCCCCCTTAACGCAAGTATAAATAACCCAATATGCATATCACTACAGTGCCAGAAAGCCTAAAGTTAGGTGATAAAGTTAACAAACAAACTAACCATGTCTTCGTGTTTCTAGAAATTTTTGCTCACGAAGGTGGTATTCAATCATATATAAAGGATATTTTTCGCGCCTATCTGGGATTGAGCCAAGCATATAAAGCGGAAGTCTTTTTGTTGCGAGATAGTCCTGATAAATTAAATGTTTTTGAAGACGAGAACTTAAAATTTCATTACTTTAAAAATCAGTCTCCCCATATAGGGAGATTACAAATGGCAGCAGCTTTACTTAAGTGTCTGTTGCAAAACCGTCCGCAGCAAGTTTTCTGCGGTCACATTAACTTAGCAGTATTAGTACAAACTCTTTGCCAGCCGTTGGGTATTCCCTACACCGTACTAACTTACGGTAAAGAAGTCTGGGAACCGCTCAAAAACCAAGAACGTCGCGCCCTGACATCAGCAGCTGAAATTTGGACAATTAGTCGCTACAGCCGCGATCGCGCTTGTGTTGCTAATGGTATAGATCCGAAAATAGTCCAGATGATGCCTTGTGCAATTGATGGAGATAAATTCACTCCTGGTTTCAAGCAGGCAGAATTAGTCCAGAAGTATAGCTTGACTGGTGCTAAGGTGTTAATGACAGTGGCGCGGCTGTGGTCAGGGGATATTTACAAAGGCGTAGATGTAACAATTCGGGCATTACCACAAATCGCTCAGGTTTTCCCAGAAGTAAAATATTTGGTAATTGGTCGCGGTGATGACCAACCGCGATTAGCTAAACTAGCTGCATATTTAGGTGTGAGCGATCGCGTCGTGTTTGCTGGTTTCGTGGCCACAGAAGAATTAATGGAACATTACCGCCTTGCTGATGCCTATATTATGCCCTCGCAAGAAGGCTTTGGCATTGTCTATCTGGAGGCAATGGCTTGTGGAGTACCTGTATTATCCGGTGATGATGATGGGTCAGCCGAACCCTTGCAAGATGGTAAACTAGGGTGGCGAGTACCACACCGCAGTGCTGATGCTGTAGCAGTAGCTTGTATAGAAATGCTTCAAGGGAATGACCAGCGCTGTGATGGGCAGTGGTTGCGAGAACAGGCGATCGCTTTGTTTGGCACGGATGCCTTTCAAAAGAGGTTGCAAAAAATGCTTCTATCCTCAGTCCTAAGCCATTAATTGAAAGCAATATTTCTTCACCCTTGAACGCCAGTTTGCACAAATCGGGAGACTTTTGCTGCTCGATTACTCACTACTGCTTCTCTACGACACGCTGCGCGATCGCTAACATCATCCAACTGCTCTCCTTGACTCTTTGCTAAAATCGCTATCCTAGAGGGAGAGCAGGATGACATTTAAAAAATGAGCTTTAAGACATTTCAATTGAATCTTTTAAATCTCCGCCCTTGGCTCACCCTGCTAGCAGTTGTTTGGTTGCTGGCATCAGTAGGCTTGGGTTGGTTGGTTAATTCATTGCTAATAATTTTCGGGTTGCTGTTGTTGGCACCGATTGTGGCTTTCTTTGGCTTTCGTTGGTGGCTGCAACGCAACTTGATTGCTGATCAGTGTCCCGTCTGTGGATATGAATTTACAGGTTTAAATAACAGTCAGTTGCAGTGTCCTAACTGTGGTGAGTCGCTGTTAGTCCAAAATAGTCATTTTCAGCGCCTTACACCAGAAGGCACAATTGATGTTAAAGCTGTGGAAGTACCATCCCAATCACTGGAAGATTAGTCAAGGGTCACTGGTCATGAGTCATTAGCAAAGGACAAATGACTAGTGCCATTAGACTCTGAACTATTTTTTTTGTTGCGAGATTGCGAGGGTGTAGTTATACTCTTTTTGGGATAATTCGCCCACATGCAGCGAATATTTTCCTGCCTGCCAATAACCAGACAGTTCTGGCTTGCCTCCAGAGTAAGTATCTGCTAATACACAGAAACGCCCTCCAGGGCCATCGATCAACAGTGTTGGCTTTCCTTGACTTTCAACTGTTAGTCGCAAGTAAGGCAGTGACTCTGTAAGCTCGATAACTTGATTGGGTACAGAGGTAATATTACCGCAATTACTTTTGACAGTTCCTCCAGACTTTCCCTTTAAAATAAGTGGATCTGGTTGGAGATTCGGATTAATATCTATCTTTGGTGTTTGTGCCAAATTAGCCTCAGTGAGAATCAAACTCATTGCTAAAGCTGTAGGAACAATTGTCAGTAGCCTAAGGGTCTTCATTTTAATTAATGCTCCAGATTGTTTTTAGAGCAATATTGTTATAGACAGTCTGATTTGATTGACGACAGTAATCCGTCTTGGTTCCAAAAGCTATCGTATAACCCAATACCATTTAGTTAAGGATTTATAGTGCGTAGGCGTAGTCCGCACTTCTCTAGGAGACGCTGCGCGTAGCTTGCTTCCACGTTCGCGTAGCGTCCCGTAGGAAGTGGTACGGCAAGCTCAGTGACCATCGTAGACATCGCTAAAAACCATACCCAGGTATTTAGCCCCAAATAGGCATTTTCCACTAATTTACATACTTGAGTTTTTGTCAACTTATATTTACTGAACCGACTCTCTAGGTGCGGAGTGTAGGCTGGAAAGCAACAAGAAAAAAACATAAATTTTCCCTGTGTACAAAGGTTTTGCACACAGACATTAGCTAAAATCACTAAGACAACCACCAAAAAGAGAATTTGGTTGGTCTGTTGTTGAATAGGTAACTTAGCTGAGGGAGAAAAAATTGATGAATCCTCAAAGAGATGAAGACTTGCAGCGTCGCCTCGACAAGCTAGAGGCAGAGATTAATTCCTCACCTGAGGTAGTTCCCCAACCACAACAAAAACAAACACCTCAGTTTGGTTTTGCTAACTTGAACTTGCAACTAGAGCGATTTCAGATTTGGTTCAACAGCCTATCTAGGACAAAAAAGCTCGTAGTTTCGGGTGTGACGGTACTACTCGGCTTGGCGATGCTGCAAACAGTGTTTAAACTGATTGCATCTGTAATCACTCTGGCACTTTTGGCAGCGTTAGTGTATGTTGGATACAAATTTTTTGTGTCTAGTAACTTTCAACGTAAGAAGTAGTCTATTTGAATTGTGCCGATAACGGTGTATAAATAATGTCAAAGGAAATTATGCAATGACGACACCAATTGTCAGAAGAAGTAATCAATCTAGTCAATCAAAACAACCGGAAAGAGCCAATTCGCTGCTGCTAGCAAGCAGGCGTTTTGCGGCTTGGGCGGCTGAAATCACACTAGTGGTTAGCAGTGGGTTGATTCCCTTCGGCATTGGTGTCTATGCCAATACTAGAAGCGATCTTAACCGAGTGCCGCTTAACCCCGTGCTGGTAGTAATGGAAAGAGCGATCGCTAGGCCATTGGCTTTGCCTGTTAGCTATGGCATCCGTAACGTAGCATGGCCGACTAATATTTTGTGGACAGTAGCTCTGTTAGCGCCTGTAACTCTCTCGTGGTGGCAATTGTATTTACTAGCTAAGACTGGTAGCACAATTCCTAAACGTTGGTTAAAAGTGCAAGTTGTCAACGAGCAAGGGATGCCGCCCGGTTTGGGGGCAGTTGTGATCAGAGAAGGAGTTGGGCGTTGGACTGTACCCATTTCCATCGCTTATCTTCTGTGGCGCTACAGCTTTGCTTTTCCTAATTTAGGATTATTCACATTTTTATCTTTGTTAATGATTCTGGGTGAAGGAATCGGCTTACCCTCGCGCCGGGGGCGTCGCGCACTGCATGATCAACTCGCAGGCACTTATACAATAGACGCACTCTTAGCTAACAACAAACAAGTTCAGCCTGCTGGCGGTAACGATCAAGCAGAAGAATGGCAGCAGGGAAATGAAGAATTAGCTATGCCTACAGCAAGTAGTGTGTCTGACGCAGCCCAAACTAACCAGCCGCCTAATGTGTGGCGGCGGATACAGCAAAATCCCAATCTAACTTTGTTTGGGGTAGGGCTGACGAGCATGACTGCTGTGCTGGCAACTTTAATAGGCACTCAAGTTTATATCCAAATTCAGCAATCCCAGCGAGCAACCAATCAAATCAACAGCCAACAGTTCCTCGAACTTGTCAAACAATTGAGTCCCAACTCTGGGGCTACTAATAAGGAGCGTGAAACTGCAATTTTGGCTCTGGGTGGTCTGAATGACCCACAGTCCATCAAATTTCTAGCGGATCTCTTGGTTAGCGAAACCAACTCCAGCCTTTTGGATACGATTCAACAAGCTTTGACAAGTGTCGGCCCCAAAGCCATCCCAGAATTAAAAAATAAGAATCAGTTTTTGGTGGGTGAACTGGAGCCTGTGAGTAGCACTGCAACCCAAGAACGGGAATTACGGCAAGGGCGGTTACAAAGAAACCAGAGGACGATCAATAAGATTCTCTCTGTTTACAGTGGTAAAATCGAGGGCGTTGAACTTAATAGCACACAATTAGGTCAAAGCGGTACTCCAGGAAGTTCCTTTTTCAACTTGGTACTAGACAACGTTGATTTATCAGGAGTTAAATTAAAATCTGCAAATCTTAACCAAGCTAGTTTTAAGGGTAGCCGCTTCCGGGGTGCGGGTGAGGATGGACGCTTGGATACCTACGACGATGCGATCGCTGATTTAAGCCAAGCTCAGTTGCAGCAAGCTAATCTTACTGATGCTAACCTCAGTCGCGTTTTGATGAACCGTACCGACTTGAGCCGCGCCACTCTCAATAGAGCAAACTTATCCAACGCACGTTTATTTGAGGCGAAACTCAACAGCACTCAATTAGTAGGAGCTGATCTGCAAAACGCAGTTTTGGAAAAAGCCAGCTTGACTGGGGCTGATTTAGGCGATGCGAACTTGAATGAAGCCAATCTATACGCCGCTAGATTGGGTCGTGTCATTGCCATAGGAACGCAATTATCCTTTGCCAACTTAACTAACACTGATTGGGAAGGGGCAGATTTATCAGGAGCTTATTTGGATCGTGCTAATCTCAGCAATGCTAACCTGGGCGCTACTCGTCTGACTGGTGCTGTTTTGCGTTCTGCCCAGATGGAAAACGTTAACTTGCAAAATGCCGACCTGAGTCTTGCAGATTTACGAGGGGCAAATGTGGCAGGAGCAGATTTTAAGGGGGCAATTCTCGCCCCTAGTAAACAAGATCCAGCAGATCAATTTGTCC
The DNA here is from genome assembly GCF_015714725.1 of Nostoc sp. WHI. Lineage (GTDB taxonomy): Bacteria > Cyanobacteriota > Cyanobacteriia > Cyanobacteriales > Nostocaceae > Nostoc. The sequence continues at coordinate 63,335 of NZ_WBKM01000289.1, forward strand.
AAACCCCAGATTTAGGCTCCGTATCTGCCGTAGTCCAAGGAGTTGATTTTTCTAAAGCCAAAAATTTAGATCCCAAGCAATTAGCGTACATTTGTACTCAAGGAGGCATTCATCCTAATTGCCCGTAGAATTAGAGGGGGGCAGGGG
>NZ_WBKM01000132.1 GCF_015714725.1 Nostoc sp. WHI
CTCCATCCCCTCCGGATTAACCCTCTTACGAAACTGCGGAAACAAACTAGGGTTTCCTCGTCAGTGAGGGCTAGTTGTCCGTTCTCATAGAAAGAGCGTAAGCAACCCAAAACCGCTCCTTGGAAATGTGGCTTATACCGGAGATTTTGAGCATATCCGATTAATTCGCTAAACCTTTGAAGATGCTGAGCCTTGTTGTGCAGGAGGATTAGATACTGCAGAAAGCCCTTCGCTAACTCGTAGATAACGTATCGAGATGAGATAGCTGACACCCCTGCTGGCAAAAATTCCCTTACTTTTTGCTGTGTGGGTTTATTACCAAATACCAGCTCAATTAGGGCAGATGTCTCGAGGAATACATCAGCCATTGGGCTCAAAAGCCATCGGTTCCTGTAAGTCGAAACCTCCTTCGTCTAGAATATCCAACAGGTCATCTAAAACTTCATCGGTAAGATTGATCAATTCACGCACTTTGATCAAAACGGCGCGTAGAGCACTGAGTTTTTTTACATCTAAGAGTCCATTCATTCCCACCGAAAGAGTGAAAAATGTTGATAACAGTTCGTCGTATGTTGGTGACATCCCAAAAAACTGGTTGAGCTTCCTACATTCGTTCCAAAACTTGATGGATTGAATTTCGAACGCTAGTTCCTCCTCTTCAGAAATCCCGTTACAGCGATCAAGCAACGTCCCGAAAAAATTCGCAAGGTCAACCTGAGGGGGCTGAGAATAGCTATAGAGGTCAGAGTGAGTCCATTTAACAACTTCACGGACATCGACGCCATCTCTAGATTCTACTCTGGCAAAGATGGTATACGATGCTTCGACTTCCCTCTCAGCAATCTTGCGCCGGACTTCACGACGAAGTGCTTTTGTTTCCCAAGAACTCGAGCTTGTGAAGTATGACTCTTCTAAAAAAGGTTCATTTGAGGTAGTGACTACGAGGGCCATATCGTTTATATTTCGAGTATTGGCAAAATGCGTGTCTTGACCATCTTTGCATTGCTCTTTGCCAGATCGTTGATCAAAAGATCAGAAATATTTAGGGGTTTAAGGGTGTAGTTATCTATATCGAGGACGACAATATCTGTGGGGGGAGGTATATGTCTGCGGAGGTCATTCAACATCGGACCATTGATGTTAGTTTTAGCTTTTCCTGATCCGATGTTTATGCGGAGGCCGATTTTCTCATCTTCAAATATAAGGATAAATCCAGTGGTCTTTTTGGTATTTAACCGCTCGTCCTCTGACGATGCAAAGAAGCTCCCTCCAGCGCCCGTTTTTATACTTAGCTTAAATATATAATCCTGCACGGAAGCTTTGTCATCAAGAGTGAGATGGTTAACCAAGCGATGTCCTACTCTTGAAGTTGTTTTAATAGCGAAACTTCTGAAGACGAGCGCAAAAAAGGGCGCTGCATATTGCTCGAACAGGTTTGTGTGTTCGTCTAACGACGCCGCCTCTACCGTTGCTCCTTCTACGCCGTACCGCAGTTTTATCTGATGCTCGTCGTGGCTCATCGTCACGTTCGAAGGGTCTCCATCATCCACGACTAAACCGGGAAATAAACCAAGTAACTGATTCGCCAGATCACCCGCACAGTCCCAATGGCGATATCCGTTCGGATATCTCACGTCCATCGTTTGCCTTAGAAGCACCCAGTTCACACGCTGGTTACTATGAGGTTTCCTATGGCGTGCAAGCTAAATTTCAGCGTTCGAGAAAAGATTCATTTTCAGTTTGACTCGAGTTGAATCAAGTAGTATCAACTTGTTGTGAACATAACTGATCTATCAAAAATTGGTATAGAGCTCATCGAAGCATCTAAGGAGGTCGAACGGAAACCGGGGGAGGTTCTGCAAGAGATATTCCCGTTTGTTTATGAGGCGTCTCGGCGGATGAGCGCCCGGGAAATCAGCAAGTGGTTGCAGGATAAATATGATATTCAAATCAGCCAACCGACGCTTTCGCGAGCCTTGAAAGATCCGAAGCAGTTTTGGGACGGATACACTGAAACTATCGAGCCGGTGGCGCGCCGGATAGCTTCGTCGCTGGGAATAAATATTAAATCCGTCCTCTTCAACCTCGGGCAGGAAGATGATATGGCGTTTCATGAAGCCATGCAGGACGCGAAACATAAGCTCTCAAAAAGTGAATTAAAAGACGTTGAAGACGGACTGGTTTTCCTCCGTGAGAAGTGGTTCGTCTTAAGCGACGGCACCCGGAGAGATTGCTCCCCATTCTTTGATGAGGCGCAAGAAGATCCAACTTGGGAGAGCATTTCCTTCTGATCATGCAAGCTTTGATGATCGATCCATTGGTGAGCATAAAAGATGTAATGCGCACTGCTGCAATCAGCCATTCTGAGCTCTATCGCGAATTTGATCGAGGCCGCCTAAAAAAGATTAAGCGCGGACGGAGAACCTATGTTCTCGCCTCTGAACTTCAGCGGTACATTCAAACTCTGGTCAACGTATGACAGTCTCAAGACCAACTCGCATCGTTGATGGAAAGCGCGTGACGAGCCCTTTCTATCGTGGGAAGTATCGCCTCAAAGGGGACCTCAAGCCTACATACATAAGCCTCGGCGTGCGGCACAAGGCCGTTGCGTTGGAAAAGCTGAAACAGGTTATCCAGCAAAAGGAGCTGGAAAGCTGCGGTTTAGCGGTTCCCATGAAAGATCGCGAGTTGGCTCGGCGTGACCTTACTGAAGCGGTAAGTGATTATCTAGATGATCTGCGTTCTACGAGTCGAGACGCAAAATATATTTCCAATGTGGGTGCTAGGATTCGCAATCTTTGCTTAGTTCTTAGGTGGAAAAAATTGTCAGATCTCACAGGGGAGTCGTTCCAAAAGTGGAGAAACGTTCAGACCAAGGCTCCCAAGACTTTGAATGAGTACCTCGATGCAATATCGGGCTTTTACAATTGGCTTCGTGCCCGAAACACGAGTCTACCGGCCAATCCCTTTCAGACGGTTAAAAGAGCGGAAACGAGAGGGAATGAAGTTCGGAGGCGTCGTGCTTTTACACTGGCTGAAATGGTTCGCCTTCTTGCGGTTTCAGGCGATTACAGTGCTGCCATCACGTTGGCTGTAACGACTGGCCTGCGACGGGCTGAGCTCAAATCTCTGAAGTGGAGCGACATCTCTCTTGATTCATCCGTTGCCACTGTGAAAGTCCGGGCTTCTACATCGAAAAATAAGCAAGAGAAGTATCTGCCGCTAAACGCTGACGCAGTAAACGCAGTTTGCAAACTTAGGTTAGATCATGTCGTAAGCGATGAGCCTGTTTTCACTCGTCAGAGCATGCCGGGAATCTGGAAGTTCAAATCTTTGCTCAAACTGGCAAAGATCGAATATGTAAACGCCTGTGGCGAAGTTGCAGATTTCCATTCCCTGCGCCACACCTTTGCAACTTGGCTTAATGCTGCTGGAGTCGCTCCATCTGTCGCAATGGAACTAATGCGGCACAGTGAAATGAGGCTAACGGCGAAAACGTATAACCATTTAACGATGGGAGGATTAGTAGGCGGACTCTCGCTCATTCCATCGCTGATTCCTGACGCACCCCGGTACGCACCCGGATTCGGTCCAGAGAGGGATTCCGAGAAACAGGGTGGGACAAATGATGAAAGAGAGGGCAATTTGCTACCCACTGATTCCGAGATACTTAGCTACGATCTGGGACAAACGGGGACAAACCTTAAAAGGGGTAAAATGGCTCCTGAGGTAGGATTTGAACCTACGACCAATCGATTAACAGTCGATCGCTCTACCACTGAGCTACTCAGGAATTGCGCTTTCTTGCGGGCCGTATAGTTGGACCACGCCATTCCTTCCGGCAAGAAGTTTTTCTCAGGGAAGCGCGACGCGGACTTTCTGGAAAAGACTGGCTTCCAGCACGGTGGCGTCGGGTTCCAGTTCTCCGAGAAACGGAACTCCGCGCTGGCGCAGGAGATCGTCCAGGATGCTCGCGTTCGTGGCGGTGACGGTGTCTGCGGGGCCAATGCCGTTGTTTAAGACG
>NZ_WBKM01000389.1 GCF_015714725.1 Nostoc sp. WHI
GAGCAGGGAGCAGGGGAAGAGGAACTATTAATTATTAATCGATGCTCCATGACCAATGACTAATGACTAATGACCAATGACTAATGACCAATGACTAATGACTATGAATAAAATAGCTTATCTTCAATGTCCAACAGGGATTTCTGGTGATATGTGTCTGGGAGCCTTGGTAAGTTTAAGTGTTCCTGTGGAGTATTTGATTGAAAAACTCAATGGGTTGGGAATTGAACAGGAATATCAGTTAAGAGCAGAACTTGTCCAACGTAATGGTCAGCAGGCGACTAAAGTTCATGTGGATTTAGTAGACGACGATCGCCACGATCATGAACATAGTCATCGTCATGCACGCCACTTGCCAGAAATAGAGCGGATGATTCTCAAAGCGGGATTGCCATCACGGGCAGAAGCTTGGAGTTTGGCGGTATTCCGACAGCTAGCAGTAGCAGAAGGGGCGGTGCATGGCATTGCCCCTGAAAAAGTTCATTTTCATGAGGTGGGTGCTGTAGATGCAATTGTAGATATTGTGGGTACTTGCCTGGGATTGGATTGGTTGGGGATTGAGAGCAATGACGAAGGATGGCCTTTACTATACTGCTCGGCGTTCCCGACAGGCGGCGGCACTGTTAAGGCTGCACATGGTCAAATGGCAGTACCAGTACCAGCAGTATTAAAGCTGTGGGAAATGCGGGGTTGTCCAGTTTATAGCAATGGCATTGAACGAGAACTAGTGACACCAACAGGAGCCGCGATCGCTACTACTTTGGTAAGAGACTTTGGTTCACCACCTGCGATCGCTATCAAGCAGATAGGATTTGGAGCCGGAACCATAAGTTTACCTATTCCCAATATTCTACGCCTCTGGCTGGGTGAAAGCACAAGTTTACAGTCCAATTTTAGCGATTCTGGCGATACTAGCTCAAATTTAGAACCGATATCAGTACTAGAAACCCAAATTGATGATTTAAATCCGCAAGCGATCGGCTATGTGTTTGAGGCGTTGTTTGCTGGCGGTGCGGTGGATGTTTTTACCCAAGCGATCGGCATGAAAAAGTCGCGTCCAGGGATTTTGCTGACTGTTATTTGTCATCCAGAAAATTTACTCAGTTGTGAAGCAATTTTATTTCGCGAAACCACGACTTTGGGTATTCGGCGCACAACTCAGCAACGCACCATTTTACAACGGGAAATTCAACAAGTGGAAATTGAATATGGCAAAGTGCGTGTCAAGGTAGCATGGAAGGGACAATCACCAGAAAAAGTTATTGCAAATGTGCAGCCAGAATATGAAGATTGTGCAGACTTAGCCCGAAAACATAATATTCCCTGGCGCGAAATTCAACGCCTAGCTCTACAGCGTTGGTATTTAGTCAATAGCTGATCCAAATTTCCTCATCCTCCTCGTTCCCAGTCTCCGACTGGGAATGCCATCCTAAAGGCTCCGCCTTCCCTCACAAATCAATCAACTCTACCTCTAATAAACCTAGTTCCCCGATGTAATTACGGCAACTAGAATACCGCCAATGTGACGGATCATCTACATAACCACGCCTAACTGGATTATTATGAATATAATCTAACTTTTGACTAAACATTTCTTCATCTAGAATCGCCTGCGGATGGAAACCTTCTTGCCAAAGTTGATATTCTTGTTTTATCTTATGTTTTAATTTGTAAAGCTCAAGCTGGTTAAGCATATAGTTAGAATTATTTGTCTCAAGTAAGTCAATAATAGAGCGAGCCGTGAATGATTTAAAGTTTCCTATTTCTTTAGATAAACTGGCGGCAGAGGCGATTATATGGAGATGATTTTCCATAATTACGTAACCGTACAAGGTTAAACGCTGCTGACGTTGCAGAAAATTCAGGGAATCTAAAATAATTTCTGTAAATTCAACTTTGCCGAATAGTGGTATCCAATTTATAACTGTGCAGGTGAGGAAGTGGGGCTGGGTACTTAGTACGTGGTAGCGGGTGCGTCCCATGATGTTGTTTAAATTAGAGGCGGAGCCTCTAGGATGGCATTCCCAGTCGGAGACTGGGAACGAGGGAATTGACTAAGTTAGAGCTTTTAGCAAATATTGTGTCAATGTAAAGGCATCTACACCTAATTCGGTACGCTCTTGGGCGGCTATTATACCTGCTTGCGAATGCCACCAAGCGGCAGTTGCCACTATATCTTCTACGGGAATCTGTTTAGTTGCTGCTTGCGCTAACAATCCACCCAATAGCCCAGTTAACACGTCGCCGCTACCGCCACGCGCTAAGGCGGGTGTGCTTTCTGGAACAATCCAAACGGCATTTTGGGGGTTTGCGATCGCAGTTCTCGCCCCTTTCAACAACACTACCGCGCCACTTTGCGCCGCCGCTTCCTGTACTGCTTTCACTCTGTCATGTTTGGCATCGGCGACATCAGGAAAGAGTCGCTGGAATTCGCCAGTGTGGGGTGTGAGTACGGTTACTGCTTGGCGTTTTTTTAATGTGGCGATCGCTCCCATTTGTGCCAAGATATTTAAACCATCGGCATCGAGAATCAAAGGGCGTTCGCTTTCTATGACCTGTTGGACAATGGAAGTGGCATCTTGTGTTAAACCGGGGCCACAGGCGATCGCATCAAAGGAACTCAAATCGGTTTTTTCTGGTAGTTGTAGGTGAGCGATCGCTCCGGTTTCTGTCTCTGGACAACCAACAATCAGCGCTTCTGGCAAGTGTGACACCAAAAGAGATTTCAGGGATTCGGGTACGGCAATTGAAAGCATCCCCACACCACTAGCACGCGCACCCAAACCAGTTAAAATTGCCCCGCCAGCATAGCGGCGTGAACCACAAATTAGCAGTAAATGTCCTTCTTTATATTTGTGGGTGACTGGTGGACGGGGTAGAGGTAAAGTAGCAAGTGCCGTTGCTGGTGTAATACGTTTAATTCTGGGTGCATCTTTTATAACAGCTTCCACATCAGCGAAAGGAATATCAAAATCGATTAATTCAGCTTTGCCGATATATTCCAGCGCTTGATCTTGGAAGAAAGCTAGTTTCCATAAACCCAAGCAAAATGTGTGAGTGGCGCGAATGGCAGTTCCTAATACTTCGCCTGTGTCGGTGTGTAAACCTGAAGGTAAATCGATACTATAAATCGGCACAGATAATTCATTTAGCTGATTAATTGCAGAGGCAATGGGATCAGTAAGATTTCTTTCTAAACCAAATCCAAATAACCCATCAATCAACAAATTAGAATCTGGCAGTTGCTCAATTGTTTGATAAATTGGGATGCCCAAACTCTGAGCATATTGTAAGTGCTGCGAAGTTAATTCTTTAAGCTTAGAGAAAGGAGAATAAATCCAAACGTCATACCCACGAAAGTATAATTCACGGGCTACTACTAAAGCATCTGCGCCATTATGACCGGGGCCGACGAGAATCCCAGCACGAGATCCCCCCGCCTGTGGTGACCCCCTTAAAAAAGGGGTGTTTGAAGCAATATTGCCCCCCTTTTTAAGGGGAGCCAGCGCGGTCTTCTCCCAAGGGGAGACGCTAAAAGCGATGGGGTCTCCCCAAGTGGAGCGACTGGCGTGGGTTGGGGGGATCTCTTGAATGCGACGGGCAATTAATCCCGCTACCTTTTCCATCAAAGCAACTACAGGCATTCCTGCTGCAAAGATCCGCTCTTCAATATGGCGCATTTGATCAGCAGTAACTACCACTTGCGAAATTTGTTCTTGCCTATCTTGCATCAGCACTTAGCACTCAACATTTTTTTACTTTCCGTAGTAAACTCTGGCATTACCGTATCCTATGTTTCGCAGATACTTATTCCATTCCTCAGCTAGAAATCGCTCTGAGAAAGGCCCTACTGCTACGTGTGGCCCTCGTGGTTGCTTTCTTTCGAGGACTCCGCCAGAACGTCCTAAGTCTTGGCTATATCGGGCTAAGTTCTGCCTAACTTGGGCTGCGATCGCAGGTAACTGTTCTGGAGTCGTCGGAATGGCGACATAATATCTAGAGGCTTGTCTGGGAGTCCTTCCTACCAAACCTCTATTGCCTCTATCTATTTCCCGCCCGTTAGCGAAGCTGATAATCCGGGCGCTATAGATGCCTCGTGACTGTAGCTCATTGACCCGTTGTTGGGCGTTAGATACTCTGTTAAAAACTCCTGACTGAATTACATTCCGTCCTTGGTACTGGCGAACATAAGCACTAGGTTCAATCCGACGTATTTGTTGTAGCGTCTGAAAATCACTACCGTCAACATAAACTAAATAGCGCTCAAAGTTTTGGTTATATTGACTAACTTGTTCAGGTTGAGAGGGCTGAAAGTTCGGCTCAAATTGATTGTCTTGCAATGGTTGGGAGGGCTGAAAGTTCGGCTCAAATTGATTGTCTTGCAATGGTTGAGAGGGCTGAAAGTTCGGCTCAAATTGATTGTCTTGCAATGGTTCAGAGGGCTGAAAGTTCGGCTCAAATTGATTTTCTTGTAATGGTTGGACTGGTTGTAACTGCGGTGATGGCTGTTGACCAAAGGGAATTGGCAGTGGCGGTAAAATTTCACCTGCTTCTTGAGCTAGTAGCACGTTGCTGTTATGGATTTGTGCTTGTACTGGGGTAGAGTTAGGAATCAGCACTAACCATCCTCCCACTAACAAGGGGAGAAGTTTGATAGTAAGCTTCCACTCCTCAGAACTTTGGCGCAACATTTGAAATAGCATAAATTGACTTGGTATTTCTCTCGACATAGTAGTTTAGAAAGTAATCAAAATATTTTTAGGCAATTTTCGTCAGAAACTAATTAGTTAACCGTTGTAGCAACTATATAGTGTTAGTGTAAAAGTAGCTCATCTGCGTGGCAAAAAATATATTTGTAACTAATCTTAGACGAAGGTGATAGGGGAGTGAACAGCGTTCGCAAGATTTAATTCCTCATTAACTGGAGCGCTTTATTAGCAAGGCTTTTAAGAGTGTGTGCTACAATTGAACAACCACGCAGCTATGTGTCGTGTTTGTATGAAAAAAGTCGTCGTTGGTCTTTCTGGTGGTGTTGACAGTTCCACTGCCGCAGCTATCCTGCACCATCAGGGCTATGAAGTAATTGGTTTGACTCTTTGGCTCATGAAAGGCAAAGGTCAATGTTGCTCTGAAGGGATGATCGACGCGGCTGATATCTGTGAACAACTGGGCGTTCCCCATCAGGTTGTGGATATTCGGGATCTCTTTCAGACGCATATTGTCGATTATCTGGTGACAGGTTACAGCGCTGGAATTACGCCTTTGCCTTGCTCCCAGTGCAATAAAACGGTGAAGTTTGGGCCAATGGTGCAGTACGCTCGTGAAGAATTGGGATGCGATCGCATTGCCACCGGTCACTATGCCAAAATTAGCTATGACGACGCAACTAAACGTTACCAATTATTAAGGGCTGTTGACCGCAACAAAGACCAATCATACTTTCTCTATGATTTGTCTCAAGATTTACTTGCAGCAACTATATTTCCTTTGGGCGAACTGGAAAAAACTGACACGCGCCGCATCGCTACTGAATACGGACTAAAAACTGCTGATAAGCCAGAAAGCCAAGACTTGTGCTTAGTGGAAAGCAACGGTTCCATGCGGGCATTTTTAGATAAATATCTTGCTCCCAAAATCGGGGATATTGTAGATGTCACAGGCAAAGTTTTGGGACAGCATGATGGTGTTCATCATTACACCATTGGACAGCGCAAAGGTTTAGGGATTGCTGCTGCCGAACCGTTGTATGTGATTGAATTAGATGCAGTTAATAATAAAGTGATAGTAGGCGATCGCACTAAGGTAACGCAACCAGAATGCAATGTAGGGCGAGTAAATTGGGTTTCTATTGCCGAACCATCCACCCCAATTCATGCCGAAGTGCAAATTCGCTATCGTTCAACGCCTACACCAGTGACGGTGATTCCGTTGGAAAACTCCCGTGTGCGTTTGGTGTTTGATGAACCCCAAATCAGCATTACTCCCGGACAAGCTGCGGTGTGGTACGACGGTGAAAAAGTTTTAGGTGGCGGAATAATTGAACAGTTTAGTTAAAAATAGCTCTTACCTTGTTTTGACATAAACCAAAATCACCTTTCCTCGCTTGTCAGGAAGGGTATTTTATTTTTAAATGGGATATATGCCGGAAGAACCCATCTTTGACCAGTTTTTAATACAGCTATTAGAAGGCTATACTTCTACAGAGACGGCAGAGATTCAACAATACATAAGTGAGTGGGATGCTGCTACTTATATGAGTGTTGCTCAGAGTATCTTAGACCATGCTAATAGAAAAGGAATCGACCCATTAAGGTATTTACGCAAAGCTCATAACTTTAATAAAAAAGGAGCAATTAGAGTTCCGAAAACTGGATATCGTGGAGATAGTTCAGCTGTATATCGTAAAGGCAATGAATATCTAATTGTTAAACCTGACTAATATGGTACTGAAAAGATAGTTACTTATGGAGTCAATGATGACTAAAGCAATTTTAAATCAGCAAGAATTGATTAAGAGAAATATTAGTCAATTATTAACACAATTGACTAATACTTATCAAAATACACGCGGCGAACGACAAGAAATTTCTATTCAGTTTCCACCAGAAGACGAAGAGTTTTCTCTGTTAGAAGAACTTGAACTTTTAACAGTAAATCTCAGAGGTTATGCAAGTCAAATTCAAAGCACAGGTCAAATTGTCAATCAAGCCCAGACAATTGAGCAATTACAAGCCATGCCAGTTTTAAATATACCTCAGATTGCAAGTTTTTATTTTGATAGTAATGGCAACTATGAACAGATAAAGAGTTATATTAGAACGTTAGATTACTTGCGGTTACTACTATTGGAATATTTGCAGTTTCAGAGTCACTAAAATCATTACTGATTAATCTTAGTTTGACTCTTTATGCTTGGCGATTCTTTCTGGCACAGCTTGGCGTATATTTTCCCAATTGTCAGGATTCATCTCAGTTGCATTCCCAGAATTTAGACCTTCTAATAGTCATCGAATTACCCGAAATCCTTGGAAAACCTCACCCTGTCCTGACGGACATCCCTCTCCTTACTAAGGAGAGGGACAGGTTTTGCGTAGCAGAACCAGGGTGAGGTTTCTTTGAGCTATCGTAAATTGCCTCAAGAGACACTTGTGTGTACACCGTAGTTCTCCCAAAGGAAGAGGCTAGCGCCAAGGAAGAAGCCGCCAAGAGCGTCATCGCGCAGCATCTCGTAGAGAAGAAAAGAAAGAGAAGCTTTCACAAATGATTTAGGACTGCTATATAAGGTGCATCACGCTAAAGCCGATCGCATCTGGAATTTTTGATAATATCTTTTCATCAACAAAAGGATCGGTTTCATCAACAAAATGATCAGTTTCATCAACAAAATGATCGGTTTCATCAACAAAATGATCGGTTTCATCAACAAAATGATCGGTTTCATCAACAAAATGATCGGTTTCATCAACAAAATGATCAGTTTCATCAACAAAACTATAATTCTCGTAATAATCGGTTTTTATGGAATTGCCAAACGCTCAACGGGTAACTCAAAAATTGTCGTACACCTAGTTTAATTTTTAATTGAGGTCAAGCAGCTGTTGACTTTTTACTAGTTGACAGGGTAATATATTTATAATTGAGAAGGTACGCTCAGGTATACTCCCTTATCCAAAGATATTCGTTACTAATTTTCGACTCAGCAGCGTAGTAGTAGAAAAGCAATTAAACTAACAAGAAAACAAAACGCCAACTTTACCCAACGCTGCTGAATAAATTGCATGAATCTCTCTTTTATTCGCTTGTGGGTGTAGAGTTGATTTCGGCTATGCGAGTTTGGGCATATTCTTGCAATGGTGCATAGTTAATGATGGTGGTGAGTTCAGCCGCATGATTTAAAGAATTAATTGCAGCATTTGAGTCTTCCATGCTTAACTGTGCATCGGTGACAAACAGCAGATTACGACTTTGGCTGTAGATATCGCCAATTTGGATGTAGAGGTTTTGTGCTTGCTGGAGATATTCTAGTGCTTGCTGGGGGTTTTCTTGCAACTTACCGAATTCTTGCAAGATGTTAGCTTCCCCCAAGCGATCGCCGATGTCGCGGTAAAATGACAAATATTTGGCTCCCAAAATCGGGGATATTGTAGATGTCACAGGCAAAGTTTTGGGACAGCATGACGGTGTTCATCATTACACCATTGGACAGCGCAAAGGCTTGGGGATTGCTGCTGCCGAACCGTTGTATGTGATTGAATTAGATGCAGTTAATAATAAAGTCATAGTAGGCGATCGCACCAAGGTAACGCAACCAGAATGTTATTATTCCAAGTCATTCTCTCCTAAATCTTCATCCAAGATTGCTTCGATATCTCGTCCGCCATAAATGACTCTAAGAATCTCTACACCGGAATCCGAAGGAAGATAAAAAACAAGATACTTTTTAAATCCGTTGATTGCTTGCTGTCGAACACCAGCTAAATTAGGATGAGAGAATTGACAAGATTTTCCCATTCCTGGCATTTTACCCAGTTGTTTGAAAGTTGTTTCTGCTGCTGCAAGAAACCTATCTGAAGCTTCCAAGTTATCTTCTGCAATATAAGTAGCTAATTCTATCAAGTCGCGGATGACTTGGGGTCGTTTGTTTACGTCGCTCATTAACCTTGGTTATGCTTGGCGATTCTTTCCCGCACAGCTTGACGGATGTCTTCCCAATCGTCAGCAGTTATCTCACTTGCATTCCCAGAATTTAGACTTTCTAAAAGCATCGCTTCCAAACGTTCATCCGCTTGACGCTTTTGATCTTGGCGCACTAACTCACGAAAATATTCACTAACGCTGCTGTAACCACCAGTTGCCACTTTCTCTTCTATATAAATCCGCATCGCGTCAGGGAGAGATATGTTTATACTTTTCACTGGCACTACTTCCCTAGCTTTTCCTTCATAATATTAGTTTATGGCAATTTATGCCATTTATTGCCATACTAGGCTCAATTAGCAAAAGTGATACCTGCGGCGAGCTATATCTACGTACTCTCTGTCAAAAACTACTTCTATCTAATGCCCCTTGAAACTCCTCCAAAGCCTGCACAATTCCGACTTGCCAAGCTCGTTCTACTGTAGCGGGAATAATTTGAATAAGAGGGATATTTGGAAAGTTAGGACTATTATCTGATTCGATATAATGTCCATTGCTAAGTAAATAAATCTTCAGCTTTTTACTATTATAAATCCATAGTTCTGGAACAGCGATCGCTTCATAAGCATCGAGAGTTGTCTGAGAAGTGACATCTATCTCAATTGCTAAATCAGGAGGAGGATCATCCGCTTCTAGTTTACGACGACTAATCATTATTTTGTAGTTCTGGATGTAAAAACAAGCATCCGGTTCTACCCCTGCTGTGTTTTCCCTTTTGAAGGTAGTTGAACCAAAGGGTTCATACTTTTTTCCTACGAGCTTCAGTAAGATTTTTACAATATCTGAAATTAAGTCCTTTGACTTTTCATGTTCGGGTAAAGGAACCATGATTTCTAACGTAGACTTGCTGTAAGCAACTCGTAGCGATCGCTTTTCTCCGAGTTCCTGTAATATAGACTCAAATTCTTCCCAGCTTACATCTTGAATAGACACTGTACTACCAGGTGCTAGCCGCATTTGGCTAACAGGTTTAAAAACAGGTGATGCAGCAGTCATAAGCAATTCAAAATAAGGGAACTCTTCACCGACTAAAGCGGAGATTAACTTTAGCCTAACTTAAACTGGACTTACGCAGGGACTACGATTTTACGTCATTGGCTCCCCAACTTACGCAGTTTAAGATTTTTGGCGCTAACTAAACTGTATTGATAAGTAGTCAGACAGAATTAATTACACAATGACTGTAAACATTTTTGTCCGATTACTTATATAACGTGCATCATGCTAAAACCGATCGCACCTGGAATTTTCGATAATACCGTTTCATTAACAAAAGGATCGGTTTCATCAACAAAAGGATCAGTTTCATCAACAAAAGGATCAGTTTCATCAACAAAAGGATCAGTTTCATCAACAAAAAGATCGGTTTCATCAACAAAAAGATCGGTTTCATCAACAAAAGGATCAGTTTCATCAACAAAACTATAAGTAGTCAGACAGAATTAATTACACAATGTCATTGCGAATACAGCGTACTCATGCGGAGAAGCAAGCTACGCGCTTGCGTCTCGTAGAGAAGCAATTCGCTTGCGGTTGGGATTGCAACTCTTGGAGACGCTCCGCAAACGCTCGCAATGACTGTAAATATTTTTGTACATCTAATTTATCTCAGTTCATCCCCATGCCCCATGCCCAATGCCCCATGCCCAATGCCCCATGCCCAATAACAAATGTTTGATCGTAGCCGTCGTAATCTTGCTCACTGGTTTGCCCTGTCAATGGGTGGAATTTTGTTCGCTTTTGCAGGGGTAGGCTATTGTTTGAGTGTAGAAGAACAGTTGCGAGTTTTTGATGATGAACTCTTTTCACAAAGTAAAGTTTTTGCTGCCAAGACTCAATACTCGCTTTATCAAAGTCAATGGAGAAATCAGCGCAGCAAAACTCCCATAGAAAACGGAGCATCTTTGAATGGCGACCTAATATATGCGCGATGGTACAACTCTGATAAACAACTTTTGCAATATATCGGTTCATTGGGTAACAATCAGTTGACAGCAGAACCAGGATTTCAAACGCTACAACTACCACTAGGTGCTGAATATTTGATAAGAACCTGGGTTCGCCAAGTCACAATTCCTATTTTTGAAGATAAGCGGCTCATTGGCTACTTCCAAGCAGCAGTGGCAATGAACTCTCTACGCGTTAACCTGAACCAAGCCCGCTTGTTTTTAACTTTTGGGGTTCCTGTGACCTTTGGTGTCATAGGCATTACAGGTTGGTTTTTAGGCGGATTGGCAATGCGACCAAGCCTTCGTGCTTATCAGCAATTGCAGCAATTTACAGCCGATGCTTCTCATGAACTACGTACACCTGTTGCTACGATATTGAGCAATGCCCAAGTTGCCCTGATACCCCCCGAAGACTTGTTGGAGCAAAAATTGCGGTTGCAAAATATCGCCCAAACAGCTAAGTCCATGAGTACGCTGATCAATGATCTGCTTTTTTTGTCACGTCATAATGGTTCCCTTGCGGAAACCGGATTAAAACCCGTTGATTTGTGTGAGATATTGCGATCGCTGGCACAGGATTTCGCAGCCCTTGCTCCTGCCCAAAGTCTCAATTTCAATGCTCACCTTCCAGAGCGTCCCATCATGTTAAAAGCCGATGCTAATTTGCTCAAACAAGCTGTGATTAATCTTCTAACTAATGCCTTCAAGTACACACCAGCAGACGGTAAGGTAGAATTACATCTTTTTACCCAGTCTCACTACGCAGTAATTCAAGTCAAAGACAACGGGATTGGCATTCCGTCCACTGATTTGCCACATATATTTGAGCGTTTTTATCGTGTAGATACTGTCCGATCTCGGCAAACAGGCGGCTTTGGACTCGGACTTGCGATCGCTCAACAAATTGTGCAACGATACGGAGGGCAAATTACTGTAAATAGTATGCTGAGTCAAGGCTCCACATTTCAAATTAGCCTTCCCCTGAAACTTTGACAATGTTTTTCGCTTTCGACTATAGGGTTCCTATTTGATTTGTGAACAAAATTAAGTACTATTGATAATACTTTTACAGTTGCATATCAAGGTTTTCTCCCTATTAAAGTAAGATTCATCCCACATTTACATTTCGTAAATATGCCAAACTCCAGTAATTTTCATAATTTTATAATTCTCTATTTCGGAAAATTAAGATATTTTATTAGTACTGTCCTATTTTTGAACAACTGCTGATAATTCATTATTCAAAAACTGCGGCTCTTTCAATAATAAACCATTCATGGTACAAGATTGCTAAGAAAAATTCTTCATTCTTAAGGCGATCGCATACGGCTATAAATCCCGAAAAGAAAGGATCATCTTCATAGGTAGTATCCGATAGGAAAAGCGTTACAGAATTCTTATCCCCACTCCAGATACAACGAATTATGGTGATATTAGGGTGATGTGATTTATCTACAGGTAATAATGTTGGGCATCCTTCCACTAATAAAAATTCTGGCTGTTCATATCTTAAAACCGATTCCCAATTTTCTGGTCCTTCATGTTTCTCAATAATCCTATCCCACCTAACTAACTTGATTTTTTCTAGAGTTTCTGTCGATAATTCTGAGATTTTCATAGCTGTTTACTACAGTTAATAAATTGGCTCTTTATTACTTCTTATGCTAGTCCGCAGGTAAAATGCTAAACTTTTCGTGATTTAGGATATAGCCAAAACCTAAACAAACGGCTAACTCTAGGCATGACAACATAGGTCAACAGCAAAACCATAGTAATTGTAATAAGCAACGAAATAATCAAGGGCGGGAAACCACGAATTAGGGGTGTTATAAATGTATTCAACAAATTAATCAACACAAATACAGCTCCCCAAGTTAGCAATGCTGTTTTATAGCGTGGTGGAGTTTTTAATGGTTGACCGGGAAGAGAAAACCAAGCTTCTAATCCACTGATTTGTTGAACATCAGCGTCAGATTCAACTAAAGGTTTAGCTTGAGTTAGCCAGTATTCGCGATCGCGCGATGTCATCCACACTTTCAAATTTTCATAACCGTCAAACCGGAAAATAATCACATATTCATTTCGCACCCCAAGTTGAGGACGAATCACATTTGTTCCCATGTGACCAGTATAGGTTCTGGCAACACTGGTAATATCTTTTAACCAAGCCTCATAAGCGGTTTCGCATCCTGGTTTGACAAGTTGTGTAATAACTACGGTTACAAATTGATCGTCCTGTTCTATCTCCATTAGTTATGTCACCATCAAGTTAGTAAATGTTACTTTTTGTAACGTAGCATGATTAAGTCAATCAATTTTGGATTTTGGATTTTAGATTTTGGATTAAAAATCTAAAATCGTTCGGCTGAGGCTCACCACGAACTCTAAAATTTAGTCATTCTCTAGCCAAGGGATATCCAGCTTTCCCAACTTCAAGTCGGACAACGTTAGCAGGAACGACACCTGTAGGAGGAGGTAAAAACATTCCACCGTTGGTAACGACATATATCGCGGTGCAATCGTCCTCGCTTTGACCAAAAGCCACGGCTGTGCTACCTATTACACCTGACTCGGCTTGAGCAATGATGGTTGTACTGCGATCGCTTGCAATTCGCACTACACTGTTGTAGATGTGCGTTGCTCCGTAAAGACTGCCTTCCACATCAAAGGCAAAGTCATCAATATTAGTCTGCTCAACAAAGATTTCCGGCTCACCGGGTTCATTTCCAATACCAACGGGAATCCGCAACAACAACATTTTTTCTGTATTTGAAACGTAGAGGAAATCACCAAAACGCTTCAAGCCATTTGCAGCCGGAATGACGTTCTCGGAATTACTACGAGCAAGCATTGAATGTTCTAGCCAAATAGATCCACGACGTTGAGCGATATCAATCAGCCAAATTGCACCCCGATAGGAATCTGCTGTTAAATACTGAGTGCCAGAAAGTGGAGTAATGCCGTTGAGAAAGATCGCCTCTGGCAGTGTCAGCAAGGTTTCTACTGTACCATCTGAGGCAATTAAAGAAACCACAGGTATAGAATCAGCATTCCAGCCTGTTGCGATTAAACCCCCGTTGGCAGTGAAAGCAAGACCACTCACTTTGCCTTCAACACTGGCATGAATCTGCTGATTGCCATCTAGGGTAATGCGAACAATCTCGCCAACTTCGTGATTAGTTACAAAGATTGTGCCATCTGGAGCGTAGGCGTAGCCCGCCGCAGGTATCGCTAGATTTTCCAAAAAAGTATTGACTGGGAACGAGGTAATAACTTTGGCAAGTGCTAATTCAATCGGCTTATCTGCGTAAATAGACGGTAAACCTGCGGGATTTCCCATATTAACCTACCACTGTAATTGAATGGGGCCACCAAACTTTCGCATCTCTGCAAAAAACTGTCCTTGCGCTCCTCCATCGGCAAGTGTTGCCAAATAGACTGCGGTTTGCGCTCCTTCTTCTGCTGTGAACGGGGCATTATCTCCCCCCATATCTGTCTTCATCCAACCAGGAGAATAGGCATTTACAAGAATATTAGTATCTTGGAGTTCCTTCGCCAGAATCACCGTTAGTCCATTTACTCCCAGCTTCGAGAGTCGATAGGAGGGTGCTAAAGGGTAGTAGTCAGTGGGAACTGACACCAGAGATGCCATTTCTGTTGAGATATTGACAATGCGACCGTAGTTTTGCACCTTCATCAACGGAATTAATGCTTGAGAAATTCTAAGTACCGCTAGAACATTAGTTTCAAAGGTGGATCGCATCGTTTCCAATTGAACAGTCAGTAAGCTGGATTCCTCCGGCTTCGTTGTGGGATTTACGCCTGCATTATTGACCAGAATATCTACTTTGCCGTAAGTTTCACGCAGCCACTCAGTAAACTGCTGCACACTTCCATCATTGGTGACATCCAGCGTGTGATAGTCAACATCAAATCCTTCATTGGTAAGCTGCTGTTTAGCAGCAAGACCATCGGTTTCATTCCGACTCGTCAGAATTACGCTGTTGCCAATTTGGGATAATTGACGGGAAATTGCATATCCTAGACCTCGATTACTGCCTGTTACCACAGCAATCCTTTTTTGATTTGTCATTTTGATGACCTTCAAACTGCTTTTAATTTTACTTTACTGAGGTACTATAAATTAATCAAATTGATTGCAACAATATATTCAATCAATGGCATTGATTTGTCCTGCATTTACCTGAACTCACTTACAATGACAATGTATATTTAGTTTCGTATGACTACTTAAACCGCGACTTTCGCATCGAACATAATTCTGCTGGATCATTAGTGATTATTTCAACAGTAAGCCAATTTATTTTGGTGCATTTCTATAGTATGAGTAAATTAATTTTTCAGGTTTTATTAGATTATTCAATCAAAAACTTAAATTTTTTGGTTTCGCGAATAGTATTAAAATCAGGATCAGTTTTTGCCATATTTCTACTTTCTTCAAAATTTAACCTAAGTGCGATTTTGAAATTCTTTATCGCTCGTCTACTATTACCTATCAGTGCATAAGATCGAGCTTTATTATACCAAGCAATATGATTGTCAGGTTTAATTTTTAAACCTTTATTTAAGCTAGTAATAGCTTCTTTATAACGTCTTAGTTTTATAAGAGCAAAGCTTTTATTAAAGCAAGTTACATAGTCATTAGGTTTCAATTCAAGAGCCTTATTACAACTAATAAGCGCCTCTTTATAGCGACCTAAGTAATATAAGGTATAACCTTGATTTGCCCAACTTAGCTCAAAATCAGACTTCAATTCAAGCGCTTTATTGAAGTTGCTAAGGGCTTCTTCATAAAGTTTAAAGTCTTCTCTAGAAAAATATTGATTATAAAAGTTGTGTAAGCTCAAACCAATTTCTAAGGCTTTTCCAAAAATAGCTACTTTTCCGTCATTAGAATATTTTTTAAGCAATAGATAGCCTCTATTATTCCATGCTAGGTAGTTATCGGGTTTAATTTTCAGTACTTTATCAAAACACACTATAGCTTCTTTATAAGATCCTAAGTTGTAAAGAACATATCCTCGGTCATGCCAAGCTTCATCGTAATCAGGTTTAAATTTCAATGCTTGGTCATGGGAGGTAAGCGCTTCTTCATACTGTTCTAAATTTCCTAGTACCTTACCTCGACTGTTCCAAACTTCATGATTATCAGGTTGAATTTTCAGCGCTTGGTCGAAGGATGCGATCGCTTCTTCATAGCGTTCTAAATTCCCTAGCGCATTGCCTCGATTATTCCAAACTTCATGATTATCAGGTTGGATTTTCAGCGCTTGGTCGAAAGATGCGATCGCTTCTTCGTACTGTTCTAAATTCAACAGTCCATTGCCCCGATTGTTCCAAGCTTTGTAATTATCAGGTTGAATTTTTAGCACTTGGTCATAAGATGCGATCGCTTCTTCGTACTGTTCTAAATTCAACAGTCCATTGCCCCGATTGTTCCAAGCTTCGTATTTATCAGGTTGAATTTTCAGCGCTTGGTCATAAGATGCGATCGCTTCTTCATAGCGTTCTAAATTCAACAGTGCAATACCCCGATTATTCAAAGCTTCATGATTATTAGGTTGGATTTTCAGCGCTTGCTCGAAAGATGCGATCGCTTCTTTATACTGTTCTGAATTTAACAGTGCAATACCCCGATTATTCAAAGCTTCATGATTATCAGGTTGAATTTTCAGTGCTTGGTAATAAGAGGCAATTGCTTCTTCATACTGTCCTAGATTCAACAGTGCATTGCCCCGATTGTTCCAAGTTTCGTAATTATCAGGTTGAATTTTCAGTGCTTGATCATAGGAGGTAATCGCTTCTTCATACCGTCCTAAATTAAACAGCGCACTCCCCCGATTGTTCCAAGCTTTGTAATTATCAGATTGAATTTTCAGTGCTTGGTCATAAGATGCAATCCCTTGTTCATATTGTTCTAAATTCAACAGTGCAATGCCCCGATTGTTCCAAGCTTCGTAATTATCAGGTTGAATTTTCAGCGCTTGTTCATAGGAGGCGACCGCTTCTTCATACCGTCCCAAATTCAACAGTGCATTGCCTCGATTGTTCCAAGCTTTGTAATTATCAGGTTGAATTTTCAGCGCTTGGTCATAAGATGCGATCGCTTCTTCGTACTGTTCTAAATTCAACAGTCCATTGCCCCGATTGTTCCAAGCTTCGTATTTATCAGGTTGAGTTTTCAGCGCTTGGTCATAAGATGCGATCGCTTCTTCATATTGTCCTAAATTAAATATTGCAATGCCCCGATTGTTCCAAGCTTCGTATTCATCAGGTTGAATTTTTAGTGCTTGGTCATAGGAGTCAATCGCTTCTTCATACCGTCCTAAATTCAATAACACAGTGCCCCGATTATTCCAAAGTTCGTAATTATCAGGTTGAATTTTCAGCGCTTGGTCATAGGAGGCAATCGCTTCTTCATATCGTCCTAAAATTAATAACGCAGTGCCCCGATTGTTCCAAGATTCGTCAAAATCAGGTTGAATTTTCAGTGCTTGGTCATAAGAGGCAATCGCTTCTTCATATCGTCCTAAAATTAATGACGCAGTGCCCCGATTATGCCAAACTTCGCAAAAATGGGTTTTATTTTTTATCGCTTCATTATAAGCGTCAATTGCTCCTTTATAATCTTGCTCAATTAGATGTAAATTCCCTAGTTCGAACAATAATGCACTTTTTAAAGTAACTGTTTGATGGTCTTCTGCAATTAGTTCTTGAATGGTTATTATTTTTTTATTCCTTTCTTCTGCGGTTAAAGTAGTATATTTTTTATAGTCTCCTACTGGGAATATCCGTGATGATTCTTGCTTTAGAATTTCTGGATCTATGGGAAATTCAAACATTCCAGAACGCCAATCAAAAAAGTCAGGAGCGCGTTGGATAAAATACTTAATAGCAAATTGAGGTAGCAAGAACACGAAACAAATATTAAAGCTATCTCTAAAACTTTCCCTCTGTTGGTTGAGATTAATTAAAACCGGTGGCACACCCTTCCAACTATATGAATAAATATCCTTACTATTCCAACCAGTCAACATTTTACATTCTTCATATTCATAAAATGAAGAATGTAATCCTGTAATAAATAAAATTTTTATGCTTTCTTTATTATCTAATTTATCAATTATTTCGTATAAATTATTAGCATATTTATTTAAGCGTAAAACTTCTATACTTTTATCTTTAATATCTTCCTTTACTTTGGTAATTATCCGCTCACCTTCTGCTGGAGAACAACGGACAAATAATAAGCCAAAACCTTCTATAAAGTTAAAAGTACGGACTAAGGCTTGGTATTCTTCGTCTCCTTTTACTGCGAAATCATTATCCCAATTCGTCAGTTTTAATACCATAATCGTAGTCAGATAATACTAACTATTAGCGGGTGATGATACAGTTACTTATCTTCGGATGGGTACAAGAGATTGTAAATGTCTTGAAATTCTTTAATTCCTTTAATGAGAGGATGAATATCATACCAGACTTTGCTATTTCCCTGATTATCCAAATCACGATATTCTAAAATACAACGATTAAATAATAATCCCCGATACAGTGGTTCATTTTCTATCTGTTTAAAATGATATACTTTAGCCAGTGCCTCCCATTCATTAGCAAATACGGTATTTCTATAAGTATTTCGCAACTCGCTAATTGACCGTTGTAAGGCTCTATTACTAATTATTTTGGCGCTAGTGTATTTAATTGCCTCCTTCATTAATAATAACAAATTCCGCACATGACCACCACTCATGAGGCATAGTTGCTCTAACGCCTCCCTATCCTCAAACATATCCACAATAGATAAACTAGCATCTATAGAACTCAGCCGTTTTTGCAAGACTTCCATAACTTTATTTATTCCATCTTGATAGCTTTGATTTTCAGGAGTTTGCACCATAATCATTGGCAATACTTGAGGATTTCCATAGATATTTGCTATATCTACTGCTCGATTAGAATAAAGTAAAGAAATAGGTACTGTGTAAACTAGATGGCAATCTAAAGCTTGGAGTTGTTCGCTGCGGTCTAGAAAAATCTGCTCATGATTGCTACGTCCATCTTCTTGAGCAATAGGGACAATCCGATCTAAGTTGTCAACAATTAACACTAGTTGAGAATATCCTGAAGGTAAGTTATTTTTTGCATCTTTAATAAAATCATTTAACGCTTCAATTAAAGTTATTGTATGGGGGTTGACTCGTTCACGAATTTTTTGGCGTTGGCTAGGTTCAGCTCGTAAACTCGCTGTGATTTTGGCAAATTGGGAGATTTTTGCTTCTATGGTTAATTTATCTAGTGATACTTCAGTCAGTGCCAAATCTTTTAAATCTTGCCAGCGGTTGTTTAACCAGTTCAACAAACTGGCAGGAGAAGCATTATCTTTTAACGCTTCTAATAAATGTCGTGTACAAGCTAAGAGAATATCTGTATATTGGGCATCTTCTGGCTGAATATCTGCTTCATCGGCAGCAAAATAAACCACAAAGCAGCCTTCCTCATCTAAATATTTTTGCAACCGCAGCAATTCTGTTGACTTTCCTGCACCGCGATGACCTGCATAAAGTTGACAAGTCATTCTGTCTGAATACAAAATCTCTTTACCTATTTCTACTAGGATGTCGCCATCTCCCCGCACAGCCTGACAATCTACATATTTGGGATCGCCAGCAGGTAAGGGTCGAAAAGGGTCAAAAACATTATATATCCGCTTTAAAAGTGCAAAATCTTGCGTCATAGGTTAAAGTCTCTCGATATGGACGATTTTAGCAACTGTCTTGTGATGTCAAATGATTCTTGAAAAAGTCAATGTTAATAAAGTATTTCTCGTTTATAAATGCTGGCATTAAACAATCCGGTTGACAATTGTCCACACTTCCCCATCTGAGCGGACATAGGGAACGGAGATTGTCTTGAACCCAGTAATGAAGGGCTTGTAATAAATCTGCCAATACATTGGACTCAGTTGATTGGCACAAGCCTTAAGAAAACGGACTTCTGTCGCCAGTTCCCCAGCTAGCTGATTTATGCGTTCAGCATGAACTTGTGCTACTTCTTTTGCTTCCTCTAGCTGCTGCTGTTGGATAAGTTGTTTTAATTCAACTTGCCCCCGCACTAACTTACCTTGTTTTTGTTTTATTTGGACTTCCAGGGCTGCGATCGCATTATCTATGCCCTGGAGTTCAACTGATAATTGGGCATTTTCTCTGGCTTGGCGGCGGTACGCTTCAACCATTGCCTGGGGTGAATCGTTCTCGCCAGACATGACATTATTAACAGTGAGTGCAGCGCGTTCTTCTCGGAGAATCTGAATTTGAGAGTTAAGCGCCGCTATTTCAGCCTGAATTTGCTCCATAAATCGAGTTTTAAATGCTGAGTAAAATAGTCATCTGATTTTTTAAAGAAGAATACAGAATTTAATTCTGAATTCTGACTCCTGACTCCTGAATTCTGATTTTTTAAAAGCTTTTTGCGCCTTGGGTATCGAGAGAAAGCGATCGCACCTCGGCTGTAATTCCTTCTTCTTGCCAAGCAGCTAACATCGCCGCCTCCACAGCTTTTGAGTGTGACTCATCCGCTAAAGCTAACAGTGTCGGCCCCGCACCACTAATCACCATGCCATAAGCACCAGCACTAACAGCTGCTATATTGACAGCATCGTAACCAGGAATCAAAGCTTTGCGATAGGGTTGATGCAACTTATCTTGCAAAGCTGTCTTTAACCATTGTCCGTTACCAGTTTCCAAGCCGCGCAACAATAACCCCAGATGTGCTGTATTGAAAATCGCATCCGCACGACTCACTTCATTTGGGAGAACGCCCCGCGCCTCTGAAGTGGAAAGTTCAAAATCAGGAATAGCCACAACTAGTACAACATCTTTATGCCAGGGAACATCACAAATTTCCCAAGCTGCGCCACTGGTGGCAGCAAGACGACATCCCCCCAACAAAGCTGGAACTACATTATCAGGATGTCCTTCCATTGCGATCGCTAACTCCATCACCTGCGACTGACTCATAGTAGCACCCTCAAGTTGATTAGCAGCAATCAATCCACCGACAATTGCTGTCGCCGAACTACCCAAACCCCGTGCCTGTGGGACACCTGACTTAATCTCTATTTTCACAGTCGGCGGCGTCTGCTCTATATGTTGATAGAACTTGACAAATGCTTGGTAGAGGAGATTGCTCTCATTGGTTTGAACTCGTTCAGCTTCAGTACCAGTGACATGAATAATTAATCCACCCTCTTCCACACGAGTGAACTTGAACTCGTTGTACAACTTTAAAGCTGCACCGATGCAATCAAAACCAGGCCCCAAATTCGCAGTTGTGGCGGGAACGGTAACAGTGATAGCAGAAACAACAGACATTGGTAAAACTCACTAATCATCAACCAGCATCTCATGTAAAGGGTTGATTTGTTTACTAGTGATGCTAATTATCTGTTGTAGTAGTTTGCATACCCATCTGAGTGTTTACATTTTATTAATCTATTTTTTACCTAATGATCTAAAAATAATGTTATTGTTGGATTATATATTGACTATTTATATTAACTAATTTTAATAAATGGAATATTTAAAGCGCTTTCTTGAGTATGCTCCTGAAGCGTATGATGCTATTCGTGATGTTGACGATGTAGCAGTGATTGCACGTAACACTGGATGGGCAGAGTTTCGCATTCAACGGATCAAAAAACATTTATTTTATGATGAACACAAATTGGATTACAATCTCGGATTTAACCGCTTTAGTTCTGATCCAGATATAGCAGATGCCTGGATTAGGTTACAGCGAGGTAATTTTAACCCTGAAGATTTGAGACTACTGGAACATGAATACTTTGAGTCGAGGTTTGAAGGCATTTTCCATACCAACTACCGTACAGATCATGACGCTACTGAACGGTCTGGTCGTTTGTGGAGTCCCCCAGTAACATCAGCATAACTCAAATGAGTTAAAACTAAAGTACCGCAACTTTTACAGACCACATGAATCTGTTATGGCTTTTTACGTATTGATTCTAAAAGAAAAGGAGGATGAGACCGGCGTTACTTACCGCTTTGGTTCACATGAAGATCGTCTCGGCTCTTTATGGATAGATAAATTGAGTGGAGAAATTAAGGAACTTCAAGAAACACCAGAGCAAAACTCGCAGGCATTTTTTCAACGAGCAGCAGTAAAGGTTTGGCAAAATTGGAAAAAAGGAGCTTTTCCAGAAAAAACATCTTGGGCATCCTGAGAATAACAGAGTATTGATAGTCTATCAATGCTCTGTTATTCCTCAGAAAGATACCTAGCGATCGCTCTTTTCGACAAGTATATTGGTCAAAAAGCTTACTTCAAAGTTCCCAAAACGGGCGTTACTTCAACCTCTGAAATTTGCGGAACCAATAATCCATTAGCATAAATCTGGGGATTTGTTTGCGAGACTATGGCATAAGACTGGCGAAGATTGGCATTCACTGCGACAGTTTTCACGTCGTACATCTGCATAGCCATCTTGGGATAAAAACCAATACCAATAATCATCAGCAGAAAACAGGCAGCGATAAACACCTCACGCGGTCTAGCATCGTCATAAACTGCATCTTCTGGCACAAAGCAGTCTGTACCAAAACAAACTGTTCCGTCATCTTCTTGATTTTCCAAGCCTGCATTATTAATGTCGCAGATGAGCGCTGCACCGTCACCATAAAATACCTCTCGCAGCATGGAAAGTAGATAGATAGGTGTGAGGATGACTCCAACTGCGCCGAGAAAAACTGTTACGGTGCAGAAAGTCGAACTGTAAACGTCGCTGCTTGTCAGACCAACGAATACCGAGAGTTCGCCAGCAAAGCCGCTCATACCGGGAAGTGCCAGGGATGCCATTGCTGCGATTGTGAACAGAGCAAAGACTTTGGGCATGGCTTGACCAATACCGCCCATATCTTTCATTACCATTGTGTGGGTGCGATCGTAAGTAACGCCTGCTAAGAAAAACAGCACTGATGCGATCAAACCATGCGAAATCATCTGCAACATCGCGCCGTTGATTCCCAAATCCGTGAAGGACGCAATCCCAAGTAGTACAAACCCCATGTGGGAAATCGACGAATAAGCCAAACGCCGCTTCATATTGGTCTGAGCAAAGGAGTTCAATGCACCATAGATAATGTTGACAACACCCAAAATGGCTAGAATCGGCGCAAAGTAAATGTGTGCATCGGGAAGTAGCTCAAGATTCAGGCGAATCAGTCCGTATCCGCCCATCTTCAGCAACACACCAGCCAAAATCATCGACACTGGAGAAGATGCTTCGCCGTGGGCATCAGGCAACCAAGTATGCATAGGGAAAACAGCAAGTTTGACACCAAAGGCAATCAGCAACCCTGCATAAAGTAGCAGTTGTAGACCAAGGGGATATTCCTTCATGCCCAGTGCGGTGATATCAAATGTCATATTACCGCCGCCGTATAACCCCATTGCCAGGGCTGCTACCAAAATAAATATAGAAGCCGCAGCAGTATATATCAAGAATTTTGTAGCCGCATAGCGACGCCTTTGCCCACCCCAAATACACACTAGTAGGTAGACGGGAATCAGTTCTACTTCCCACATAATGAAAAATAGTAGCAAGTCTTTGGCAACGAATACTCCTACTTGTGCGGAATACAGCACCAGCATCAAGAAATAGAAGAGGCGGGGTCGGTGATCAACTTGCCAGGCTGAAAAAATCGAGAGTGTAGTGACAAATCCTGCTAGAAGCACAAGTGGCACTGAAAGTCCATCGACCGATACTGCCCAGTTCAGACCTAACTGAGGCATCCAGGCATAAGTTTCTACGAGTTGAAAACTAGCACTGCTGGCATCGTAATGCTTCCAAAAGGCGTAGCACATCAAGGCAAAGTCTGCCATACCTACACCCAGTGCATACCACCGGACGCGCTTGCCATCTTTATCAGGTAGTACAGGGATGAGCAAGGAAGCAACGAGTGGCAGCAAGACAATCGCGGTAAGCCAAGGAAATTGATCCGCTATCATGTATATGAGAAAAAATACTTATTTGTGAACGATGCTATTGTACTAAACTTTGTAACAATTTATTCCCACATCTTTGTTCCAAGTAGGCATAGATGGATCTCTATACTGCTTTGATCTAGTTGAATCACTATTGTTGAATATATCTGCTCTCGTACTGCTGTAGTTCAGTCTCCGTGCTGTTTGTGTACTCTAGCTGACTAAATAAGTGGCTGATGGTGGAAAGACTCAGTTTCATCCGTTGAGCGATCGCTTCATTACTAATCCTACAGCCAGCAGTTTTAACACCTGTCCCTTGCTTCATATATCAGAAAATACTTCTAAGAAGAGATGACTTGATGAGCGGGAAAGGGATAATGCTAAAAGACCTGATTTTCTCTTCTTAATTACTGACTAGGAGATTATTTAATGAGAACCAGAAAGCTAGGCAGACAAGGGTTGGAAGTTTCACAGATCGGACTTGGTTGCATGGGAATGTCTGAGTTCTATAGTGGTCGTGATGAACAGGAGGCGATTGCCACAATTCATCGAGCATTGGAACTTGGAGTTAATTTTCTCGATACTGCTGATATGTATGGCCCCTTTACTAATGAGCAACTAATAGGCAGAGCAATCAAAGAGAAGCGAGATCAGGTAGTATTAGCAACCAAATTTGGCAATGTCCGCGCTGAAGATGGCGGCTGGAAAGGGATTAGTGGCAAACCAGAATATGTCCAGACAGCTTGTGAAGCCTCGCTAAAACGTCTGGGAGTTGAAGTGATTGACCTCTATTATCAACATCGGGTAGATTCAACCGTACCCATTGAAGATACTGTTGGGGCGATGGCAGAGTTAGTGCAGCAAGGAAAAGTGCGTTACTTGGGACTTTCGGAGGCTGCTCCTGCTACGATTCGACGGGCACAGACAGTTCACCCCATTAGCGCACTGCAAACAGAATACTCTCTGTGGAGTCGAGAGCCAGAAGATGAAATTTTATCTACTGTGCGGGAATTAGGAATTGGGTTTGTTCCCTATAGTCCATTAGGAAGGGGGTTTTTATCAGGTGCAATCACCAGCCCTGATGACCTTGCACCAGATGACTATCGAAGAAATTCTCCCCGCTTTCAAGGTGAGAATTTTTATAAAAACCTGCAATTAGTCGAGCAAGTGAAAGCGATCGCCACCGAAAAAGGAGTAACTTCTAGTCAGCTTGCACTAGCATGGCTTTTGGCTCAAGGAGAAGATATTGTCCCAATTCCTGGTACAAAACGCCGTACTTATTTAGAGGAGAATATTGGGGCTACTGCAATTACCTTAACTTCAGAAGAGTTGAATCGACTTGAGGCAACTGCACCGAAAAATGTCGCAGCAGGCGATCGCTACCCTGACATGAGTACTGTTAATCGTTGATTCATCTCCGTTCTGGAGTATTTTTAAAGATTCCGCACAGTGGAGAGCGCGGCGTTTTCTTTAACTACGACATCTCCCAATATCAATAATTCGTAATTCGTAATTAAGAGGGTACAAGCCCCAACTGATTGCAACTACGAATTACGAATTATTTTGACGCATTTTCATGGGCGCGATGGCGTAGGCGATCGCACATCTGAAAGAATGACAGGCTTTTATATGGCGAAGGTATTTTTGATGAAACGGTATTAACCCTAATCGGCTTAGATAGTGACACGCACAATGACATCGTTGAAGTCTTTAAAATACTTGATAGTCCACCGCCAAAGCCATTAGGATTGTTACTGAGTGTAGAAAAGATGGTACGGGAACGAGCGATCGCAGCTTCCAAATAGCCTGTTGCATTAGGAGCAATGCCATTGATCGCACCTAAATCGTCATCAACCGTGAAAGCAACAATCTCGTTGACAACGGTATTCTTTCGGCTGGATAACGAGAACTGCACAAGCTTTTGAAAGTTGCTAGCAATAGAGACGATGGCGTTACCGTTAGCAGCAAAGTTAGTTGCGATCGTGCCACCATTATTAACGCTAACTGTGCCATTATAACTAACGCTAATCGTGCCACCATTATCATTTTTGGTAATCTCAAAGATAGCAGTGTCCTGTGCTGCTAAAACAGCCCCATTTGTAGGATTTTTTAAGGACAGTGTAAACGTCTCATTGTCTTCACCCAGGCTGTCATCAGTAATATTTAAGGTGGAAGTAGTCTGACCATCAGCAAAAGTCACAGTTACAGGTGTGCCATTGTCAAAACCAGCCACATCTACAGTGAAAGCACCACTAGAACCACCTGTACGAACTAAATCGAGCGCGATCGCTGTGCCATTTTGATCAACGGTATAGGTAGCGTTACCAAACGCCACTGTGCCAGTAGGAGATTCCGCGACTGTCAAACTAGCTAAACTTGTACCTGAACCAATAGGGCCGAGCAGAGTAGCAACCCCCGTACTTAGTTCAATGGTATATAGATTAGTCAAACCTCCAACGCTCAATGCTGCTATCCCCCGTCCTGAAGCTGCTGCATTTGATGCAGGAACTCGTACATTTGACGGAATATCGAAACCGCTAGCTTCAGTAAAATTTAGTGGAGCGCCGTTAAGGGTAACTAACAATTGAACTGTTTGGGTGCCATTGTTAGGCGGGTTCTGAATAAACAGGCTGTTGCTAGTTGGGTCTAGCGTGTATTGAGTTGTAAAAGTGGTTCCAGTGAGTCCATTGAAGCTATTGGTATAGGCAGTGGCAGAAATTCCTGTGGAATCGGCAGGAAGTCCATTAACGGGACTTAAACAAAAATTAAGCCCAAATAAAGCCCAAACTAGCTTTGTAAGCAGCAAATACATCACGGTTGAGGGTCAACCAATCGAAAAATCGATAAGACATAGCCGTTCTAAAGGCTTCTAAGGCTTCAGTAAAGGTGTTCAAAGGTTTGCTTGCCCACCTACGTCTCAAGCCTCCTGTCAATGATCTCCAAGCGCCGTTCGTTTACCTGGGAAGTAGACCAAGCAAGGTGCTTGGGTTAAAAAGTGGTGTAATCGGTGGTAAGTCACCCCTATAGCATTCTCTGCGAGCTGAAATAAGTTTTTTCTCTCACTTTCTCCCAATAATCCTCCTACATAGTGTCTAAACTCTCTTTTTTGAGCTGAATATAAAACAACTGGATGGAAGCTTTCTGCTACTCGCAAAGCCATAACTTTTTCAGACAAGAAAGGTATAGGAACCTTGAAGTTAAAAGGGACTTA
>NZ_WBKM01000307.1 GCF_015714725.1 Nostoc sp. WHI
GGGGCGGGGGGCGATGTAGAAACACCCATACACGACGCATTGGGATGGGAATACAAGCGATTCAGACATCAAGCTAATGAGCCATTGTACGCGGCATTTCTTCTTAATGAAGACAAGAGCGTATGGCAAGTAGTCGTCAGCATTTGGGACATTGAAAAGCAGCGCCCATACAAATACTTTGCTCCAAAAGGAGACGGCAATCGTGCATTCCTGCCCTCGATCCCAATAGGTGTACGCCAGATCATCGCCCAGAAATCTGGCTTGGATGTGCCGATGTTCGGTAATTTCTGGCAATGGGTGAAAGAGTCAGTGAATGAGGTGGGAGCTACGGAAGGAGGTAAAAAGACCCTTAGCGCCCTATCGATAGGACACATCATGATTGGGCTATATGGCTGTGAATGTGGCGCACCGGGAAGACCGCCCACTCTGATCCCGGACTTAGCGGGCTTTGTCGGCCCTGGTTCAACATTGGTCGTAGCCTTTGATCAAGATGAAAAACCAACAGCCGTCAAAGCAGTCACCAGGGGGATAAGAAAGCTAAAACTTGTACTTCAAAACCTGGGTGCTAACCTTGCTATTGTTGAATGGAGTCCCAAAGATGGCAAAGGATTGGATGATTTGATCGTGAACAATGGAGTTGAGGCTTTTGACGATGCCTACAATAAGGCAATCGCTTACATGGAGTCACAATTTGCTGTTTCAAAGGACTCCTCAAGTGACAAAAGACCGACTGCGGACATAATCAGCCGGGAGATAGCCGAAGAGTTCCGAGAGCGCCTAGCTTACAACAATGAAGCTAGGCAGTGGATGCACTACGAGATCAAGTTCCCTGGGGTATGGTCAGAGGAAACCGAAGAAGCCATCGAGATGATTATTTATCAAATCATTACTGCCAGGGGCATCCAGGGCTATAGCACCCACAGCTACATTACTAATATTGTCAAATTCCTGCGATCGCAACTTTTTGTCCGCGAATGGAACGAGCGCTCACCCAAGGAACTGATGCCCTTTTTCAATGGAGTCCTTGAGATTGCGACTGGGAAATTTTTACCCCATTCCCCAGGTTATCGGTTGACTTGGCAGCTGCCACGCTCACACGACCCCAAAGCCACAGATTGGTCACACATCGACGCTTTCCTGACACACTTGGCTTCGGGGAACGAACAGCTCAAAGATTTGCTGATTTGCTACTGTAATGCGGTGTTAAAGGGACGTTCCGATTTACAGAAATTTCTTCACCTGATTGGGCTGGGTGGGACAGGTAAAGGTACTTTCAGCCGACTGCTAGTTAACTTAATTGGTTCAGAAAACGTCCACAGCACCACGCTCGAAGATTGGTGCAGTAATCGGTTCGAGGGGGCGAATGCTTACAAGAAGCGGCTGGTACTCTTCGCTGACGAAGACAGACAAACCGGGAAGTTGGGTAAATTCCTCTCTCTGACTGGAGAAGACCCGATTCGGGCGGAGGAGAAGGGAAGAAAGGCTTTCCATTACCAATATGACGGCATGGTGCTGGTGTTATCAAATCTGGCAATTTTTATGGGTGATGCTGCTTCTCGGGTGAAGCGGCGGGTAATTTCATTTCCCTGCAACAATGCCGTAGACCCAATTCAGCGCCGGAATCTTGATAAAGAATTTTCGCCAGAACTAGCAGCGTTTACCAATTACGTTCTGAGTCTATCAGACGACCATGTGACCGCAGTAATTAAGGGTCTGCAAGAAATCCCAGAATGCACACTGGAGTTCTGGGAGAACCGCACCCGTGTTGACGCGATCGCGGCGTGGTTGAATCAGTCCGTGATTGCTGACCCAATGGCGAAGACTCCTATCGGCAGCGATCGCTTTGAAGGCGAGGACGGCTCAACCGTTACCACCCTGTTTGGTTCTTACAACCGCTATTGTCATAAGGCTGGCAGTAAACCGAAAAATCATAACAACTTTTCACCCGACCTGCTGGAACTGTGCCGCAGCGTTTTGGGCTGGTCAGTGGAGAAAGAATCTACCAAAACGGGTAAATTTATCCGGGGGCTGCGGCTGAGGGTGGCTGGGATAGATGATCTCATTCCCACCCATGATTACACCCTCGCTCAAAATCTGAATTTTGGTGACGGCACTGGTGACGGCACTGGTGACGGCTCAGAACCCATACTCAATAAGGGTTTTTCGTCTGGTGACGGCACTTTGATCAATCAGCTAGAAAAAGAAGTGGAAATATTTTTCGAGCCAGAGTCCCAAATCGACAATTCTTTGTTAGAAGATAATTCTCTGACACCACAGCCCGTTGAAAAAGATTTGGTAATAAATAAAAGTGGATTGGGTTTTGAGCCGTCACCCAGCGTCAAAGCCAGTCCAAATAATGGTTTTGAGCCGTCACCACAGCCGTCACCAGTGCCGTCACCATCCGTCACCACTCGCCAACCCGTTAAAGGAAATCGTGTGAGGCTTATTTCAAGCGGTGAAGTTTATCTGATCTCTTGGGTTTCCTGTGGCAGTGATAAAGTGCTTTTGGTTTCTGCCCGAACCGGAGAGCCTCTCACCAAGGCATCTAAGTTGCGTCCTGGCGCTGCGGCTGGTGGATTAAATCTTATTGATGTTAGTGAACTGGAGTTTTTGGATACTTAGGGCAACTGATAACAGGATCTCCGCACCAACTATCCCAACGTCGGCGATCGCTTTTAAGAGTTAGTTATGCTCTCATGGCAGAATCAGGATTGCTCCCGTTAAAACTGATAAGCAATTTTGATTGATTAGAGTGCGATCGCAACTTCCCTCGTAGTCATGCAAATGTACTACAAAATCCGATTGTAAAAATGTCAAAGTAGCAGTTATTGGCATCACCGTGCCAAAACGGGAAAATTGTACGCTAAGGGTAAAAGCCATGCCCAGCAAGCATCTTAGCCCCTCTCTTTTCTACAGCACCCGTGAGCGGCTGTTTACCCTCATTTGATTGGTGCAGAGTACATACTCTGCGCTAATAAACCTATTGCATATAAAAAACCCTGGAGAAATGCCAACTCTATCGAGATTGCAATTTATCTAGGGTTGTAAAGTATATATTTATGTCTCGTAAAAACGTAAACTTAGTGTTCCCAAAAATTTTGGGATTTGAACATTACATAGATGTGATCTTCAGGGGGTCTACCGAAATCAACCACAAAGTATATGCTCTACTCTGCGCTAACAAATACATTAAATTCATCAGGAAGTAACAAAGTCGCTTTTAAGTGATAGCTAGGTAGCTCGTATCAAATTTTTTTTTGGTTTACTGATTGTCTTATGGAAAAAAATGATAATTTTATTAGGGACTTCCAAAAAATAAATTATCCCAAATTATTTGTACATTTGTAGGGGCGCACAGATGTGCGCTCCTACAATGGGATGTTTTTTTCACTGGAAGTCCCTTAATAAAACTAATCAGTAACAGCTTCTTGGATATGAAAAGTTTTTTTCGAGTATTAATCACACTCAGTCTATCATTGACCCCAGTACTAGGTTGGACTGGTAGTGCAGAGGCGGCTCTCCTCGTTGCCGGCTTAGAGAATGGTGACGTTCTTAGCTTCGACGATACAACTGGTGAATTTATTGGCATTTTTGCTGAAGGGCTACCTGGCGATAGCCCTACCAGTATGACCTTTGGTCCTGATAGTAATTTATATGTCGGCATAAATACAGGTGCAATCCGCCGCTACGATGGGTTAACAGGTACATTCATTGATACGTTTGCTTCTGTCGATCGCAGCCAGTCCCTGATCACTAGCATTACTTTTGGAGTTGATAAGAATCTCTACGTGACAGATTTTGATGGTGATAGAGTTGTTCGTTTTAATGGTACTACTGGAGCATTTATTGATAACTTTGTTCCTACAGGCAGTGGCGGACTCAATGGGCCTACAGGATTAACCTTTGGACCTGACGGAAATCTATATGTTGCGAGCCGAATATCCAACCAAGTTCTACGCTACGATAGCTCAACTGGTGCTTTCATTAATGTCTTTGCAACTGGCGGAAATAATGGACCTCAACAGCTAGTTTTTGGTACTGATAATAACTTATATCTTGCTGTTGATGGTGCTGGCGGGAATGGTCAAGTTCTCAGGTTTAATGGTCAAACGGGAAGTTTAATAGACACATTCGCTAGCAATATTCCAGATACAACAGATAGCATGAGTCTGACTTTTGGCCCCGACGAAAACCTGTATGTAACTAGTCAGTTTGGAGATTCAGTATTGCGCTTCAATGGGACGAGTGGAACATTTATCGATACTTTTGTTTCTAGCGGCAGCGGTGGTCTTAATTTTCCTACGAATCTACTCTTTCAAAGAGAATCGGTTCCTCAGCCAGTTCCTGAAGCTACTACTACTCTTGGTCTTCTTGTTTTAGGCGCATTTGGTGTTAGTTCAGCTATGAAACGATTTAGAACTTTTTGAGTACTTGGCGTCACCGTGCAAAATTGGGAAAATTGTACGCTAAGAAGCTGATGCTAACCTCAACGCTATGAAAATAAGTTGTTTTGAGCAAATGGCATATCTCTATTTATCATTTTTGGCTCGAATTAGTCTTGGAAGATGGTGCAGAGTATTGATACTACTCTGCACCATCAAAAAAATAACAGCCCAAATCCAGACAGACAAAGACTTTCAACCTTAGCGTACAATTTTCCCGTTTTGGCACGGTGATGCCTTATTCAAAATGGAGGTTTTATGGAAATCGGAGACTTTTATGAGAATTACGCCGAGCATAGAGGGTATTGAGCCGAGATACGTGTAAAAACCTGCAAGATGGTCTGGAAAGCGTTACTATATATACGTTCTAGTGTTTTTGATGTCTAATGAGAATTTGTGCATGAATGCACTGGCACTTCTGACCCCATAATTGCTTTTCGCCTACCAAAGAGAATTATAAATACTCTGTGGTAGAAGGCTAATATTTTGGGCTATAATCCTTTGCCTGTAGGAGTTACAGACAATTTATTGCGAAAGATATTCAAAGTCCTTGCTGTAAAACCTGTAAATAAAATTAATAAATACTCCAGTTTTTGTAGCGATACATACCCAAGATTTGCGCTTCCCTGTGAATTTTACGTACAAATGAGTGAAACCCTTATATAGCAACAGTTTCCAGACCATCTTGCAGGTTTTTACTTGTATCTCGGCTCAATACCAATTACGCCGAGCATAGAGGATACGCTATTTCTTTGGAAAGAATCAAACCTTTGTCTGCTGGGCAGTACGAAGCCAAGGCAGCGAAGATTGTACCTGGCAGGCACTCCCCTTTATACGAATATTCACTACAACAGAAATAATTCACGCTTAGAACATAACTCCTATATTAATACTGAGGACTTTAGTCAAACTCTTGTGCCTATATATAGTCTGATGTATCACTCATTACGTCATGTTGTGGGTTTTTAGCTAGATGGCTACCCAAAACCTTTGGTAATAAATTAACTTCCTGCTTTCTTATTAGCATGGTAATATGAAGCTAAGAGAATGCTGATATCTTGGGGAATAAGTCTGCGTAGAGTATTAAAAACTCTTTGTGTCTGGATATATTGTTGAAATGTCGACGTGGTAAGGGTTTTAAAAACCTTTGTGAACTACTGAATCTGGGTTGAAGTTTTTCCCATTTGATTTGCATCTTAATTATTCATTGAAGGAGATAAAGAATGTTTTGCAAAATAGCACTTATGTCTTTGCTAACGACATGCTGTTTACTAAACGGTAGCGTCAAGCCAGCATTGTCCCAGTCAGTTTCACCAGAACTAGCTTCACCAAAACTAGCTTCACCAGAACTAGCTTCACCAGAACTAGCTTCACCAGAACTAGCTTCACCAGAACTAGCTTCACCAGAACTAGCTTCACCAGAACTAGCTTCACCAGAACCTAATAGAATTAATTCATTTCCTACCATCCCTCTGATAACCCCTGAACTAGAACGTACACTTTCAAGTTCAGCAAAAGTCCTATTTGCAGTAGTCCGATATGACGGCAAACTTATTCGTAGCTTTGGAGCATCATCATCACAAAAAACTGATGGTACTCAAGGATACTATCAGGTCATTTTTGGTAGAAATGTAACTTCCTGCGCCTACACTGCTACTCTTGGACGGACAGACTCACAAGGTGTAGATCCCCCTGGTTTTATTACAGTAGTTGGTCGCTTCAACAATAAAAACGGTGTATTTATTAGCACGCACAATAAAATTGGAACTCTTGCAGACCGGAGTTTCCATCTAGTAGTAACATGCCCCAATTAATTCTCTGTGTGAGAATGGTTATCACTACGTGAATGAAGGGTGAGGTGATCGCTAATCGTGGGCTAGTTGGGGTCAAATTAGCGAAGACCTCATTTCCTGCTCTAGGAGTCAGTCGATTGAGTTTGTTCGTTGGACTAGGTAGCAAGGTCAAACAGTTATGCTTATCAGGTGTCAAATCATTGTAGTCTGTGGATCACAGGGTCTACAGTCTGGCAATGAAAATAAATCGGCACGGACGCGCTAAGGTTCTAACGCAGTCATGGCTTAGACAATGACCGCGATCGCAACGAGAACACCGCAGGCATCG
Organism: Nostoc sp. WHI; assembly: GCF_015714725.1. Classification (GTDB taxonomy): domain Bacteria; phylum Cyanobacteriota; class Cyanobacteriia; order Cyanobacteriales; family Nostocaceae; genus Nostoc. The sequence goes on from NZ_WBKM01000307.1 coordinate 6,564, forward strand.
CAGACTAACTATTTAGCATTGAGCCAAGATGGACGTATTTATCAATTGATAACTATTCGCAATAACTCTGGAGTGGCGCGACTCTCAACGGAGTAATGGGGTTTCAAGCGGTGTAGACTGTCCATAAAATAGCGCGTACACCGGACACTACCAGCAAGAGTAAATGAGGCCACCGCCCCCAGTTCGTCTACCCAACAAGCATTACAGGTCTAGAGAATACCTTACACCAAGCGAGGTGCGAAGTATTCTTGATGCCGCACTAGAACGCAAAGCTCGTTATTCTCACCGTGATTATACACTGATGTTGCTCATGTTTCGCCACGGTCTGAGGGTGGGGGAAGCTGTAGGGGCTAAGTGCGGTTTGCGCTGGGATGCGGTCATGTGGGCCGAACGTCAGATTTTCATCACCAGGGAAAAGGGCAGTGACTCAGGGGTGCATCCCTTGAGAGACGATGAATTAGTTTTGCTCAAAGAACTCAGAGAGATGCTGCCTGATAGCAAATATATTTTCGTGTCTGAGCGTGGTGAGGTGATGTCAACTGATGCAGTGCGAAAGCTGCTTGGGCGACTGGCGGCACAGGCTGGGCTTGATATCAAAGTTCACTGTCACATGATGCGCCATGCTTGCGGGTACTATCTGGTGAATCAGGGTTACAACACTAGGGAAATTCAGGACTTCCTGGGACACCGTGATATCAAACACACGGAGAAATATACAAAGCTGAATGCTCGGCGGTTCTTGAATTTTGATTGGGGAGATTTGTGATATCTAAAATTATGATAAGTAGCGATTATTCATCAAGGGAGTACTTAACCTCATGTGATCACGCTCTGGAAATGGGCTTGCCTGTTTATTAGTTGTCGGATATCGGAAGCACTGGCACTTCCCAAGACTGATATCAAGTCTGGAGCTACCAACGAAAGTTTACCACCAAAGACAAGCATAAAACCCAGTATCACGACATCCCAGAAGAAGGGGCTGGAAATTTCCAATCTGCCCAAGATTAGCCTCGTTTATTTTATAAGAATTTTTCATTCAGATTATGGGAATACTTAAATTATGTTTCTTGAACAGAGAATTTAATTTATGTTGCCAAAAAGGACTAAAGTAATTTCAGTATTCAATAACAAGGGTGGCGTTGGAAAAACTACTATTACATGGAATTTAGGAGATGCACTTGCACGTCAGGGTAAAAAAGTACTTTTAATAGATTTCGATCCACAATCTAATCTTTCAATAGCCATCCTGGGTAAAAGATTTCAAAATATTCTTCCAAGTCCAAATACTCCTTACGGAACTACAGTAAGAGCTTTTTTACAGCCTTTTTTACAGAATGATGGACAGTTACAACTATATACACATAAAGGATTTCACACTCATCATGACGTTGATTTAATCGCTAGTGATGCTTGGCTCAACGTTTATTCGGAATCTCTTAGCGTTGGTTCTGATTTGCTTACTGGTAATGGACTTGAAAAATATTCAATAATAAATAGAATCATAGAAGAAGCTAACAGTTCTTGTTATTATGATTACGTATTAATTGATTTACCACCTTCATTTAGTAATTTGGTTAGAATTGCTTTTTATTCTTCAAATTATTTTATCGTTCCTTGCACATCTGATATATTCTGCTCATATTGCGTAGAGCTTATAGGTGAAACGTTACCACGTTTTATTAATGAATGGCAATTAGGATGTGGTCAGTATAACAGAAATAATCCTCATAACCAAAAATATTTAAATCTTGGTAAACCTATGTTTGCAGGTTGGATTTTCAATGGATATGATACAAGAAAACCTAAAAATAAATTAAAAGGAGAAATTATGGTAGCAGATCAACTTATGGCTTCCAATATAGCAAAAAGTGTTAAACGATTTGCTATCAGAATAGAAGAAGAAACAAAAAATGATCCTTTAATTATACAAAATAAGCCAAATGACATGTTTTACTTTGGGGGAATAGAAGATATGAATATTCTTATTCAAAATAGTATGTGGTTAAATTGTCCAATAACAAAATTGTCTAAAATGGAACCTGTAAAACTGAGAAAAATAAGACCTTTGCGAAATCGCGCTGTGTGGTCGCAAAATCAAGTTGATCAAATCCAAAAACTAACAATAGCTTTCCTGCAAATAGCAAATAATATAATTAAATTTTGTATTTAATTAATCAATATTTTTTTAATAAACTGGGAATTAAAGCATAACTAAAGGCAAGACGGCAGTAATTCATCTGATACTGATGGATATATATGTAGCTGCCCGGATTAATCTATTTCAGGACTTAGGAGATGGGCTAGATTTTCTACTAGCTGAATCATTTGCCCTTAATGTCGTGAATTGATAGTAGGACGACATCGAAGCTGAGGGGATAAGGAACAAGCTACAAAGCCGAATGGCACTAAGATACGAAATAATACTGATAAATATCCTAATATTTATGGGAACTATAAAAAATAGTTCTTTAAGGATAAATAGTTTATGCCTCGCAATTTAGAAATTTTTAATAGAGAAGAATGGTTTTTGAGTGAGGGGATGAGAGATGATGGTAATGTTGGATACCCTATTTATTACAGACACGCTCTTAGTTATTCAATAGCCAAAAATATTATTGATGGTAAAAATAAGGCTTGGATGAAGCAAGAAGTAGATAGACTTATTACATCATTTAATAATGAGAAGTCATACCAATGTGACGATAAGTTTGTTGAATTATACCCACTCGCTATACCACCATTTGAAAGAGGAAAGGGGTTTATTTTAGTCGATCAAACAGATTCATATTATCCACTTGTATTCTATAGTGATAGCAGCGAACGAGAGGGAAAACCAAGAGTTTCGGCTCTTAAGTATTCTTTGGAATCTATCAAAGATGGGTTAGAAGAAATTTACGATAAACTTTCTGAATTGAGTCATGAGAGCGAATGGGATTTTGACTTTCAAAACGACCTTTGGAAGATTTATCCAGGTAAGCCTTATTCCTAGCTTTGAAAAGCTAATCTTTGTTTACAGTGCGTAGTTTTTAAATTACGCTTTTTGTTACTTTTTCTATGTATAATTACGGCATTAATATGAATGATAGGTTTATCCCTCTAAATTGTGACGACGATGTTATTTTCTTTGAAAAAGATACATTTAAAGTCAGTAAGTTAAAAGAGATGCTTTCTCAAGAAGCGAAGAATAAGTTAAGTCAAGCCATATATTATGAAGAAACTAAAAAATTTCGATGTTATGTTATTGGTTTATTAAGTTCACTTTCTATCGGTCAAGAAAGTATCGGTTTAAATGAAATTCAATTCCACTCTATTAAAGATTGCCAAATTCTTAGAGTTAGTGGGAAGGGTTGGCAGAAGGGTAAGCTAAAAATTCAAATAAGTAAACTAACTAATAACCAGGCAGGCGGTGTTTCTCTGGAATTTTGTTCCGATGAACCTGATGAACCTGAATCGCCTTTAGACGATATTAGAAAAAGGCTAGAAGCTAATTCCAATTAACGATCGCACAGGGTAAAACGCTTGGGCGGTTGTTTGATACGACTAAAACTTGAAGGTAGTTCTGAAATTCTATAATTAAAAGGAAAAAGGCTTTATATCAGAGCTGAATTTTCCGAATTTAATTCTTACCATGATTGCCAGAAAAATTATTAGAAAAGCTTTTTAATTTCTCTGCACAAAGCTTAGAAGAAAAAGTGAACCAAGAAAATTTATGGTGTGGTCGAAATGTGTTGGTAATAGATGGATCAACAGTGTCTATGCTCTGGAGATTGTTGGGCTTGACGATAAACGTTGGGATGTCGAATTGGATTTAAGACATCTAAAAACTACCTTGGGTATGGATATTCTGCGATGTAAAACACCCTCAATAGTACGCAAAGAAATTTACGTTTTTTTGCTGGTTTATAATCTACTTCGTAGTTTGATGTGGGATGCCGGAACTACTTACACCACTCCTCCATTACGCTATCAAGAGCAAGGTACTCGCCACCATTTAATTAACTTTATTCCTAAATTATTAGCAGCAACTTCAACAAAACGTGTCCGAATTTATCGCACTTTGTTAACAGTTATTGCTCACAAGGCTGTTCTCGACCGCCCAGGTCGCAGTGAACCACGAGTTCGTAAACGTCGCCCCAAAATTTACCCCTTGATGACCAAACCCCGGCACGAATTACAAAAGCAATTGCAAACTGCTTAAACCACAAGCCTTTCAGCTTTTCTTAGTGCCATTCGCTTACGTGTTATGGCTGTATGAGTCAGATAATGTAGATTAAAGAATAAATAATCAAGAATATAGAATACATCATCTATAATATTTGCCACACAAGCAAACTGAGTCAAATGTAAACGTGACCCAAAAACTGGCTGTCTTCAACATGAAAGGAGGGGTGGCGAAATCGACCACCGCTTACAACTTAGCTGTGGGTCTGGTCAAGTTTAAAAAGCAACGGGTATTAGTTATTGATATCGACCCACAAGGAAACGCCAGTGCTGCACTAGGGATTCCCATCTGGCAGCTAGAATTTCAGCTAAAAGATGTGTTGCAGCACAAGGTTCCGTTAGCACAGGTACTGGTGACAACTGCTAGTGGTGTAGATGTAATACCATCTAACATCTTGCTGGCAGAAGAAGAAATTCCAATATCTGGTCGTCCAGGCAGAGAACTGCTACTCAAAAAAGCGATCGCTCCAATATTAGATAAATATAATTTTGTGCTGATAGATTGTCCGCCCAACGTGGGTGTGTTTGCCATCAATGCACTAATGGCAAGCGATGGGGTGATTATCCCAGTGGACATGAGCTACTTAGGATTGTTGGGGGTTCAAGGAATTGAACACGCCCTGACTTTGGTTAGAGATCAGCTAGATCATCCCATTGCCATAGCAGGTGTGCTGGCAACTCGGTATGACCGCAGGAACAATCTTAGTAAAGAAGTTTTGGATGCCCTAACTGAGCATTTTGGCTCAAAGATGTTTAAAACGGTGATTCCTGAGACGGTGAAAATCCGAGAAGCACCTTCTCACGGGCAATCTATTTTTGAGTACGACCCAAACGGTGTAGGTGCTTCTTCTTATCGGGAATTAGTTAATGAGGTTTATAAATGGCAGTAAATAAAAATAAGTCGCGTTCAGTTCTCGGTGCTAATCCTTTAGCAAAAGGGGTTTTTAACAAGACTGAGGTAGAAACTCAGCCTACTGAAGAAATAATCAATAATCAAGAATCTAGATTCTTGATTAAAGGTGATAGAGAGGCAGTGAATCTGCGCCTACCTATCGAACTGAACGACTGGCTCAACGATCTACTAAAAAAAGGTAAGCGCAAGCATGGTGCTAAAGTACCGAAGGAAGTTTGGGTGCAAGCTGCTTTGGAATTGTTCAAGGCAATGCCCGTAAACTGGGAAGAGATTGATTCAGAGGAGAATTTGCAGTCAGCACTATTGAATCTAGAAACTAGAATAAAGAATGTAGAATAAAGAATCTACTGACTTTAAGACAATTTATTTGCGATCGCCACTAGCAAAGTAAGACGTTTTACGTCGAGTTCTAGAATCACTCACTACAGCACCTCAAAGGGCTAGAGCTTGCTGCTACATCAGGCTGGCTTCTTTCTTCATCTGAAGTGGAGGAGCTTGTTGGGTATCGCTTAGTAGCTTCCAAGATATTCAAATAGTTGGTCAGGATTGTCTAGCCAAACAGGAGTGTAAATTTCTGCCAGCTTTATTCCGTACTCTTGCTCATCCTCTTCATCCATCCCTTCAAAGCTTATATATTCGTCCTCGCTTAGAATGTACCCCGCAGAATTCCGATTTTCAAAACCGTACAATTTACCTCCGTCGTCAAAGCAAGAGTCAGCCGTACCATCATCAAACACCCTCAGCCTTGCCCAAGTTAATTTATCTAGCAAGTCACATTCATGCAGCCACCACTCAATAGCCACAATGTGTTTACTCCAGTAAAACTCTTCCTTAGTCACGATATTTCACGCTTATTTAAGCTCGCCGATTTAACTTTAAAGTTAATAAAAATGACTTTGCTATGCTTGACGACATAATCAACAAAGGCGATTGCCGCTCTTACACCAGGGTGGCTTGTTTCTTCAGAGTACGTACATATTCTGCCCTAAAGTCGCATTTCCCGTATCGAAATCTTGGGATTAGGCTATTTGGTACTGTACAGACTTTGCGCTAATAAACCTATTGCATATAAAAAACCCTGGAGAAATGCCAACTCTATCGAGATTGCAATTTATCTAGGGTTGTAAAGTATGTATTTATGTCTCGTAAAAACGTAAACTTAGTATTCCCAAAAATTTTGGGATTTGAGCATCTAGAGATGTGGTCTTCAGGGAGAGGACATTACATAGATTAAAATCTATGGCATATTATCTTAATTAGATTTTTATTTATACTAAAGCTCATCAGTAATCAAAAAGTAAGCAACGAGATTTTCTGACTCGCTCCAAAGCCTTGCTAACAAAGGTTTCAGCAGCCAATGCATCGCACTGTTCTTGCGAGGCGCTGGCTCCTAGCATCAGACTGATAGTGCTTATTGACAGACCAAGTTGGTATTGAGGTATTGCGATTGCATTATGATTTAGACAGGAACTCGCCCCTTGGTTTATTTGGCTTTTCCGCAGGTGGACTCGCTGCACTTTTAACCCTTGCGGAAAGTCATCTTCCAATTCAATCTGTTGTCCTTGCGAGTGTCACAAAAGCCGTTAGATCATTAACTTATACTATTAAAATTACTATTATAACGATAAAAATGATACATACCCATGCGCGTGTTGGCTGACCATTGATACTACAGGCTCTTAGATTGTCCTGTCCTGCTTCCTGCTGAATGTAAATACTTTCCGCTAGAGATACAACTTGTTCAGTAGCATTAGACAAAGTATAGGAAAAAGGTGTGTAACTTTGAACTTTAGATTGTACTGCGTTCGATAGTGAAGCTATAAAATCCTCTTCAAAGCTATCGAAAACTCCTTTGGGGTTCCTAAGCTTGGTTAAAACAGCCTCTTCAGATAAGGTACTACTATGGAGGATCTCGATAGCACGAAGGTATGTCGCACCTATTATATTACTTATTTCTTCAGAAAGACCCAAGGAATTTGTCTTGTACCCAGACTCAACTTTTATTAAAGGTTGGTCTATATATGCATGAAGAGCATCGTAAGAAGAACGTGCATTAGCATCTTTCTCCACTATACCTAATATGAGGCTTGCAGCTTTAAGAAACAAGTCCTGATCGTAATTTGATAGAGAAGGCATTCGGTCAATCGCTGCGAGGATTTTTTCGACGGTAGCGCTCGTTTTATTATCGATCACTTGAGCCTCATTGCGTTCAGGTACACTTAAAACTAGTGCAACTGCTGTGCCGCCAAAAATCGCACTACTTAAAAGATGCCTACGGGAAAGGAAAGCTTTTAATCGTCCTCTAGAGAGTTGAGGTTGGTCATCATTTGTATTGCCCGAAGGGTAATTAGACATATTTTCTCCTTTGAACTTTGGTTAACACTTTCTCAGCTACATTAGACTTCTTGTACAAATAAAAAAAGCAAGACTAAAAGTATTGTAGTTACGTGGAAAACCTTAACTTAAACAAGAAGTCCATCGACATTTAAGATTATTGTATCAAGTTAGTATACATATATTTGCTATATAAACGCAATATATTAGAACAACGCCCTTTCGTAGCAATGGAACAAGAATGTACGTTAAGCCCAAGATGCTTACTATAATTGAGTTTGAGCAGTCGCCCTAAATTTTGTTTATTCCTGTGATAAAGATTCTTATCACAGGAAAAATACGCTCAAAGCCTGAATTATCGGTCAGAATGAGGCATTGAAGAAGGTAAAATTATTATCGTTATCACAGTAATCAGTCGTTAGCGTACATTTTAGTTCCAATGCTACTCGCACGCGTATTTGAACGAAGCGATTAAGAGTTACACTATTGCCTAGAGAGAGATTCCTTTAGTTTGTCTTTTTGATTGTTGCTGTTCTTCTTTTATTTCTTGCAATACGCCGTCTGCCTTTGACCAAAGTTGAATATCTTCTTTCTCTATTTCCCCCACATTAATCGGTGAATACTCAAGCTCACCTGACTGGTTTCGGTTGACTGCCACTCGAAAAATCTCACCTCGTTCATCATGGGTAAATACCAATTCTCTACCTTGCTTCTCCAGAGTGGCACGTTTGAATCTAAGGCTATTTGAGCCATTTTCTCTTAATTGCCAGTTGATTAATTCAACAGCAATAGGCACAGCTTCGGCTAAGAATTCCTCTTCTTTGCGCTGCTTTTCATCGAGTGACTGTTCTGGTTCTGACTTTTGAGTTACCAGTTGATTGCTAGCGATTAGTACCAATTCTCTGGCTTCATTAGTAGTCCATTCGGCTGGACTGGCTTTGATAATTTCTTCAACCTCTTCGGCTGGCTTATTATCTAAGAGCGCTTTGACAGCAATTTCTTTGTCTCGGTCAGTCACTAATAAGTTTTGCAATCCGGCGCTGTAATGCTTGTATAACTCGGCTGTTTGACTTGCGGTTAGCTTTGGTTTATCTGTGGCTAGAGTTTGAGCTTTATTAAGAGCAACTGCATCCACTGTTTTTTGTGATCTATGGAGTTGATCCAAATAAACAATCGCTGCTTCCAGGTCGTCGAATATGGTTTTTCCGGCTGATAGCTGCTGCTGAGATTGAGAGAGTTGTTGCGTTAATTCTAATACTGTTTGGGTTAATGCTGAAGAGATAGTCGATTGCTCAATATAATCAGAAATTGATGAAATGGCTCTTTTATCTAGATATGATTGTAACTCAGTCACAAGCACTGCATCCAGGTCATTAAATATAGTTTTAGCTGTAACAAGCTGCTCTTTGTATTGAGAAAGTTGTTGCGTTAATTCTAATACTGTTTGGGTTAAGGCTGATTCAACAGTCGATTGCTCAATATAATCAGAAATTGATGAAATAGCTTTCTTCTCTACATGGGATTGTAACTCTTGAGTAATCGCCGCGTCTAGTCCGTCGAATACAGCTTTATTCTTAGCTAGCTGCTGCCGATATTGAAAGAGTTGTTCTGTTAATTGTGGTAACGTTTCACTTAAGGCATCATCAACTACTGACTGTTCAATAAAGTCAGCAATTGTATTTACAGTTCTTTGTGATAAGAGTTGTTCCCTTTCAGCAATCGCCGCTAATAGCTCGTCGTATGTGGTTCTTACGGCTGATAAATTCTGATGATACTCAGACAGTTGTTCTGTTAACTGTGGTAATGTTTCAATCAAAATTGACTCAACTACTGACTGTTCAATAAAGTCAAAAATTGTATTTATGAGTTCTGAACTGGCTCGTTGTTCCGCATCTGATTTAGCTGGGGTTAGCTGGTGTTTAGTTTCGGCTATGGCTTGAGCTTCTTTAGGTAATGCGGTTGATATTATTTGTTGATTAACTTGGTTATTATCTACAGATTCTAAGAAACTATTTAAACGTTTAATTTCGCTATCGTCTCGTAATGGGTCGTAGTTTATCCCTAATTCAGACTGGAGTTTTGTAAAGGAACACTTATATTTATTGAGATTACCTCCCTGTTTCCAGAGCAAACGGGGGCTACCATCTTCATTAACTGAGCCGACATCAATGCTAAACTTGATGCCCCTTACGCCACCGTGACCGTAATAACTAACGACAGCTTGGACTTGATGCTCTCTCCATAAGCGCTCAATTAGCTGGGGCATTGTGGGTTTATCTGTTGCCACTTGCTCAATAGCCCGTCGCATTATTTCTTCGCCTGGAAGTCCATCGCGTTCGACTCGTTCAAGCTGATTACGAGTCATAGCTTTCTGCTTACTTTCCCAACTGCTTTGGACTTGAGTTAGCTGAAATTCTCGCTCTAGTAGTCGGGCGGAGTGTTCAGAGTGGGCGTAATTATTCCAAGTGCGGATAGATTTACCATCTAGGTTATTAACTCTAGATGCAACAATGTGGGTGTGGTCGTGTTCTTTGTCTGAGTGTCGCGCTATAAAGAAGTCATAAGCTGGCAGTTCTGATTCTATAAATTCATCAACTAGCTCTTTTAGTTTGGTGTCAGCTATCCTTTTATCAGGCTGTTTAACTTGAGCTTCATCACCCTTAAGCCGCGATAGTACAATGACCGATGCCAAGTGACGTTGGGATAGATTAGCTAATTCGTCATCATTTAGCGTTCTATCATTTTTCGGTACACTAAGCATTAAGTGATAGCATGGGTCTTTGAGTTGGGGGTTAAGATGGGCTGATAGGGTAAATTGCTCTACCAATTCATTGGTACTTTTTCCATACATATTCCCACCAATAATCTTAGCTTTCTCTTTCTCTAAGACGTATTTGGTAGTACCACGAAATGATTTGTTAGCCTTGACTTTGGTAATCATTTCACTGCCCCTCTGCTGTTGACTGAGTGAGTGATTGGCGAGTATGTTCTAAAAGGGCTGTCAGTTCTTCAAGAGTTTTCAGATATGATTTCACCTCCAGCGTCAACGGTTGACTACCAATTTTTACAGCTTCGTTGATAGCTCTAGTCTGCTGATTCAGGTTGTTACCAATCTTCTTTAACTCATAGATAGCCTGTCGGTTAACTTCGGGAATGACTAATTTAGGATGTGGCAAAGGGTAGTCAAATAATCTCGCTCTTATATAGTCGCTTTGCACCACTCCAGTACACCGTTGCTCTAGCCTCGCTTTTTCAGCATAGCTAGCCCTAAACGTGATTGTTATTTCTCGCTTTTCATCTGGTGCTACTGACCGATTGGTTAATGTGTCAGCTAGTTGATTACTGAGATTGGTGCGGGGGTCTGGCTGCATAACTAGTTAGGCGTTTGATTATTTGATTTTTTATTTTTCACCGGGTTATTCGCTGTAGCTGCTACGGCGCTCTGCGCCGAGCAGGTAGGCGAATAACCCGGAACTCTCTTGACTTATTAACCCCTTTAAAAGACCTGATTCTTGGGGGTTTGGGGGACACCCCCAACAAGCAAACACACCGCTTTTACCGAAGGTAAAAGTAGCACGTAGTGCGTTACGGTGTATTGCTTGCCTATGCCCCCACGACAGGACTGAGGTAACGAGAGCCATGAGGCACAACGGGAGGCTGGGGGAGTACGAGACTTGGGCGACCTACGAGTGACTCTGTGCAACAACAAGAGTGTAACCGAGGGCTGGGTCTGTTTAACAATGCTGCCCTATCCCTTTGATATCAGAGTGTTGATTCATGGGTAACTGCTTTTTTAGACTAGTCTACCTCACGAGGATACAAACCCTCTTTTATTGATATTCGTCACATCACGACAAGAAACTTAAACTTTTTCTGACCGCGAATTTTTTACAATGGAATGATTTGTTACTACTGGTGGCTATGTCTCGCAAACCGAAAGCTGTTCCTTTATCAAAAATAGAAGATATTCAAACCAGTCTCAAACAGAAAGCGGCAACTCCTAAGACTATCAGCCTGTCAGATTTAGTCCTCAGTTTGGCTAAACCTATTCAAGATATGTTAGATGCTGGCTACTCTTATGACGATGTTTCTGATGTGTTTAAAGGTCATGGGGTAGAACTAGCGGCCAGTGGTCTGAAGATTTTTCATAAAAAAGCTTCAACAATAACGGAGAATAGTTCGAGTAATTCATCAGAATCTAAAGCGGTTGAAGAATCAGTTAATTCTGACTCCGAGCCAGAATCAACTGATTCTTCAACCACAACTAACAATGATGTTCCAGCAGTAGAGGTAGATAGTTCACCACCTGATAGTAGTGAACTATCCTCACCTTCACCATCTCAAACTACGAAACGCAAAAAAACAACACCTACGACTTCTGCCCAATTCAACATCACTGATAGGAGTGAAATATGAAACGAATAGTGATGATACTGGGGGGCAAGGGTGGTACAGGGAAGACTGCCTTTACTCGCTTGCTACTTGATGTAATACACAATAAAGGAATTAATTATCTAGCTTATGATGCAGATACAGAGAATCCAGAACTGTACGAGTACTATCAAAATTTTGGCTCAGGGGTAAGGCTGTTGAACTTCCTAGAGGTGGCAGAGGCGAAACGCTTCTTTACGGAAATAAAAGCGGAATCACCCGACTCAATAATAGTAGATATGCCGGGGGCATCAAGCAATAAAACCAGGGAGATTATCAGTAAGTTTGGGCTATTCAAGATTGCAGGCGATTTAGGTTATCGGGTAACACTGGTGACTGTGCTTAACCTTGGGTATTCGGTGATCACTAGCTTAAAAACTATGGCTGAGTTCTGTGGCGATAAAGCAGATTATGTGGTGGTAAAAAATCTGTGCTGGGATAAAGGTTCAGGTTTTCAGCGTTGGGAGAATAGCAAAACCTCGGCAGCGATATCTGAATTGAAAGGCATAGAAATAGAAATGCCAGAGCTAGACTACTCGACCTTTGACACGTTGACAGAAAAAGGTCTACCTTACTCGGCTGCGACTGAAGAGAATGGATTTCCCTTTGGAGATTACCTGCTAGTGAGTGGATTTTTGGATCAGGCGAAACCAGAGCTTGAAAAGGCTGGGGTTTATTTGGGGTTGCAGCAGTCAGAGGTAAGTCTTGTTGCTGAGTCCTCTAATACTTCGACTTCAGATCAAGTATCGGTAACAGTATCTACTTCTCGTCGGGGTAAAAAGAAAACTAATGAGCAACAATAATAATAGCAACGGCAATCACAGCAATCCTCATTCTGAAACTGCCGATTTCGTAGAGAGCAGTGAACAGGGGGAAGTCAAGATAGCACTAGGCAGATTATATAGAGAGTTTGAAAATTTTAAGCAATCACAGAAAACTGAACGCGAACGCGATAGGGCGGAGTTACAAGCATGGGCGCAAACGAATTTAATTCAGAATCAACTCCTCAGCAAAGCGATGGTGACAATCGAGATGCTGACGGGGGAATTGAAGAATCAGAATCTCTCCTCGAACGATTCCGAGCAGAGCAACGAGAATTTGAGACAAGAATTAACTCACTTACTGAGTCAGTCACAGAGTATAAGCAAATCCTCATCGACATTAGAAAGCTTAGAATTCAAAGGGCTAAAGACCGAAATATCACAGTTAAAGTCGAACTGGAACGACCTGTTGATTCACATGAAGAACTTGACTACGGTTATTCAGGAGTTGAAGAACAGCCCTCCCCCAAAACCCATCACCATAGAGAAAGAGGTTTATCGCGCTGAACCCATAAGTAAATATGGGACGATGGCGTTGATTACTACATCATTTGCTTTGTTAACGTTCTTCGGACTCAATCAATTTATTCCGGTAAATATCTCGAACGATATCGACATCTATTTGAGAGCAATTTTGCAGCGTACAGATTATAGTAATGCCAAGCTACAACGGGTAGAAAAGCGTTTGCGGACTGATCCTAATCAAAGATGAAGGGCAATATATAGTGATTGGGGCAAACAGGCTTAACGTGATATTTGCCCCAATCATACAAATAATCAGAGATAAGAATCCACAAGTTTACCTTGAGTTGACCACTTCTCATCTAGAAGTCTGCAAGCTACATAGACAACTTTTTGAGGGTTACGCTTGCGTTTTCCATTTATCCCCCAGCAACGGACAGTGAAATCACTTTGATAACCCAAGACAAGTGCAAGGTCGTCGTAAGTTAACTGCCACTTTTTCTTAAACTCAATTGGGTGCATAAATTTAAATCCATTACTAGGATTTCAGGCTTTTGATGTCTTGATATCTTTGAACTAAGTGCTTTCTGAACGGCTTTTTGAGATTGCAGTTATATTAAAAAGCGGTAAACCCTAACTTCTCGCTACCGTTCAATTGCTTGGATTCTATAAGTTGTGCAATCGCACCTCTTAAATACCGAACACTAGGTTTATCTTCACCCCACTTTCGGCTATTTCTAATCGCAGCAAAGCTGACTGGTGTTGCAACGGCTGAAGTAACAATGTTTAAAATCTGCTCCAAATCCGCAAGAGAAATACTCATTTCTTCTAGCTCTGCAATTTCAACCTCTTGGGTAGGCTTTGAGAAAATAGACTCAAGCTGATTAACTGCGTCATCTGGTGCAATTTTCTCCCCTCTGGGCATAACTGCTGGCTGGTGATGCTGCACCAGTTCCGGGAAGAATTTGAGTAATGTTCTAGCAGGATCTGGCTGACCATTTCCTGGGTGTAACTCCATCTTTAGCCAGTCAGGAATCATGCCAAGATTGCCACCGCTAACAGGTTCAGCAAAGTTATTAGGGTTGGCTTTGAAATATTCGCCACTAGCAACATTAATCTTTCGCAATCCACCAGCGCTGACAGACTGAGCTACACAGCCAATGAAGTTAACTGATTGCTTAAAGGTATCTGCTAGTCCTGCTGTGGCCTTGCCAACCACAGAAGTTAAATTGGAGCCATGCAAGACAATGATTAATGTACCGCCACACTTGGCGAAGCGAGAAAGTAAATATTGAATAGCCCAAGTGCGATCGCTCTCATCAAGTAGGGACAGCAAGCGCATCGCCTCATCAATGACTAACAGTAAGTTTTTGTGGGAGTAAGGTTCACTTGCATCTAAGCCTTTAAGAAATTTAAGCAAGTCACGGGCGACTAGTTTATCTGCCCCGTCTGCATCTTTTTCCGGGTATTTAAGAGCAGAAATCAGATTGCAACTAAAGGGGTAAACGTCCACCCCGGCTGTAAAGTATTGGGTGTTTAATCCCGAATCTAAAGCTAGAGATAATGTTGCTAAGATTGCTGCTAAGGTTCCCTTACCACCTCGCTGAGTGCCAGCGATCGCAATGACTTGAGAACTCATCATGTCTTCTATTTGGAAACCACTTTTCGTTAAAGCCGCGATGAGTGCGTTTGCTCTATTCGTCAGAGGGAGATGAGTTATAGTCTCTGGTGAAAGCCCATTAGCTGATGGCTGTAACTCTGTAGGTTTAGAAGGAGAAGCAGCTTGGTGGCTGTGATGAATATCTACCTGTGGTGATTGAAATTGCTTAATATCTACGGTGGGTGGTAACTGGGTTTGAGCCTGTGCAATAGCACTTATCTCCGACAGATTCACACGGCTGTCAATCGTCACATCCTGTAAATGGAGAGCCATGCTTTGATAAGTCGGTAGCTGACGACCTTTAAGTTTGCCAAACCAGCCAAACATCCAGCGATAAGCGTAAAAACGTTTTCCTGGTTCAACTTGGGTTAAATATTGCCCAATATTTTCAAACTCAGCTAGAAGAAAGGCGTACTCTTCTGCTGATTGTCGCTCTAAGAATTTAACAGTATTAGCAAGATGATCCGCTTGATAATTGCTCCTAGTATCATAGTCACCAGCACGAGCAACCGCGTCTATAAAGTTGCCACGTACAAATGGTATTGGTGCAATTTCTTTAGTGCGGTTGGAGTGTTCGACAACAAACCATAGCCATGCAGCACCGCCAATTAAACCACCAACTATAGCCAGTGGGTTGACCGCATAACAAACCGCTCCTATCCCGCCTGCCATCAAGCCAAGTACACGGGTCATGTCTGCTTCGTTCTCAGATTGCCGTGCCATTTCAAATAATCCATCTTTTCTCTCTTGCAGCCATTGGGCGATATTCCCGGCTTCCAAGTGAGACAAATTAGGATATTGCGATCGCAAATGTTCCGTTTCCTTAGTTGTAATTTTTGGGATATTATTGCAATGCATAAAACAAATGCCTCGTTGAGTAGTGAGTGCCGCTCAGTGGAGAGAGTTGTTGAACGGCACTCACTTTAATCTTTGGTCAATCCCCAAATGGCGAACCCAATTTCACCCGCCATCATTGTGCCGATATTAAATAAGATGCAGCCAAAAATCATGAATGGATCTGTAAATTGAAATGGGTTACGAGCTGCAAAGGTGGTGACAATATCGAACACCCAAACAGCAATCACAACTAACCCAGCGCTTGAGCGATCGCGTGTACCTGCGGTCTTATAATCCTTCCAAAGTTCACCAACAAGGTCAATCTTGCCACTAGGCTTGGTTTCAAGCTCATAAACCATGTGGTCTTGAAGTTCCCGCCTAGCTGAATCTGGGTTTTTACCGCGCAGGGCGTGGGCTTCGATTACTTGCACACCTACCGAAATCATAAATGCCAAGTAAGAGAATGGGTTGAACAGTGCAAACGGCACATTTAGCCAATTCCAAGTCGGCTCAAACCAGGGGCAAATAGGCGGCCCAGTAAAGATTAATTGCCAAGTTGAATCAGCACTAATTACAGAACCACCAATAAATAAAATCCCGCCTACCAAGGCACGACCCGCGCCACCGTTAGCAACAAACTGATTGACTATAGCGGCGGCTGCCCTAATGGGTAAACCAACAATCATCACAACAGCCTTGGCACAAAAATCGATGATTTCACCAAGCGTTCGCTTCTTACCCTTGGGTTTACCATCGCTGTTACCAGTACTGCCACTCTCCGAACTTGATGAACCTAACGCCATTACTTTTTCCTCACTGGTTTAATATTTTGAACGCTTTTACAAACCTCTTTGGCTTTGTGCTTCCACTTCCAAATTCCTTCTTCAATTCGCCCAATACACCTACCCGTTGCGTCAAACACATCAACAATCTCGTCATCAAGGTATAGGGTCGGGTCGGGTCTGGGATTGCGTTTACTGCTGTCAAAATAATTCGTGATTCTTAGAGAACGAGTTGTGGGCATGACTCCCGCCTCATATAAGGCATCGCTGGTTTTTGCCCGTTCTTCTATGCGCTGACGTTCTAATCCTTCGGTGGCTTTTAATCTCTCGGCTTCTGCATAAGCCCCCAACTTGGGTACTAAAGGGATGATTACAGGCAACATGCAGATGCCAACACCAGCCAAAGCTAAGTAGAGTTGTTTCTTGTACATCTCACTGTGCCATCGCGGTAATCAGTGCAAACTTTTCCCATTGCTTTAACTCATGCAGTCGTTTCAATGCTGACTCCGCTTCGTTGCTAGGAGCGGTAGAAGAATCACACTCTAACCATGCTTGATGAGCGATTTTTGCAATTAACCAGAGCGTGTCTGATTCGCTCATCTTCTCTAGTCCTTCGCCCCATGTCTCACACATATCTTTAATGAGTGCATTGTCATGAGAGAGGGAGTAATATCCTACGGGGTGCGCCATTTTGGTATCCTTGAATGTGTGTACTGATTTCATCCCTGATGTAAGTCACAACTACGAACGCTTTTCTTGACCGGGCAAGCGTTTGCAGAATTATTCTTCATCAGAACTGTTAGCGAGTTGTACTTTTTCAATGCCATCTAGAACTTCAGAAATTGATTGAATGGCATCATTCAAAACCAAGTCATTTGATGTAGTAAAATGCTCTGATGTTTGCAGCCTCCTGTATTCGGGAGTAGCTTGAATCAATCTTAAAGTTTGCTCAACACCAGCCAGAATGATTACTATTTCTTCTGTGCTAACATTGCACATCATCATATTATTCACCTCTCCAAGCCTCCAAATTACCTAAGTTGATTTGATGATTGCTATTGACAGAAAACCTTTCGTTTACTACTTTCTCTAGAGCTTTCCTCAACCAGTAAGCGGGGGTTGTCCCATCCATTTCTGCAAGCATTCTGATGGCTGGAGTCAAGTCTTGAGGAACGTTGTAATTAAGCCGCTTGTTTAACATCGGTCGTTTCTCCTAAGTAAAGTTTTTTCATCTCTGATAAAGCAACGGTTCCCGGATTTTCTGGAATCAACAAATTACTTTCTGGAATGCTCCCTTTGAGTAATCTTTCTTTTATCAACATCTGCACGGGTGCGATCGCAAACGCACCGCCACACAAAGTTACTTTGCTGCGTCTAGCTTTCACGGATATGTCATCTAGGGCATAAGCCAAGGGAGAATCTTTCATCCATGAATGAATCGCGTTCTCTAACTCACTCCCAATGTCTTCGCCATCAGGTGCAATCGCACTTATGCCGTTATCGCCAACGGTTGCAGTTTCTAAAATCTCGCGCAGTTGGGAGGGGCGAATCATTTTAGAAGAATCGGTGTTGCTCAATGCTCTGGAAAATTCTTTGATTAGTGTGGCGACACCGCCGCCACCATTGGGACTACAAGTTACCCGTTTTGGTAATTTGCCGAGATTACTGTATTCGCTGATTGTGGCTGTACCATATCCAATATCAAAAGTATGGAACTGTTTATCGTCAAAGCGTTCGCTTGCCCAAAGTGACGCGCCATATCCCTCTGGAAATCCCAGAAAGCCAAGTTTTGAGAAGCACAGACGATATCTAACACCGTCTACCGCGATCCACTTGCATTGTTCAATGGCTTTTTTTAGTTCTAATGGGGAAGCTAGCGAGAGCGTTGATAAACGAATGTGCAAGGTTCTACGCTTGTCGCTCGTGCCCGTGGACAACTCAAGCAGATTTGGCAAGGAGGCGATCGCGCCTAGTGCAAGGATGGGGAAGTAGTATACTTTGTGATTCTCGGAATCACTCATCGCTATATATTCCTTACCTTGCAGTCTGGCTGAGGAGCCTACAACCCAATGCTCTACAACATCTTTGTTGTTTTCATCTTTGCCTCGGCTTAGGCTGAAAGCTCCTAATTCTCCAAATGGTACTGATGGCACACAACACACCAAAGATTCGGTCTTCATTACTGGTGTTGTGCCAGTTTCGTTATTAACGAAAGCCTGATATTTAATACTGGAACGCCCAGCATCTAACATCAAATGAATTACCTTTTTTGATGGCATTGATGCTTTCTCTGTTATAGTTTCAGGCTCGTTTATGTTGGGTGCGTTCGTGCTTATAGATGTTGGTTGTTTTTTAGGTCTTGACATATCGTAAAACTCTCAACTTTTTATCGTCACTGTCACAAGGAAAAGTAGTCGTCATCAACTAACGTTTCATGTTTCATGTTTCATGTTTCAGGCGGGTGTAAGTGGCGTTTCACGGTTCTTGTGAGGCTGAAACATTGATGCAACCGTTGAAACAGTTTCATGAAACATTCTGTGAAACACTACTGAGTATTTTGGCTCCCAGTAGCAGTAGTCTGTGCCAGCATCGAGTTTTGCAAAATCTGGAGTAAAAGAAAGTTAACTACCTCTGCATGGTCATTAATGCCTAATTCCTGCGCTTTATTGCTGATAAATGGGTGTAAGGATTGCCTGATTGTTACTCGCATAAATCCTCCTCAAAATAAATTTGTAGGCTGAAGTCGCCAAGAATACGTGTATCTTGTCTCTCGCTGGCGCTTTTGCCTTATGTCTTATGTCTGCTAATATAATGGATAAGTTGCGAAGTTGCAACTTATTAAAATAGCAACTTCGCACTTAGACGTTCTGTAAAGCTTATGGTTCAATGGAGACAGAAGTTGCGAAATTTATATTTAGCTACCGTGTCAGCCAAAAAAGATGATCCAGACTACATGGCGTTACGTGGTCACATACCAAAAGATTTATTTAGGAGATTTAAAATGCTTTGCCTAGAACGTGAGGTCGATAATAGTCAAGGCTTAGAAGAATTATTAAAAGAATATTTTGCTTGGAAAGATTCTCAGAATACTAAGGAAACGGCATAACAAAAGCACAGATTCTAGACATTTTCTCGCGCTTAGACACGTTAATAACAGAGGTCAACTCGTTGAAATTCTCAGCAGTAACTATTGGCACAAGCCAGGTAGCCTTGAATATTCAGCATATCAAAGCGTACAAAATCTCATTGTTTTTTTCGCGCACAGGCTAAAAATTCGTGTTTGTATAGATACAGCCCAAAAACACGCAAAAAAAGGGGTAGTCCCTACCTGCTTTAGGGTACGCCACCATCTCTTACTAGAGCTATGCCATACCAAGACGATTGTCAGTCGTCGCCAAAGCGGTTAGTCCTACCGCAACACTAACTAATTTAGTTTTTTCTATAGCTCTAGCGTAACAGTGGCGTGCCTTTAAGTGAAAGGGATTACTCAATCTTTATCGAAAGTAATCACTAAATTCAGGAGCCACAAATGAATACGGTAAAAATTGAGAATGCGCCCGGACTCTCACATCATGGCGCACTACTGAATAATTCAGATCCGCAAATTATAGCACAGTCAGCCACAGGGGAGCAAGAGTTAGCAGCACGCAATACCAAAACTGCCAGCAGCACCCCAAAAAAGGGACAGCAGAACCGATTTGAGAGTTATGAAGATTTCCAAGCCTATATTCGTAAGTCCTTCATTGAAGGAAGTGGCATTCACCCGGAAATTTTCGATGCCTGTGTAGAGTTTCACCAAGACATTGAATGTGGGGCGGGGGGCGATGTAGAAACACCCATACACGACGCATTGGGATGGGAATACAAGCGATTCAGACATCAAGCTAATGAGCCATTGTACGCGGCATTTCTTCTTAATGAAGACAAGAGCGTATGGCAAGTAGTCGTCAGCATTTGGGACATTGAAAAGCAGCGCCCATACAAATACTTTGCTCCAAAAGGAGACGGCAATCGTGCATTCCTGCCCTCGATCCCAATAGGTGTACGCCAGATCATCGCCCAGAAATCTGGCTTGGATGTGCCGATGTTCGGTAATTTCTGGCAATGGGTGAAAGAGTCAGTGAATGAGGTGGGAGCTACGGAAGGAGGTAAAAAGACCCTTAGCGCCCTATCGATAGGACACATCATGATTGGGCTATATGGCTGTGAATGTGGCGCACCGGGAAGACCGCCCACTCTGATCCCGGACTTAGCGGGCTTTGTCGGCCCTGGTTCAACATTGGTCGTAGCCTTTGATCAAGATGAAAAACCAACAGCCGTCAAAGCAGTCACCAGGGGGATAAGAAAGCTAAAACTTGTACTTCAAAACCTGGGTGCTAACCTTGCTATTGTTGAATGGAGTCCCAAAGATGGCAAAGGATTGGA
>NZ_WBKM01000390.1 GCF_015714725.1 Nostoc sp. WHI
CTCTTTGTAAGTCTCGATAGATTTATTTAGAGCGTAATTCCACCACCATCTAGCACACCCAAAAGTTTGAGCTAATTGGATTTGTTGCTCAAGTGACGGATATAAACGGACTTGTACCACTTTGTGTAACACTTCACTTTCACCTCCTTGATAGGAATACTCTACCACAAATGTATTTTATGATAAAGTACTTAAACAAAATAATTAGGGATTCGTCATACATCCGAAATTTGTTTTTGCTTGATGCAAAAAATCAATTCCAGATGCAATCCTCATCCCCTGCTCCCTATCCCCACCTTATGAGTACATTGAAGGTGGGGACTTCCGCAACACGTTAAAAAGCGTTGAGTGTAGAAATGAACTATGGAATCAAAACAAGATAACATTACTATTCTTCAGGAAGTTGAGAAGCGTTTACGGCGGCTGTCTCCAGAAAGATTGCAGATAGTGAGTGATTTTCTCGCTGATCTGGAGGAAAGAGAAGAAGCTAAACGTGTGCAGCCTGGATACTTTGATTCTGCCAATAAAAACAGAGTATAAGTGTTGAGGTCACACTTTGCAGTGGATGGCTTGGTAGTTACTCTGATTGTCTATGCCCTCAATAGAGACAGCGTAAATTATCTATCTTTTCAGTCCCCTACTGCTAGCGATCTCTTATTTTTTCTCCCTCTCACTAATACATTCTTTGTCTTATTTGTCAATGCGTAAGTTCTGAAGGTGTGTCATGTCTAATTTAGAGAATTTTCATCAACTAAACAACAGTAGTCCTTTTGATGTCACTAAATCCCAAGATAAGGAGGAAGTGCCATTTTATCAAACCCGCTCACATAAGCTTTACGTCAGGTTTTGTTCACTATCGTTGTTGTCAATGACACGAAATATTCGCCAAGGGTCGGCGGGAGAGTTGCGACGAAGAAGCCAGCAGTTAACACCGACCATTTTAGGCTCAAGGGTATATTTACCAATCGTATAAAAAGTGTTGTCGTCCAAAGGGATGTATTCCCAATTTTCGTATTTCATAACGAGAAGGTTTTTTTCCTTTCCATAGGCATTAACAATTCCTTCATAATATTTATCACGCCCATAGATAAGTCCAGATGGCTCTTTCGAGTCTTTTGCGTTGGCAATTCCCACATCCTCTGTCGCCAGATATTTCATCTCCTCAAACTTTTCCGCTGCGTACAACTCGTTCCAACGTTTGGCAAACTGCTTCAACTGCTCGATCACCTGCTTAGTCTCTTCACTTGTCATTTTTTTCTCCTTTCTACTGAGATAACCATATACTAATATCCTAGAAATACCTTTGCCAAAATGAGAATGAGTTTTTAGACTGGATAAGGGTTTCAGAACAAAATTTGTGTAATTAATTTTGTATTACCACTTACTTGTATCCATTCTTTAAAAGCCAGCAACAGATAGAGCCTTGTCTCATCTGTTGCCAAATTTTAGCAAATTGGTATTAGTCAGGACATCCTTGTTGATACAAGCAGCATTCTTTCGGCTGCTCTGGTAACATCTTTGCAACTTTACTCCAAATCTTTGAATCTGGCTGTTCCATCCCGAAAGTTGTATAGTTCTGACTTACTAACGGGGCTTTAGCTTCGTTGGGATTACCAGAGAAGTAGAAAGATTGGGGATGGCGATAAGGTTTAGCCGTCTTGTCAAAACTGTCTGGAGTGGGGTTTTTATAGAAAGCGTATCCAAATAAAATTTCTAGCTTATCTTTTGGAAGAAATATGGAGTATGCTTGCAGAGAATTATTGAGATGAGTACTCTCTTTTGGTTGATAAGGCAAATGCTTAATAAAATCAGTGCGTGGAGGGTGGTTATGAGGTGAGAACAAACAGATCCTTGGCTTCTGGTTCGGTTCTTGACCATAATTCAGAAAATAGGCTTTATTCCCCAAAGACACAAAAGCACAGGTATATTTATTGCTACGTGGAAAGATAGGCAAACACCGATCTCGATAATATTCCATCATCGCCCCAGATCCATCTTTCTGATCTTTGAGAATGTAAGTGGAATCGTAGTACGTTGTACCAGACGAAACCTCGTAATCACTGGGGGTCAAATTTTCAGGTGGTGAAGTGTAGGGAGGACGAAACTTGTCCTCTTTATAATCTTGAAATACCCGATACATTGTCCAATCACTAATCCACCACTTTGGGTATTGTGGATCGGTTGGTTCACCTTTCTTTCGCTTTTCTAGACAATTATCACCAAAATTTTCTGATTCTTGGCAAGTCTCATTATGTACAGTTCGAGTGGGGTATACGTTGGAGTCGTCAGAGGCTGTGCGTAATCCAAAGGCCCCCGCGTCACCACTGCCTAGAAAGACCATAGCAATTAAAAAGCAAGCTACTAAGGAAAGTAAGACTCGCTTTGTTATCAATAAAATCCAACTGAAATTGTTCATGAAGCCTCTTAATTGGATGTTGGGTGTTCTTTTCACTAGGCTGTAACCCTGACTCCAAATCTCTGGATTTGGCTTTTCCAGGCATAAATTAGTGTAGTTTTGGCTAGTGTAAGGACAGGGGTACTGTTTCCGAGTAAAAAATCTGTTCTACTACCAAAAAAAATTGCTTTTTCTGCCCTTCACAATTGGTATTCAAATGAAGGTGCAACACGCTTCTCAGCATCAGGCCCTGTTTTAATTTTCAGTTCTGCCATCTCCTCAGCTTGCAACTTTAATTCAAACATCACTCCGATAGTTGTATTTAAGTAATCTGGGTGACCATTGAAAGTCTTTTGCAAGCCGTTCAATAAGCTTGTGTAAGAGTGGTTGAACTGATCTACCAAGCGACGCGCTCGGCTACCTTCGGGATACATCTCGGCTTTAGAATTCTCTACAAGTGGATAAATCTTTTCAGAGTCTAGATTGATTGGTTGATTCAGGTCGTAGACAAATCTACCTGGATTTTCTGGGTCTGGGTCTGGGTCTGGGTCTGGGTCTGGCACCAGGCGACCACCTTTGATAATTTGAGCAAAGCGATAGTAATGAGCAGGCTGATTTTGTGGATCAAGGGGGCTAGACGTCTGGGTGGCTTGGCTTTTACCCTTACCGTTAAGAGAGCATACTCGTGTCTTCTGTTCGGTTGACATTCCTTCGCCCTGCACAATAATCAACTTCAAGGCTGAGGTGGCTTTGTCCACATCTGTGATTTCAAATAATTCCGTTCTTGGAAACCATTTTTCATTGAGAACCTGAGTGCGCGGTTGAATGCTTAATGCTCCCTGGTGATGTAAGTCTGTGATTTTTTTAATAATTGCTTGATAGAACGCTCCAATCGTTTGATACTCTTCTTCCGTTGCTCTCAGGGCGAAGGGGACGGGCTTGGCTGGGTAATCTTCCGGGTCTATAGAGGTTTCAATTTGCATAAAGGTGTTGGTGATTTGATCTATCGAGAGAGGCGCAAGTCCCACGATTAGATCCGGTTGCACCAATGGTAAGTGCCCTGGATAGGTGGGGATAAAGTCAGGTTTATTGACTTGGGGTGTACCACCAATGGCATTCAAAACATTGGCTGCAATGACCATATGCAGCATTTCTTCCCGCACCACTGAGAAAAGGATTTCGGCTACCTCCTGATTAGAGTTAGGTTGGATAGAATATAGTGCTGTTAGGTAAAGCGGAATGGTTGAATGTTCTAACTCGATCGCTGCTTGCAGATGTCGATAAAGATCCGCAGCTTGTGTGGCGTTTTGGATCTCTTGAATAATGCGAACGGGAATTTTTAACATACACTTCTCCTTCTTGTGTAAAGCGTTTTTATGTTACGGGTTGCGTTGAATTCGCCGCAGGGCGATTTGGAAATTTTGGTAACCGTGTGCGGTGCTATCGTCTTCTAATGGTGCAGCTGTATCTTTAGACTCTAGTGCAAATGATGGGATAGATGTTTTCTCAATTGCTTGTAGCCCTTCTGCTAGAGATAGTTTCTGTCCTTGTCCTAGCCGCAGGACATAGCTGCCATCGGCGTACTGCTCCCGCAACCATCGCAGAATTGTGACTCGCTTGGCACGAGAGAGGTCACGGGTAACTGGCATGGAATTGGGGTCATCAATATCTAAAGAAAAAGCCAATTCTAAAATGGCCCGATTCTCCCGCACTGAATCGTAGTCTCCCAGGTCAACCAAGCGCTTACTCATAATTGGATAGAGGTTGCCATACTGTTGGAAAATGGGGTGAATATGCTCGAACCAGGTAGGGCGATCGGGAATTGGATAAGCATCAAAGAGTAAAACGTAGATGCCATCAAGTGACTGTTTTTGACTGTCTGCCTGCCCTTGCAGAGAGTATAGCAGCGTATAAATTTGCCCATCAATGTAACCACGGGGATTACCAGGGTCTTGCGTTTCAATTAACAACTTGGCTTTACCAGCAGTATCTGTTGTCAGGTTCAGGGGTAAGTTTTTTAGTGCCTTCTTGGGCCAGTCTGTCCAAGGGCTTTCAGCCTTGGGAGGTCGGCGATCATTTTCCCCACCGCCGGCATTATTGTTCGGATCGCTGAAAGTTATATTCACTGAGGCATTGGGGAGTGGTTTGCCATAACGACTAGCAAAAAGTTCGATCTCAGCTGTTTCTGTTGGCTCAACTCGTTGCACAAACTTATCGGCGCGAACCAATAACCCGCCAAGACTTTCCCGAACCAAGACTTTCCCTGTATTGCTATCAAGCATTTGAATCAGCGCCAAAGGACTGTTCTGTATTAACTCCCGTTGTTCGGGAAGCAAAGGTGTAGCCCAAATTCCAGCCGTTTTCGACAACCAGTCTGGCGTGCGATAGGGAATTAGGCTGCCTAATGCCACAAACCCTTCGTTTTTGGACAGGGTTTCAGACTCCTGAGTATTTTCATCTTTGAGAATTACTAACTGAAGTTCACCAAGGTCTTGCAATCCCAACTCAAAAGTCAAGGGTAGAGCATTGCCCAAATCAACTAAGACAGAGCTTTTATGGTCATCAATTAAGGCATCAAAGAAGTTGATTTTGTTCAGGAGAGATCCCGTCTTTTCATCAAGATTCGGTACCATCCGTCGCCCTTTAACAAACGAGCGAGGCTCATTCTCATCGTAAGGGCCGATCGCCCCAATTACTGTACCCAGGGTAAACCGATCCGCGTTCTTGTCTGTACTATAGCCAAAGGTGGTAAACCGGATTGACAGTTTCCCATTTGCTGATGCAGCCTTTATCTTTAGCGCCTCTAAAAACCTAGATCCCCGTAAATCATTCCCCCATTGCAGGTCTGTCAGCACCGACTGAAAAGCAGCAGAGGCTCCCGTAGAACCACCTGCTCCCTGACGACGACCAAACATGATGTCCCGGAAAGATGCTGGCTCAAACTGCGCGACCAGAAAATCCTGCTGACCGTCTGTTAACCGGATGGTTAGTCCCCAAATTCCAGAGACCATTTGCATTTGTGGGTCAAGATCTACCATCTTGCCTCCCACTCGGTTGTTAGAACCATCAATGGCAAGATTTACAGCAGAATCCTCAATTATTTCGCTATCGATAAAGAGAGACTTAACTTTACAGTTGATTAAACGGAATGCTCCTGAACCTATAGGATTCCACCAACCATTTAACACTTCGCCCATTTGAAAGTCTTGAAAACGCTGTTCAAAAGTTGCATTGTCATAATGTCTCACATCGTTGTTGACAGTGGAGACATCTGATTGAAAATCACCGGCAAACACCAGACGTAAGCTATTTTGATAACTCATTATTGGATTTAATTATAAACAGAATAAAATACTACTATTTTCATACACAAGATGCGAATAGCCGAAACGATACTTAACATCAGATAACATCATATATGAGGGCGGAGAATGTCCCACCCAATATCTACGGCTCATGTGAGATGCAGCGCAAACGCATCTAAATATTGACGAGTCTGAATCAGAGTGGGATTTAGCGAAACCCTTATTAAATAAGGATTTCAGTAAATTAACAAGGTGAAAAAATTAGGAATGGAGAGATTCCCATTACTAATGATGGAACTTATTCAGGTTTTGAAGGATTTTTACAAATATTAGAAATTAGGACTTACGCTTTTATGATATTTACCCGACCAAAAATATCCAATTAATTCTGCGTATTTTGGATTGCTGTACAGCTTTTCTATTACTGTATCATCAACACTTAAAATCCCTCCTTCTAAATTGATTATTTCTCTTACTATGTCAAATAAATCTTTTGGTTCGTATCTTTCTCTGAGCAAAAATCTATTCACACTATCATGTGAAACATCTCCCAATATTTCTGCTAATCGACTGCACCCTCCATGCTTTGGCTCTGACAGCAAGAACAGGGTGTAATACTCCAAATTACATTGTGCTGTTGAGGGTTTGCTGATTTCTCTAATTGTCCAATACCTTGAAAGTAGACGACATCTTTTTTCAATGCACTATTTTACCACCTCGTCAATGCGTAAGTCCTAATAACTTGCATTACAGGAAATACTAATAAACCGCTCAAAAATAGTTGCCGTTATTAGAGGTGCGATTTCTGTTATTTTAGCGATCGCATCTTATTCTTGAGAGTCCTGTTTAGCCCCTAAAGTTATCTCGTTCTCAGTGTCCGACTGGGAACGAGATAACAAGAGGCTCTGCCTCTTAACTTGACGGCAGAGCCAAATAAAGACTTAACAGAAAAAATCAGCTTATCCCATCCTTCTAAGACCTGAGTTGTGCCTTTGGCTGACTTGAGCCAACAGGTAAAGCCCGATGTTCAGATCCCGAAGTTCCATTAGAAAAATCTGGAGGCTTTGAATCTTGCGATCGCTTCGGAGAAAATATAGCATGAGCCAGGCTCTTAACCAAAATATAAAGAATTGGCACTAAAAACAAACTCAAGAACGTCGAAAGCAGCAGCCCCCCAAAGAGCGCTGTTCCTAAAGACCAACGGCTGCTTGCTCCAGCCCCTTCAGAGATCACCAAGGGCAAAAATCCTAACAGCGCTGCAAAGGAAGTCATTAAAATCGGCCGCAGACGTTCTTGCCCTGCTTTTATCGCTGCCCGCGTGTAGCTCATTCCCCGCTCATTCAGCTGATTAGCAAACTCTACGACTAAAATAGCGTTCTTCGCGGCTAGACCAATCAAAGTCACCAAACCCACCTGGCAATAGATATCATCCACCACTTTCGGGAAAATGCTATCTGCCATGAAAATATTGGAACGTAGCCAAATCGCCGTCATCGCTCCCAAAATTGCCAAGGGAACTGTTAGCAAAATAATGATTGGGTCAACGTAGCTTTCATACTGAGCCGATAGCACCAGAAAGACAATAAGGATCGCTAAGGCAAAAATCAAGCCCGTAGATCCCCCAGATGTCTTTTCTTGGAGATAAGTCCCTGTCCACTCATAACCAAATCCTTGAGGTAATATCTCTGCTGCTAGTTCCTCCATTGCTTTAATCGCCTGTCCAGAACTAGCACCGGCAGCAGGAGCGCCCTGTACTTTGATTGACCTATACAAGTTGTAATGCGAGATGGTTTTTGGCCCCACAAAGGGAGTAATCTTCACCAGATTGCTCAACGGAATCATCGCCCCGCTTCCAGAGCGCACATACAGCTTGCCAATATCATCTGGATTAGAGCGGAAAACCCCATCCGCTTGGACATATACTCGATACTGTCGCTGTCCCTGCACAAAGTCATTCACATATTGCGACCCCAAGTAAGCTTGCAGTGCCCCAAAGATGTCGTTGATCTCGACGTTGAGAGATTTGGCTTGGTTACGATTTACCTCGATTTCAAATTGGGGAGTGTTTGCAGTGAACTGAGTGAAGACTCTTTGTAGAACAGGGTTTTTATTTGCCGATGCAATTAACTTTTGAGCAGTATCAACCAGGGTTTGAATCGGCGCACTTCCGGTTTTGTCTTGAATCATAAACTCAAAACCACCCGTACTACTTAATCCTCTCACCGGAGGAGCATTCACAGCGATCGCTCTGGCTTCTGTAATTACAGAGAGCTTTTTGTTCAACCTCTGAAGTATTCCATAGACAGACTCAGATTCTTCAGTTCTTTCTTCCCAGGGTTTCAGGTTAACAAAGGCAATGGCTAAATTAGAAGCATTGCCATCGAAACCA
This sequence comes from Nostoc sp. WHI, assembly GCF_015714725.1. GTDB lineage: Bacteria > Cyanobacteriota > Cyanobacteriia > Cyanobacteriales > Nostocaceae > Nostoc. The sequence goes on from NZ_WBKM01000390.1 coordinate 8,090, forward strand.
AAGCCATTGATCACAAAACTAGCTCTAACTTCGGGAAGCGATGTTACTTCTTTGGCAACCCTGTCCATGACAGATTCGGTGTATTTCAAAGAAACCCCGTCAGGCCCTTGAACAATTACAAAAAAGTAACCCTGATCTTCCTCTGGAATAAATCCGGTAGGCACTGCTCTGTACATCAAAACCGTTGCTAGTAAACCAGTGATGAAAACCCCAATTACAATCGGCTTGATATGGGTAAGGTAGCTAACAAACCTGAGATATCGGCGCGAAAACCAGGCAAATCCCCCGTTAAACTGCGTAAAGAACCAACCTAAAGGCCCTCGTGGAATCTGAGCCGGGCGCATCAGGATAGCTGCCATACTCGGAGAGAAAGTTAAGGCATTAAAGGTCGAAATGCCAATGGAGCAAGCAACGGTTAACGCAAATTGTTTGTAGACAATCCCAGTAGTACCTGGAATGAAAGCAACTGGAATAAATACCGCCATGAGTACAAGTGAAGTGGCAATAATTGCCCCGGTTAACTCTTTCATAGCTTCGACGGCGGCATCAAAGGGCTTCATCCCCTCCTCTAGTTTGACTGCAACTGCCTCCACCACAATAATGGCATCATCCACAACAATACCGATCGCCAGGACGAAACCAAATAAGGTCAGTGTATTAATCTGAAATCCCAAAACTAACAGAGCCGCACATGTCCCAACCAGGGAAATGGGGATCGCAACAGTGGGAATAATTGTGGTGCGCCAGTCTTGCAAAAAGACAAAAATTACCAAGACTACCAGGATAATAGCCTCAACCAAAGTGTGCAGAACTTCTTCTAAAGAAATTTCTACAAATGGAGTGGTATCAAATGCTAACTGCGCTTTTAGTCCAGGTGGAAAATTCTTCGTTAGCTCTGTGATTTGGTCTTCAACAGCATGAGCAACGTCCAAGGCATTACTACCCGGAAGTTGATATATCCCCAAACCTACGGCTGCCTTGGGATCATTTCCTGGTATGGTGAATTTGGCATCAGCGAGATAGTTCTCTGCTCCCAGTTCAACTCGACCGACATCTCTGACCTTAACCAGGGTGCTATTAGTATCACCTTGACTCACCTTCAGCACCATCTCTTCAAATTCAGCCGCATCTTTAAATCGACTACTTGCCCGTAAAGCAAATTCAAAGCTTTGATTATCTGGGGCTGGTTCCTTACCAATCGCCCCTGCACCCACCTGAATATTTTGTTCTTGCAGGGCGACTGTAACATCTTGGGGAGTCAATTGATGTTGAGCAAGCTTGTTAGGATCAAGCCAAAGACGCATGGCATATTTGCGCTCCCCAAGAATCGTGGCTTTTCCTACACCAGGAAGCCGTTTGATCTGATCGAGAATAAACAGATCGACATAGTTACTGATAAAAATGTTGTCATACTCATTATTTTCTGAGTAAAATCCATAGACGAGAAGCAGACTGCTTGATGCCGTTTCAACGTTGACACCTGTTCGTTGAACAGTATCTGGCAGTTGAGGTGAAGCAAGTGCTTGTTTATTTTGAACGTTTACTTGAGCAATATCGCTATTGACATTAGTTGGGAAGGAGACAGTTATATTGCTGGAACCATCATTACCCGTATTAGAAGATATATAAGATACATCTTTAACACCATTAATTTGTCGCTCAATAATGTTGGTGACAGTGCTTTCTGTTGTTTGAGCATCCGCACCAATATTGTTGGAGCTAACGGTAATTTGTACCGGGGCGAGGTCTGGTAGCTGAGAAATCGGAAGGATCGGAATACAGATGCCTCCGAGCAGCAAAATGATCAACGTACAGACTGTCGTCAGGACTGGACGTTTGATGAAGGTATTGACAAACATAATTCAAAATTCAAAAGAGTTTCAGACAAAGCGAAAAGTGTGCAGAAGAGGGGGTTTCCCTGATCAACACCTTTCTTTTCAGGAGAGAGAAGTACCTTGCGCCGGACTTTACTGGTTTGAGACTCTGGCATACAGTTTTACAATCTAATTCCTACTCAAAATCGCGATCGCATCGGATTGCTCACGCTGAGAAAAACTGTAGCCGAGTTTATTATGTGGATTGCTATATAGCGCTTCTCACTCGTATAAAGTACACAAAACCTTTACCCAGCAAGAGATTTAATTATAAGAGTGTAGATCATCTTTCCATTAAACGCCATCTATTTAGACAGCGTTTAATGTAAAGATAAGGATGGAATCAAAGCAAGATGACATTACTATTCTTCAGGAAGCTGAGAAACGTTTACGCGTTTTATTGATAGCTTATCGGTAAGTGTGGTGTAGGTCTCAAGTATTAATCAATAACTTGCATTACAGGAAATACTAATGAACCGCTCAAAAATAGTTGCCATTCTTACAGGCGCGATTTCTGTTATTTTAGCGATCGCCTACCTGATCTTAGTCCAACTCCTAGACTACCGCGATATGAAACCCGCCCCTATCAGCCAAGTTGACTCACCACCTGCCATTGCTATCTCTTGCTGGCAGGTTGACAAAAGCACACAAATATAGATTATATTTATTCGATTTGTAGAGACGCAATTGATTGCGTCTCTTGTCATTTAGATCAATTGATAAAACCAATGATTACTATTGATTCATCCCTCACTCAATGTATAGATAAAAATTAATCGTTACTATTCGTTACTTAAATCGTTCCTTATATAAGATTTAATTAGAGTTAGTATGTCAAATTTATTTAATAAAGTAATTCCATTTTGCTTGATATAAAGGTAAGCTGTTTCTAACAAGAATTAGCAAAGATAAATTTGCATTATCTGCGGCAGCTACGCCCATCGTAGACATGGCAGGATTAACTGGGATCAACGCAAGTTGATTTAAAACCAGAATTTTTGATGAAAATCTAGAGGTAAATTGATGGGTCAGTTTCTACTTGAGACTGTTTGGCTAGTTCCTTGCTATGCCTTAATAGGTGGCTTGTTAGCCGTGCCTTGGTCGCCGGGGATCATTCGTAACACAGGGCCAAGACCGGCGGGTTATGTCAATTTGATCATGACATTGTTGGCGTTTGTGCATAGTGCGATCGCTTTACAATTAACTTGGAATCATCCACCCCAACAAGTGTTTATTCCTTGGCTGTCTACGGCTGGTTTAGACCTCACCATTGCTATAGAAATTTCCTCGATTAGTGTCGGCGCTTTAGTTGTGATTACTGGCTTGAATTTCCTGGCGCAGATATTTGCGATCGGCTACATGGAAATGGATTGGGGTTGGGGACGCTTCTATTCGCTATTAGGATTATTTGAAGCAGGATTATGCGCCCTTGCTCTCTGTAATAACTTGTTTTTCAGTTATATAATTCTGGAAGTCCTAACTTTAGGAACCTACCTGTTAGTTGGCTTATGGTTTAGTCAGCCGTTGGTAGTCACGGGTGCGAGAGATGCTTTCTTAACTAAGCGGGTGGGAGACTTATTCTTACTGATGGGTGTGTTGGCACTATGGCCCCTCGCCGGAACTTGGAGTTATCCAGAACTAGCCGAGTGGGCGGCTACTGCAAATGTTAACCCGACAATAATGGCACTTGTAGGTTTAGCTTTAATTGCTGGGCCGATGGGTAAATGCGCTCAATTTCCCCTGCACCTATGGCTAGATGAAGCGATGGAAGGCCCGGTTCCCAGTACAATTTTGCGGAACTCGGTAGTAGTCGCTAGTGGTGCGTGGGTGCTGATTAAACTGCAACCTGTGTTAAGCCTGTCGCCCATAGTTTCCTCCGCAATGGTGGGAATTGGTGCGGTAACAGCCGTGGGTGCTTCTTTAATTGCGATCGCTCAAATTGACGTTAAACGCTGTCAATCCTATTCTGTCAGTGCATACATGGGGTTAGTGTTCATTGCTGTGGGAGTGCAGCAAGACGAAGCAGCACTATTGTTAGTCCTCACCCATGCGATATCCGCAGCGCTTTTGGTGATGAGTACTGGGGGAATTATTTGGAATAGCGTCACCCAAGATGTCACCCAATTAGGCGGACTTTGGACACGCCGCCCGATTTCAGGAATAGCATTTATCGTCGGGACTTTAGGGTTAATTGGTTTTCCACCCTTGGGTAGCTTTTGGGCGCTGATAAAGTTAGCCGATGGGTTGTGGGAAACGCAACCTTGGTTAGTAGGAATAATAATAACGGTAAATGCTTTGACAGCCGTGAGTTTAACCAGAGAATTCTGTTTAATTTTTGCTGGTAAACCTAAACAAATGAGTGAGCGATCGCCTGAAGCACACTGGCCGATGATTTTACCGATGATGATTTTACTTGGCTTTACCCTGCATCTACCTTTAGTGTTGCAAAGCTTATCACTTTTACCCGATTGGGCAACTTTAAATAAAGATGTCGCACTACTTTTAATTTGGTCGAGTATTTCCGGTTGCAGCATCACTGCGTTGATTTATTTAGGCAATATTCCTAAACCGATTCGTCTCCCTTGGAAAGGTTTACAAGACTTATTCGCCTACGATTTTTACACCCCCAAACTCTATCGGATGACCATTATTTTCAGCGTTGCTAAAATTTCCCAACTTGCCGATATGATTGACCGCTTTGTAGTCGATGGCATCGTTAATTTAGTTGGTTTATTTTCCCTATTAGGTGGCGAAAGTCTCAAGTACAGTACTTCTGGACAACCCCAGTTTTATGCTTTAACTGTTCTTCTCGGAGTCAGCGTTTTGGGAGTGTGGGTAACTTGGCCATTTTGGGGAGTGCAGTTTTTAGATATGATTTTTCAAATATCTACAATCAGGTAGTTAGTGACCGTTTTAGTGCAAACTGACAGTTTAATATTGCGAGGATAATTCAATGAGCATACAAGATACCCAATTAAATCTTTCTAGAAGAAGTTTACTCAAGTTTGGTGCAGGTGCGATCGGTACAGGGGTAGTGACAGCAGGACTTGGCTCAAACTTACTTGCAGCCGAAAAAGCGCCCGCAGAAGATGAAATTACCCCCGATAAGGCATTGCAAGAATTACTAGATGGTAATGACAGATTTGTGAAAAGAAAACGTCGTAACGGCAACCAAACCTATTCACGTTTAGTCGAAGTTGCCAAAGGTCAAAAACCATTTGCTTCTATTTTAGGGTGTGCAGATTCACGAGTTCCTTCAGAGATTGTTTTTGACCAAGGACTTGGAGATTTATTTGTCTGCCGTGTAGCTGGTAATATTGCTACAGCAGAAGAAATTGGTAGCCTAGAATTTGGCAGCTTAGTGTTAGGTTCTAAAGTGATCATGGTAGTCGGGCATGAAAGATGTGGTGCAGTAGAAGCTGCAATTAAAGGCGCTCAAGTACCGGGGCAAATTGGCAGTTTGCTTGAGGCGATTAAACCAAGTGTAGAAAGCTCAAAAGAGCAATCAGGAGACAAGCTAGAAAACGCCTGTAAAGCAAATATTTTGTTACAAATTAAAAAGTTGAAATCATCGCCAGTTTTATCTAAGTTAATAGATGAAGAAAAACTGACAATAGCCGGTGGTTACTATGATTTAGATACTGGCAAAATCAGTCTAGTCAATTAGCTTTTTTCTAAATCTCGTTCCCAGTCTCCGACTGGGAATGCGAATTCAGGGGCTACTGCCTCACGAATTCGCGGCAGAGCCGCAATGAAGTGCGTTCCCAGTCGGAGACTGGGAACGAGGAGAAAGGACAAAGGAGAAAATTAGTATGTTAAGTGTTTTGATTTGGCTCCCGATTTTTGCCGCTACTTTCATCGCAATATTACCTGTCAATATCCCTACTCATCGCATTCGTTTAGCAGCATTATGGTTTTCTGGGATAGTTTTTGTCTGGAACCTTTTCATCCTACTAAAATTTGATATCAGCAATCCTGGAATGCAATTTCAAGAATATCTTCCCTGGAATGAAACTCTCGGTTTGAGTTATCAATTAGGCGTTGATGGGCTTTCTATATTGATGGTGGTGTTAAATAGCCTGCTAACTTGGATTGCTATTTACAGCAGCAGTAGCCAAACTGAACGCCCCCGCCTATTTTACTCGATGATTTTATTAGTTAGTGGCGGGGTAGCGGGTGCTTTTTTAGCAGAGAATTTGTTGCTATTCTTCCTATTTTACGAACTAGAATTAATCCCATTTTATTTACTAATTTCCATTTGGGGAGGGGAAAAACGAGCTTATGCTGGGATGAAGTTCCTGATTTATACTGCTGTTTCGGGAGCATTAATTCTGGCAACATTTTTGGGTATGGTGTGGCTGAGTGGTTCTACCAATTTTGCTTTTGATGCAGTCTCTACAGAAAACTTGTCAACAGCAAAACAAATCCTTTTACTAGCAGGAATAGTATTAGGTTTTGGTATAAAAATTCCCTTAGTTCCCTTTCATACTTGGCTACCCGATGCTTATGTTGAGGCTTCAGCACCAATTGCCATTCTTCTCGGTGGTGTGTTGGCAAAACTGGGAACCTATGGACTGTTGCGATTTGGCTTGGGTATGTTTCCCCATGCTTGGAGTATTATTGCACCGACTTTGGCAATTTGGGGAGCAATTACCGCCATTTATGGGGCAGTAATTGCGATCGCTCAAAAAGATATCAAGCGCATGGTAGCATACAGTTCCATCGGCCACATGGGCTACGTATTGCTAGCTTGTGCCGCCAGCACTCCCCTAGCACTCGTTGGTGCAGTCGCCCAAATGTTTAGCCACGGCATCATCTTGGCGATTCTCTTCCACTTGGTGGGAGTTGTAGAAGCCAAAGTCGGCACCCGTGAGTTAGATAAACTCAATGGTTTGATGAGTCCCATACGCGGTTTACCTCTAATTAGTGCCCTACTAGTTTTAGGTGGTATGGCTAGTGCAGGTATTCCCGGTTTAACAGGATTCATCGCCGAATTTCTCGTTTTTCAAGGTAGTTTTTCTGTCTTTCCCATCTCGACAATTTTGTGTGTAGTAGCTAGTGGCTTAACCGCAGTTTATTTTGTCATCCTCCTCAACGGCACTTGTTTTGGCAGACTCGATAATTTAGCCTACTATCCCAAAGTACTATGGTCTGAGAAAATGCCAGCGTTGATTTTGGCAGCTTTGATCATCTTTTTAGGAGTACAACCCATTTGGTTAGTGCGTTGGAGTGAATCCACAACTACAACAATGGTGGCTGCAATTCCCTCCTTAGAAAAAACCGTAATCTCGAAAGTAGCGCTGAAATAGTAAATAGAGCAAAACACTTGTAGAGACGGCGATTTATCGCGTCTCAAAACCTATCCCCACAGACGCGATAAATCGCGTCTCTACCCATTTATTACCATGACAGCAATTAAAACAGCGACTAAATTACCTCCTTCAAAGCATGAATTTGCTGAAGTAATTCACCGCTTAGAAGCAGGCGGTGCAATGTTACCTGATACTCCAGAAAACTTGATGCAAATCATCGGTTTATATAAAGCTTATGCTGTACCAATGGATTTTTATTGGCGTGACCTGCTTTATATTGCCGAACGCGAATTTTTAAACCCGTTACCCTTCTTTAAATACTTCTTACCTAAAGAATATTTAGAACTGCATAATCATTATGCTGGCGATGATGCCGATTTACGAATTTGGCGCGGCGAAGCCACAGCCCATCCAGAACTTTTGGCATTTATTGAGAAGGGTGAAACTTTTAAAATGCCAAAGTTGTTGCACCACTTGTTCCACGATCGCATTAACATGGAATTCGCTGAAGCTTGTATGCGGGCGATGCTGTGGCATAGAGGGATGGGTGGACAATTTGACCCTTACCTAGATTCAGAAGAATACAAAGCCAACGCTGACAAGGCAATTAAAGCTTACTTCCAAGGCAACCCCGTAATGCTGGGACTGTACAAACTGTTCCCTGATATGTTTTTAGAACAGTGCCGCCAGATGTCATACTACGCTAATCTGGGCTTATTCTGGGAAGTCATGGCCCCGGTATTCTTTGAAATGTCTGACCGCTATGACGAAGGCACGATTACCAGCGTTCCAGAGGCGATGAGCTTCTTAGTTAATGGTATATTTGCGATCGCAGGTCGTCCCATTTACCATCACGTTTATATTCGTGGACAATGTTACGAAATCATCTCTAAATCCAAGGGTTTCACATGGCTATATGAAGCAGCATTACCTTATGTAGAAGCTGTTTTCTATCGCACCGCACCCTTCCGAGGGACAAAATCTTATAATGCTCAAGCGCGTCAAGTACCAGAAGACCAGAAAGACTTTCACTATGGTATTCTTTACGCTGATGTATTTCCAGTGGGTACTGCTGGCATTCCCCCCACCTTGTTAATGCAAGATATGTTGCATTTTTTGCCCCCTTATCTTATTGATTACTACAGCCAACATTGCCGGGGTGAAGAAGATATGTTGATTCAATTGGGTGTTAGTTTTCAACGCTCAATGTACTGTGTAACTTCTGCGGTAATTCAAGCCTTACGAGCTGCTCTTTTGTATCCTTTAGATGACCCAAATCCCAAACATTTACAAGCCAATCGAGATTTTTTTGAAATGCAGCTAAATCGCTTTACTCGTCCTGAATATAACATTCGTGATGCTGCCCGTTTAGGGAGCATTCAAAAGCAAGATTATAGATAAGAGATTCCCCAAGTGCTTAAAATCATAGCTAACTACTTTTCAAACATCCTCTAAGAGGATGTTTGAAAAGTCCTCTTGTCGGTATCAAAAGTTTTAGATCCCTCTAAATCTCCCGATAACTTGGGAGACTTTGATTCCGGTTCCCCCCTTTTTAACCTACCGTGTACACACAAATCTTTCCTAAAACCTCACCCTGGTTATGCTACGCAAAACCTGTCCCTCTCCTTAGTAAGGAGAGGGATGTCCGCCAGGACAGGGTGAGGTTTTCCAAGGATTTCGGGTAATTCGATGACTTGTGGAGAGGGATGTCCGCCAGGACAGGGTGAGGTTTTCCAAGGATTTCGGGTAATTCGATGACTTGTGTGTACACCATAGCTTTTTAAGGACTACGGTGTACACACAAGTCTGAAGTTGTTCAAGAATCTGGGTTTTACCCCACTCTAACCACTGCTTGAATTTAATGAACGATACCTCCAATTCAATAAACGACCACCCGAATTCAATAAACGACCACCCGAATTCAATAAATGACCACCCGAATTCAATAAATGACCACCCGAATTCAATAAATGACCACCCGAATTCAATATATTTATTGCATAAATTCTCGAAACCTCACTTGAAACCTGATTTACTAAGGTTTTAGCTTTAGTTTTACCCCACCCTAACCATCACTGCGATTAAGTAGGTAATTTTTGGGATTTAAGAAGAAATTTTATCGCTAACCATCTTGATAAATCCTGTTTGAAATGGAATGAAACAGCCCTGGGGCTAGGGGGGATCTCAATACAACCATAGATTTTTCAAACAACCTCTTAAACTAAAGCAAAGTATGCAGGATTCGTTGTTAGAATACGACCAGTCCGCTCAATTAAACGAGATACACAGCTTATGATTACTCAAATGATGGTTCAACCCTCATTCTGGGTAGATTCTGGAATAAAACTCAGTAAAATTAGGGACGTATATCTATTTAAATTTACTGAAGAATTGCAGTCTCGACTCGAAGAACTGTCACAGAATAAAAAAGCCGGATTGCTAACATCAGAGGAAGCTGCTGAATTGGCAGGCATACGGAACTGGATAGAATTTTTACCTTGCTCAATGCCAAAATTATCTCTGATATCAAGTTCGGTTGAACACAAGTCAATTGCGAAGGTCGTGAAGCAATCTCCAAACCCTTGCGATTGCTTCACGACCTTCGCAATGACATATCACAAGTAATTTACCGTACATGATATGAGTCATGGGGAATTTGCCAGACATAAATAATTAAGTAATAAACTAATATTTTTGCAATATGTTTATTGCTGAAGTTGTTCAATTAGATCAATAATTTGTTGGTAATTCTGGATATTTCCTTCTTGATAATACAAGTCTGCGGATTTCTGGAAATCGGTAATTGCTCCTTGATAGTCTCCCAAATTTTGGTGGACATCTGCCCGAAGGATGTAAGCTGAAGCCCAATTAGGCTGACGCTGTAAGGCTTGATTCAAGTCTGCAAGCGCTCCCTGCAAGTCTCCTACCAAAGAACGACTACGACCCCGATTATACCAGTCTTCAGCAAAACTGGGATCGATCGCGATCGCCCGACTGTAATCTTTTATTGCCCCTTGATAATCTTTTAAAGCATAGCGAGCATTAGCGCGATCGCTGTAAAATGCAGCAGATTGGGGATTAATTTGCAAAGCTTGGGTGTAATCTGCGATCGCACTTTCATATTCTTCTAAAGCATAGCAGGTAGAACCCCGGTTATAATAAGCTTCAACTAAATCGGGATTAATTTGTAATGCTTTGTCGTAATCTGCAATCGCCCCGTGTTCATCTCCTAAAAGACGACGAGTATTTCCCCGATTGCAATACGCTTGGGAAAAATCAGCAACAAGCTCTATGGCTTGAGTGTTATCATCAATTGCTCCCTGTAAATCTTGCAAAGCTTCACGGGCAATACCCCGACCATAATAAGCGGCGGCTAAGTTATCATTAATCTGCAATGCTCGATCATAATCTTTAATGGCTCCTTTATGATCTCCTAAAGAACGACGAGCCGCCGCGCGATCGCAATATCCTTCAGCTAAGTTAGGATTGAGTTGTAATAGGCGATTGCTATCTTCAATTGCACCTTGATAATCTCCCAATCGGCGACGAGCATTTGCCCGAAAGCCGTATATTAAGGCTAGAGTCGGATTTTCTTGTAACGCTTGGTCATAATCTGCGATCGCTCCCTGATAGTCTTCAAGAGTACTACGGATAAGACCGCGTTCGCAATATGCCTGCACATCATCAGGATTCAGCCTCAGTGCTTCGTTAAAGTCTTCAATTGCTTCCTGATAGTTTTTGAGGTGAGAGAGAACAAGACCCCGATTATAGTATGCTCCGGCAAAGCTAGGATTGATTTTTAGGGCGTGGTTGTAATCTGCGATCGCACTTTCATAATCTGTTAAAGCATAGTGGGCATTACCTCGGTTATGATAAGCTTCAGCTAAGTTAGAATCTAACTTTAATGCTCGGTCATGATCAGCGATCGCTTCCTCATAATTTCCTAAGATATGCTGAATATTGCCCCGATTGCTATAAGCTGCGGCAAAATGGGGATGCCATTGTAAAGCTTGCTGAAAATCTGCAATCGCTCCTTGGTAATCACCTTCCTCAAAACGAGCTACACCGCGATTATGATAAGCGTTGGCAATGTCAATATTGATATTATTAGCCAATTGGGTACTATTTTCTATTGTTTGAATATAATCTGCGATCGCTTTGTCATAATCTTCCAAAGCAAAGTAGGCATTCCCCCGGCTGTGGTAAGATTGGGCTAAATTGGGATCGATTTGTAATGCTTGATTATGGTCGGCGATCGCTTCTTCATAATCTCCTAAAAAGTAACGTGCATTAGCCCGGTTGCAGTAGGCTAAAGCAAAATTGGGATTGATTTCTAGTGCGCGATTGAAGTTTGCGATCGCACTCCGATAATCTTTGAGTTGACCAGTTAAAATAAGCCCTAGATTATGGTAAGCTTCAGCAGAATCAGGATTTATATTTATTGCTTGGGTGTAAGCTGCGTTCTCCTCTGGGGTTGCCGCAGGCATCGCTGCTTGATAGTCCCCTTGCAAATTGTTATTTAATCCTTCGTTAAAAAAATCTTCAGCATTCATATAATTTTTTTGGCTTTTGATATTTCCTTACCCTAAAACATCAGGATTATTAACGATATGTTTTCAAACTCATTTCAATTATTATTATGACTGTTACTAGAATTTTTTGCTCAATCCCGCAAACGGGCTTCATTTATTTGAAAGTGTAAGAGCATCAATTGCGATGCTTCGCATACGATAGTTTCAATCCCGCTACTAGAACACCGATTCAGTAATCAGGATGAAATAGCAGACTGCTCAGTAGTGTGAGTAAAAATTTTGGCAAGGACATGAAGATTGTGAACAACGGCAGTACGGCGAAGATCAAATAAATTTTTGCGAGAACCAACATAACGAGCTTGATCCCCCTGCCATCGACCCATGTGAGATAAGGAATGCTCAACAGCAACACGTTCTCGGAGCTTGGCACGACCAGTAGGCGTTAATTGACGTTGTTGTAGTTCCCGAAATAATGGTTCATCAGGATGAATCGAAACACTGCGCCCAGTTTTGGAAGTAGTACAGCGTTCTCTTACCGGGCAAGTTGCACAAATATTTTTTGGAAACTGAACTTTGCCACCAACGCTAAAAGGTAAAGTGACCCCATGCGGGCAGGAAATAGTGTGATTGTCCCAATCGAGGATAAAAGCAGTTTTGGTAAACCTCTTGCCGTTTTTGACCTGCCAAGCTTTACAGTAAATAATTAGTTCTTCATCTCTGTTTTGAACTAAGGAACTACTGAGGTAAGCACGGTCAATGTGTAACTCAACCAACTTGACTTTCTGAGATTTCAAATCGATAGCAATTGCATCACCAACAGATGCTTCAGGGACATTTGCTCTTGTGATTCCCACGGCTCGAACCAGCCCGTTGTCTAAATCACGTAAGATATGACGCTTATAACCATCAAATCGTTGGCTCTTACTTTTACGTCCATGCCTCATTTCATCATCTTCGATGGAGATGCGTCGTTCTTTTGCAACACCAGACAGTAGTTTGATCTCACCATGAGCATCGACTTCCACATCCTGTGCTTCAATCAGCCTTGCAGTTTCCAACGCCGAACGAACTTGAGGGTGGTCAATATTTTCGGGCTGTGCTTGTGCAAAAGTTTCAAATCGCTCTAAAGCGTCCAGTACAATTCCCAAAGCTAAATTTTTTTGGTCTGGGTCATCCCAATTTAAGTCTCTTCAATTGCTTCGGCATCTGAGGCACCTGTATATGCTTGCAGGATGACTGCTAACGCCAACTGTGCTGGTGGTACTGGTGGATGTCCTTTTGGAGAATCTGCATACAACTTGCCCAGTTCTGCTTGAAATTCTTCATCAAATAATTGATGGCGATATTGCCGTAAGAACGTAAACAGCTTTGCTCGTTTAATTCGCTTAACGATGCTTTGCTCTAATGCTGATAGTTCTATCGGTGGCTGCCATATCTGGGGTCGCATACGTAATTTCGCTGTTGGTAATGCACATTTATTACCTGAATTTACATCAATTCGGGCTATGTCTCTCCTTGAGACTTTATTAAACATTCCTCAAAGCTTGTTTGTTGCTATAAGTATTGTCTGGTAAACGTTTTCTCTATTTTCTCTTCCATTATTTACTTCACTCTGGGTTGATTTTTCTTTTCTTCTGCGATTACTGAATCGGTGTTCTAGGAAAGTTTACTGTTATATAGGAATCCTACTTGAATCTTGCTCAGTATAATAGACTTCTTGCAAAAGTCCTTCTTTTCAACTTCTTCTTTGCGCCTTTGCGCCTTTGCGTGAGACAAAAAATTATTTATACAAGAGGTCTGCGCCAGATTTTCACCCAGCACTCTCAATACTCTTAGTTTACTATTTTTGACCTTGATTAACTCTCCTTTCCAATTCAGCCTCAGCCTCTTCAATCGACATTCAGTAGAAGGATTTTAACTGCTCTGGCGTTGGCTCCATTTTATTCTACGGTTTTTGACGTTCCGTATTTTCTCATAACTCAATTATGATTGCTATATCTTTGATACTAGCACAGTAGAAACAGGCACCATATAGTTCGCTTTCACAGGCTTAGTTGGTATAATCTCAACCTTCCAGTCTGAAGAATAATTAGACAACTCATAGCCAACACTCTTAACATGAGCTAACATCAACTCATCCCTTTGATACCAAACTGCAAATATTCTCTCCCTGCCATCATATAGCGTCTCTAAATCAATTTGATAAGCCTCATTTACCCGCTTCAGTTTCAAACCTAACAAATTTAACAATCGGCTGAGTATTTTTATCGCTGAAACCTGCTCTTTCTCGCCAATTAAGTTAATCCCAAGCGCTCTTTTAATATGCTTGCTATGCTGAAAAGCAATATTTTTCAGCAATATCAAATCTGTATCACTTTCGGCAAATTCTCTTTCTGCTTCAATAAATTGAAGCATTCCCAAAGCTCTCATAGCTTCAACTTTCAGCGTATAAGTTTTTAAATCTGGTAGAAAAACTTTCCCTTCACCCCAAGATAATTGCTGATGCCATTCTTGCTCATCTCTAACATGAAAATATTCGCTTTCGTGAGTTAGATAATAGTGAATTAAAAGTTGAGGATAGTATCCTTGGTCATCCTGCAACTTCAGCCAAGGAGTAACTTCTACACCATATCTTTGTCTGATAACATATTTATTTATTTGGTTACGTTCTCCATCGGTCAAAGAATGCTTCACTAATAGCTGCTCATGTTCTACATAATCGATATCTTTAGCATTAGCTACAGCCGTCGCTAATGTTAATTGATTTTGCTGCTTAATGTCTTTAATTTTGCGTTTAATTTCTTTAGCTTTTTGACGGCTTTGCGCCCAATCTTTTTGAACTTTGACAATTTCTAAAATTAACCTTCTCCGAGTTACTGAATCATCGATGTCAGTTGCCAAAAAGGCCAGACGTAAATCTCTGATAATATTATTATGAACCGCATTACTCCGCATCTGAATTTGATGCCCATCAGCAATCAAACCATCTTGCATCGATTGACGGTAAAGGCGAATAGAAGCATTTACTCTTGCAGACAACTTCGCCCAAGTTCGCAAATGAATCGGGTCATGAACTAAAGGTAAATCTACATCTATTTTATGTAGTGGACTAAGCAAAGCTAAATTTTCTTTTTGATTTTCTTGATACCAATCAGATAGCAAGCGATAATTTGTACTACCACTACCAATTAAACCAATACCTCGTTTAGCACACCAGACAACACGCGGCACATCGTCCCGCACCCTCGCTAATGCTTGTCTTGCTTCCGAGTCAGGAATTACCCCTTGAAAAATGCCGTAAACTCGGTCGAAATGTTGGACATCAATACTAATTCCCGTACCAAGACTAGGGGTAACGAAAACGCCGTCATATTCAGATATTTTTTGATTAATAGCTGCGATAAAATCAACCGCCGCATGACCAGGTGTGTTTGTAGTATGGCTACTAACTACCAGAGTTTTAGGAAATTGTCGCCGTAATTTTTGTAACCGTTCTTTCAGGTAACGTTCAATGGTTTCACAACTATAACGCCCAGCGCGACTATCGGTAGTAACGTAACATTTACGTCCAGCAAGTAAATCCAATTCCAGTTGATGAATTAGCGGCGTTGGGTTCGGCGAATCATAAAAAGTAACGTCCCAACCTTGCTGAGGTTTCCACTGGTTGAGAACTACCCAAGGTGTTAACTTAATTCCTGCCAATCCCTGTAAATATTCTAGTGAAACATCTGATAAATCAGCATCTTGGGCAATTACTAACCCCCCAGTTGTTAAAACTGTAGAAATTAGTTGCTGAAATAACTTTAATATTTTTACACGCTTATGTTTACAAGTACTACTGTTTAATAGATGCCACAAAGATTGCTCTACTTCATCTAAAATTACTATTGCCCCGCGCCAATTTTCCGGGTTAAGTTTCCAAATAGAATCAACGCACAATCCAAGGGAGTGTTGAGGAGAGGGAGAGCGAAGAACGGGAGGAGCGGGGGTAAGTGTTTTCTCAATCCTTTTATCCCCATCTTCTTTATGTGTTCCCCATTGAATACCAATTTTCTCACACAAAAATCGTCCTAGTAAAATTCTGTGAGTAATTAATAAAACGGGTTGATTTCTAATTTTTGCTTGCTGAACAACGCTTTGCAATGCTGTAGTTTTCCCCGTTCCTTTCGCCGACTTTACTCCTACTAATCCAGAGGCGGGGAAAGGGATTTCACCTATATAAGGACGATTGAATGTGAGTGCAGCAGGAATGGTTAACTCGGTGTGGGGTTTAGTTTGAGCAAGATAAATTTCTAAATCAACGCTTTGGCGATAAACTCTATCGAAACTACTTGCACCTTTAGCAACGATAAACTCATCAACTCCTTTTTCTATTCCTGGAAGTTCGATAACTTTAACAGGGCAATTTTTTTGTTGGAATAAACAACCAAGTTGAGAAATGGCATTATTTATAGCAGCAATTTTCTTAGGTTGAGTTTCAAAATCAAAACAAATATAAAAGCTACGCTTTGTAATCGCAAATGCCGCTAAATCTGGAGTCAGCTGACGACGGGTAACTTTGCCAAATTCATCTTTGACAACCCGATAACCACTGGTAATTCCGGGAATGGCAATAGCTGCATATCCTTGAGTCAACAGCGTTGCTGCTTTCTTCACACCCTCGCAGATGACGAGGGGGATATTCTGTTCCATCACCCATTGCCAAAAGCCTCCAGCTTCCCCATCGGGCGTAATGGTGATATTGTCAGGCATGGCTAGATTGTAACGTTCAGCGACTTGCTGCCATATTTGCAGCGTCACTCGCAAACAAAACACCCGCGTTGGTGTGCTGGGGGGATGCTCGTATTTTATGGACTTGCCATTATCATTTTGTCGCGGTTGGCTTGGCTTAAAGCATCCCCACTCCATCATTTGCCAATTATTGAGGGGGTCTAGTCCAGAACACCACCAACCGCCTTCAGTGATATGAGCATAACGCTGTAACCAACTACTTTTCACCATTCCGCTATTGGTGCGAGGAAGCAGTTCAGAAATCAACAGGTACTCGTAGGCGGTTACGCCTTGGAGCGACCGAAAATTGAGATGCACTAGGTGTAAATCTATACCACTAATCTTGACTAATTCTTCAAGGTGTTGGGGGTGTAAATAGTGCAGATGCATAGGAAAAGCCCCGAAGGGAAGACAATGAGATTAAAACATTAACACGCATCTCCTAGTTCCTTATAAGCAATATTGCGAAGCTTTTATGATGCTTTTTTTACTACGTTCTAGGAGACACATCGGTTAAGGCTCTAGTGGGTTATTCTGCCTATTAGATCCCCGAAGTAATAATTTTGTATTGTGATATTTGTTCGCTATTAATTTTTATTTATCAGTAAATTTATGCGTTAAGGAATGCGATCGCTTGAGGAGTTGCAGCAGCGATCGCTATAGGGTAACATTTTACAAGACAAGCTTTATCAGGAATCGTAGATGCAGAGCATCTGTCAAACATCACTTCTGGGATAAAAGCTTATCATTTGGATAGAGACTATGAGTTACACTGTTCAATAAAGATAGTGTCTGCAAGTATGGATTCTCTCAAAGAAAAGATTTTGGAAAAACTAGAAAGCCTTCCAGAAAATGCACAGCAGGAAGTTCTAGATTTTGTACGGTTTCTAGAGTGGCGAAAGGAGAATCGTCAAGAATCTCAGTTATCTATAGTCAGTGAAGAATTAGATGAAGAATCTGATGCGGGATGGCTAGAAAGCGACTTATCAAATTTAGGTAGCTATGAACCTTATGATTGGCAACCCGGCGAACTAGATAAAGGTTTGCCTGTTAAGTATGTTCCTGGAATGGGAGTAGTCATTGTTGAGGAATGACTACTCGTTCTTTAAAGTTTGGGGATGTTGTAACAGCACGTTTTCCTCAACAAAACCCTCAAGGTCGTGAGCAAGAAGGTTATAGACCTGCAATTGTTTTTTGGTTTCCAAACCGTTAACTTGAGTATATATTTTTAAGCGAAAATATGATCATTAAATACCTCTGCTCTTACCACTCTCCCCTTTCTATTAGTAGTTCCTGCGTACATATATGAATAATATTTTCCATACTTATTATCAGGTTTATTTCTATTCTCTAAGAGTAGTGATTCCAAATTTGTTAGACGTTCAACAACATTGTCTGGTATCTGGTTTATGTGCTTTGCTAACTCGACAACAAGCGTAAAGAAATTAGACTTTCTAAACCAAATTGAATCAGATGGTAAAGCCATATCACTAATGGTAGCAAAAGTCTTTATGAGCATAGCTTTCATGTGATCTTTATTAGGGTATTCATCATTGTATTGAGCGATATAATTTTCAACTTCTTTATCTTGAGGAAAATACCCACCATTTTCAATAGTTGCCATTACTAATAATATAAAGTATAAATCAGCCATTCTGGTGAATTCTGATTCATGAAAAACACCATATTCCTGCAAAGAAATATCTTCTAAAATACTCTTGCCAGTTTTGATAAAATAGCCACTATATATAGCATTATGTATTTCTATATCGTCCAGTTTAAACTCTGTCAAATTAATTCTGCGGAATATTTCTCTGATTGCTTCCTCTGAGACTTTACCTATATCTCTTACAACAATTTGATATGACAGGAATTCTTCTCTTTTATCTTCTGTTAAATCTTCAAATTTAGGGATTTTATTTAAGCTTTTATCGTTATCATATTGATGATCAATATACCGTTTTATTGTAGTTAGTCTTTGTTGTCCATCAATAACGTGTTGTGTTGTACGTAGCTTTTTCGTATCAATGTCACCTTGACAAACATAAATTTCAGGGAAAGGATATCCTTTTAAAATAGTATCTATAAATTCCTCTTGGTGATCATGAGTCCACACAAACTTTCGTTGAAAGTCAGGTCTTAATATAAATTTTCCTCCTTCAATATTCTGGTAAATATCAGCAATAGTAGGATTAGTCACTGATGGTTTAATTTGATTTGCCATGTTCTCCACCGATTTCTAAAGATTTTTTTAGATCTATTAATCCACTTACTTCATACATTTCAAAATGTTGATAAGTTTTGAATATACCAGCATTTACTTTATAGTCACCAACTTCTGATTTACCGTAAGAAATAGAGTTAAAAAAATCAAACCATTTATTCTTTAACTCCTTAACCTTAAACGACAGTGGAAGCTTGTCAGGCCTTATCCATCCGATTGCTGTGTATTCCAAAAAAGAATGGTACATATTTAACTCATCATGTGTGACTGTTCTTCTTGCTCTCCTTAGTTCCATCTGATAAATACAAATAATATCAATAATTCTGTCATATAAGTTCTGCGATACTATAGCAACATCAATGTCTAAGTCATAATCAAAATTTTTCCTTTTACGTGGACTAAATCCCAATTTCGCGGAGCCTGTTATGAAAACTTCATGAAAAGCAATATCAAATTTTTCAGAAATTCTTTTTCTAAATTCGTAGTATTTATCTTCTTGTCCCTCAAAGATATGTGGAGTGCCATGTAAAACTTTTTTCCTGCATAAATCTATTACAGCAGCATCATCTTTAATTTCTTGTAGAGATGATATAAATTCATGTACATTCACAGCTATATTTTTCTCAGTAAGGTCTAGCAGTATTTTAAATACTTGGTATATATAATAACATAAATTATATTAAAAAAAGTAAAACTTAGTAGTGAAGCATAAATATTAAACTTCACTTCCAAGCAATATAAACTAAATCCCTAACCTACGCCCCGACAGCCTCCTTTGCGGCGTACAATACCTCAGCGTTGATTTTCTTGAAACCGCGATCGCAATTAAATTTACTGGTGCTGCACTAGATTTATATTATGTTAGGTGAAATCATTGCTAAATGGCAGGTAAAACTTCTAATTCACTAGGATGAGTTAAAACCTTGCCTAATAGCTCACTGAAATAAACAACTTGATAATTAGGTGCAAGTTCTGTTTGCAGTTGCTTCCACAGACTAATTCCTTCTTCTTCAAAAGCCGCTTCAGCCTCTGTACTCACCTCTGGTGAGTTAGTAGGATCTTGCAAATTTAATGTTGCATTGTAAATTTCTTCCCATTTGTCCAAGCGTTTAATAGTTTCTTGAATTAATGGCAATGTTTTTGGGTCAATATTGCCAACTTTCTCAGGACTTACCCACCATAGCGGATAGCATCCATAGTCAGCCATAAGTTTGATTTTTTCTATATTAAACTGTCTGTCTTGTATCATGTTCAATACTTCCCCAAGTTTCAGGTAGAGGATTGACCCAGGAAATAGGCACAGAAACAACATCTAGAGTTTCATCATCTTTAAAGATTTCTAAAATATATCCTGGCTCTTGCTGAGTTTTAGTAGGACGCAGATGATCCAACACAACCCCTCTATCACCAGCTTTTACAGGGCTGTTAGGAACATGCTGCTTCAGTTCTACCCACTGAAATAAACTAGCTGTTGTCATCGTTTAATTCTCCCGTGATTTATCAGGATATAGTGTTATAAATCTAACAAATTCTGTTTCTTCATCTTGTTGCCAGATAGTAATTACCTTAATTAATAGACCATTAGGCCCAGACCACTCGCTTTTAACCTCAAATTGAGTCCCCCAATCACTACGGGTGACTTTTGCAATTTCAGAACCTTCTACAGCATTTATTATATCGTTCTTAAGAAGTTCCCAGTTGTCAAGATTATATCCTGCTAAAGCTAAGTATCTTGATTTATCACTTTTAGGTTGATAAACAAGTAGGTATTTAGTTATTTTTTCATCTTGAATTATTAAACATGATGGCATTTTCATTAGTGTCATTTATAACAGATTTATTATTTTTAATTTAGCAGCGAACAATACGAAATAAATAAGCAAAAAGGGCATCCATACAGGACACCCTTTAGTTTAAATAATTGCTAACTCCCAAATCTACGCCCCGACAGCCTCCTTCGCGGCGTACAATACCTCAGCATTGATTTCTTTGAAACCGCGATCGCAATTAAATTTCTTGGTGCTGGACTAGATTTATATTCTGTTACATGAAATCATTGCTAAATAGCAGTTATTATTCAGACCTTGTATTCCTTTCTATGCGGCTTAAAAGGTCGATGATTGCTATCAATACTGCTGTAAATATATTTATAATAATGCAGGTAATCCCTGCATAAATTAAATACGCAAAAACTATTATATTAAATCCACCAAACATGAAAATTGAAAATATGACAAGAGAAAAAACGATTACAATAAAAAAATAAGCGATGAACTGAACTCTTTTTAGAGTCGTAATTAATCTGGTGTGTAGTCGATTTTCGTTAGGACTACTAGGTAATTGATTGCTGCTCATAAATATCTCATTTTTAATCAATTAGTTTGTTTGCCCAGGAAAATTTTTTTGATAATAAGCAGAAGAGTGTTCTTTCAAAGAAACACTCTTCTATGGAATTCTAGGTATCAGTTTTATAGCTGATAACTAAATTATCATTAAGCTCCGACAGATTCCTTCGCGGCGTACAATACCTCAGCATTGATTTCTTTGAAACCGCGATCGCGCGCAAATTTTTCAGTATTACGCTTCACTTTACCGCGCACAAATCCAGGAATCTTATTCAATTCTGCTTGACCATCTTTTGTCCAATTCAAATCAGAATCCGCAGAAATTCCCCTAGTAATTACTTCTTTGGTATCATGACCACCGAAGATTTCTAACAAGTGATCTTCCATTCCCAAAGTGAAGGAATTGTAAATCAAATCTGTAATCTGATTCGTGCCTTCGTAACCCATAAATGGTTTGTAACCAATGGGGAAGTTTTGGACGTGGATTGGTGCAGCAATTACGCCGCAGGGAATATCTAAGCGCTTACCAACGTGGCGTTCCATTTGGGTGCCGAAAATGGCGGAGGGTTCGACACGAGCGATCGCATCCCCAATTTCACCATGATCTTCGGAAATTAGCACTTCATCGCAATACTCGCTAACTTGTTCGCGGAACCAGTCTGCATCATATTTACAGTAAGTTCCAGCCCAAACAACATGAATCCCCATTTCTCGCGCCAGAATCTTGGTGATGGCGGCGGCGTGGGTGTTGTCACCAAAAACCACAGCTTTTTTGCCAGTCAAGTTTTGACAGTCAATCGAACGAGAGAACCAAGCAGCCTGAGATACATACAAGGTTTGCTCATTGATGAAGTTTTCATAGTCAACTTCTGCACCTTGAGCGTTAATTACCTGCTGAATTTTGCGAATACAACGGGCAGTTTCCACTACACCCATTGGAGTAATATCTACATAAGGTGTGCCGAATTGTTCTTCTAGGTAACGAGCTGTGGTCAAACCGAGTTCACGGTAAGGCACCAAGTTAAACCAGGCTTTCGGCATCTTCTTCAAGTCGTTCACCGAAGCACCTTCGGGAATTAAGGTATTTATCTCAATCCCCAAGTCAGCCATCAGCCGTTTCAGTTCGGTGCAGTCGTGATTATTGTGGAAACCAAGGGTAGTAGTACCAATAATGTTAACTGAGGGCTTTTCAGTTTTGCCTTCTGGCAATTCGCCCCGTCTTCGAGCTTTTTCAATGTAGTATTGGACGATTTGATCCAAAGTGCGATCGGCGGCTTGCAGTTCGTTGTAGCGGTAGTGGTTCACATCCGCCAACATTACATCTCCTTTCGCTTCCAACTGCGATCGCTCGACAAAGTTGTGCAAATCCTCTTGTAAAATGCTAGAGGTGCAGGTAGGAGTTAACACAATCAGATCCGGGTGTTCCTCGGCATCCTTGCGAATGATGTTATCTACCACCTTTTCTTGAGAACCGCGTGCCAAAACGTTGCGATCGACGACACTGGTTGTCACCGGAGTAAAATCCCTCTCCCGCGATAGCATGGAGCGCATGACGTTAAAGTAGTCATCGCCAATGGGGGCGTGCATGATCGCATGAACGTTTTTAAAAGAAGTAGCAATTCGCAGAGTGCCGATGTGGGCTGGGCCTGCATACATCCAATAAGCCAATTTCATGCTTTTGTTCTCCCTTTTAAACTCAAATAACTAAAGTAAGTGGGCGTAAAAAAAATATAAGATAAACCTAACCCCTTCGGTGCGTAGTTTACCGCCGTAGGCATCGCGCAGCGTGCTGTTGGCAGAGAAGGGAATTAGGATTAAAGCCTCTGCCCTGCAAAGAGAGAGGTCTTATATTTAATTCAGCCCATCTACTTATAAGTGCTTGATTATTATTAAATCGTTTCTAATTTTCTCAAACCTGCTGGCTGATAAAAAATAAGGTTTGTTGCGGGTTTTACGGAAGGCGATGAAGCTGAAACCTAGTTACCGCTTAAAATGCAGCTATCTATTTGAACAACATTCCTGTTGTTTTTGTAAAAAAATCTTAATGTTTCGGTAAATCTGTTTATTAATTTCTCGTTCCCTAGTCAGTTGCGTTTTTACGTAATTCGCTAGGATGTACACAAGCTCATTTTCAGTATAACAATTATGGTGAAAACACCCTCCCAGCCTTGGACAATTCCTCCTCTAGAAAATGGCGACAAACTCACCCGCTATGAGTTTGAGCGTCGCTATAATGCCACCCCTAGCGTAAAAAAAGCTGAATTAACCGAAGGGATTGTCTATATTATGCCTGCTGCTCTGCGTTTCCGAAGTCACGGTCAACCGCATGGTTGGATTTTGGCATGGCTTGGTACTTATGAAGCTGCAACTCCTGGTGTAGCGTTGGGAGTTGAACCTACCGTCCGCTTAGACTTAGATAACGAACCTCAACCCGATGCTGTTCTCCTGATTGTACCGGAAGCAGGTGGTCAAACGCGGCTGAGTGAAGATGATTATATTGAAGGTGCGCCAGAGTTAGTTGTGGAAATTGCTGCTAGTAGTGCGGCTATTCACCTTCATGGCAAAAAACAGGCTTATCGTCGCAACGGTGTCAAAGAATATATTGTTTGGCAAGTTTTAGACCAAAAATTGACTTGGTTTTCTCTTGAACAGGGTGAATATCTGGAATTAGTACCTGACAATGAAGGCGTTTTCCGAAGTCGGGTATTTCCAGGGTTGTGGTTAACGGTAACGGAGTTATTAGCAGGTAATATGCAGGGTGTGTTGAAGGTTTTACAAGCAGGTTTGCAGTCTGCTGAACATGGGGATTTTGTCAATAAATTAGATTCAATCATACGTGAATAAGTTAATTTTAATACTTTGAAATACGTGATAAAAGTCATTAACAGGTATTTAAGTCGCTGTTAATTGTGCTTCTGTCATGACTTTTTGTTCCTAAAAATACAAACAAATCTGAGAATTAGGCGCTTAGTGTCAATTATTTCTACTAATTGCTTTAATTTATGCTATAGTGATTAAACAAAATTAGTACGCATGAACTAATATTAAAAAGTTTGCTACATCTTTACAGATTAAGCCAATGCTTCTAACTCTCTCAACGATTCCAACAGTTCCAAAGCCTTTTTTGAAATGGGCTGGTGGTAAAAGCCAGTTAATCGAGCAAATAAACAATTTTTTCCCAAATGAATTATTTAACGGCTCAATCAAAAGGTATATCGAACCTTTTATAGGGGCTGGTGCAGTCTTTTTCTACATAGCACATAAATATGATATTCAAGAATTATTTATTTCTGATATCAATGCAGAATTAGTCATAGCATACAAGACAATTCAATATAATGTAAATGATTTAATTAAAATTTTATCTGAAATTACAACGAAATATTTGTCTTTTGATGAAATTGAGAAAAGCAAATATTTCTATCAAATGAGAACACAATTTAACAGCCAAAGAAAACACATAAACTTGGATAATTACCATTTTGAATGGATAGAAAGAACTGCCCAACTTATTTTTTTGAACAAAACTTGTTTTAATGGACTTTTTCGTGTCAATTCTAAAGGCGATTTTAATGTTCCAGCAGGCAAATATAAAAAACCGAGTATTTACGATCCAGAAAACTTGAAATCTGTTGCTCAAATTCTACAAAATACTCAAATTTATTATGGAGATTTTACTGAATGCGAAAAGTTTGTTAATGAGAAAACATTCGTCTATTTTGACCCACCCTATAGACCAATTAGTAATACATCTAACTTTACATCTTATTCACAACTGCCATTTAATGACTCTGAACAATTAAAGTTACGAGATTATTTTAAAAAACTAGATAATAAAGGCGCATTAATTATGCTTAGTAACTCCGACCCTAAAAATGAAAATATAAATGATAATTTTTTTGAAAATGCTTATGCTGGTTACCAAATAGAGAGGGTTAGAGCCACACGAAATATAAATAGCAATGCGTTAAAACGAAACTCAATCAATGAACTATTAATTATGAATTATTAGATAATAAGTTAAACCAGAGATGAGATTTAATTACATTTTCCAAACATATTTAAATTGCTCAAATGAAACTGAAGTTTTCCAACATTTTCAAAATACACTTACAGATTCCATAACTGGCTGGAACTATTTTGTTGACTGGCAAAAAGTTTTAAGAAAATTTAATGATGTAGAAATTCATTTAAATACCCTTAACTATCTAGTTGGAAAGAATGATATAGAAAATGAATTTAGCTTGCTTTTACAGCAATATCCTCAAATTATCAGCGCTATCCCAATTTTAATAGCTTGTCGTACTGCAAATTTTCAAATATTAACTGATTATACAAGTGGTAATTTTACATATAAATCTTTTAATTTTAAAAGAAAAGATTCATTATCTCAGTTAGAAATTGATGATATTTTAGAGTTTACCAAAAATACAGGAGTTTTAGAGTTATTCAAAAATAAAAATATCAAAAGCATACCAGATTATGTTCTGGGTATAGAGGTAGGATTAGATAGTAATGGGAGAAAAAATCGTGGTGGAGCCACGATGGAAACAATATTAGAAAACTTGGTTAGCACAATATGTCAACAAAATACTTTTTTGTTTATTCCACAAGCTACATCTCAAAAAATACAAGCTCAATGGAATATTAATGTTCAAGTAGATAAATCAAGCCGTCGTTTTGATTTTGCAGTTAAAAATCAAAACAATCTTTATTTAATAGAAACTAATTTTTATAGCGGAGGCGGTTCTAAACTTAAATCTACAGCTGGAGAATACAAAACACTATTTGACTTTATATCAAGACAAGGGCATAAATTTATTTGGGTAACAGATGGGCTTGGTTGGAAAACCACTTTACGTCCTTTAGAGGAGACTTTTAGACATATTGATTACACTTTAAATCTCAATATGGTTGTCAGTGGATTACTTGCTGAACTGATAACACAAAATCTATAAATTGTTTTCTTTATTCAAGCAGCAGACTTGTAAAAGTAGTTTACAGGAGGTAAGTTTTTTGCAAAGGCTGAAAACAGAAAAGAATGCGATATTAAAGGAACGCGTTACCAGGCTCAACCTGGCAACAAGTATAGTTGGAGATTAGGGATTAGCAAGACAGGGAAGACAAGGAAAATAACCCAATGACAAATGACCTTAATTTATGCAGAAACCAAACGGCGTAAAGATTCAGCACGGCGTTTAGCAATAGAGTCATTTGGAGCAAGTTTTAATGCTTCTTCGTAAGTTTCTAATGCCTGAGAAGTTAATTTTTTCTTCTCGTAAGCGTGACCAAGATTATTCAATCCTGTCACGTAGTTTGGTTTAGATTTGAGAGCTTCTTTATACTGACGAATTGCTAGGTCATATTGCTCTTGGCTAAAATAAACATAGCCCAGCCCGTTGTAAATGGGGGCGATATTTTCTTCTGCCTCTTCTTGGGCAGATTTGAGAGCTTTTTGAAAAAGTGCGATCGCTTGAGAATACAGTTTTTTTTGTGAATAAATACTAGCTAATTCGTAATATTCTTGAGTCGTACCTTTTTCTTTCTCTAATTTCTTTCGTAACCTTGCAAAAGAGCCTTCAATCTTGCGAGTTTTCAAAATCTGGCGAAAAACACCCACAGCAGCAAATGTGAGTATACCCACAAAAATTGAGAGATAAACAATGGCTAGATTATTATCCATTATCTGCAAGTACAAATATTAAAAGTTACTTCTGTATCTATTATCAGCCTATTGGAGATGAGAAAGATGAGGATAATGATTTTAATTCCTAACTCTTAACTCACTTACGGTAAACCCCAGTATTGAGAGCGTTGCTGGAGCCAGCCTTCCTTTATGTAACGAGCGATCGCTTCATTCACATTTCGTCTTAATGGATCATACTGCAATCCCTTGGGCATTACTACAGCCAAGGGTTCAGTTGATAGCTTAATTGGCAATAGCCGATATTGGGGATATTGTTGCACCCAACCGCTCAAAACGCTAGCATCTGCGGCAAAAGCTACGGCAGCACTACTTTCTATTTGCTCTCGCGCTTCTTTGTATGAATTCACTCCTACTAACTCGGCGTTTGGCACGTAGTACCGCACTTTAGCAATAGTGCTGGAGTTATTCAGTACGGCAATTTTTTGTTTTGCCAAATTCTTCAACTGCTGCACAGAGGCATCTTTTGTAACTAATACAGTGCTATCTAAGTAGTAAGGAACACTGAAATTAACTATGCGGCTGCGAGATTCAGTTGCTGTTACCCTAGCGATCGCAAAATCAACTTTCTTGTCTAAGACTACAGATAAGCGATCGCGATTCGCTACAGGTTTAAATTTGACACCATCTGCTTTCCCAAGCAAATCAACTGCTAATCGCTGTGCCAAGTCAATTTCTAAGCCTTGTAAATTACCTTTGGCATCTTTAAAGCCCAAAGGACGCAAGTTATCTTTAACTGCAATTGTTAAATAGCCTCGCTCCTGAATTTCTGGCATTTCGGCGGCAAATGCACTCAAACCCGTCCCCACAAACGAAAACCAAAAAAAGATGGCGGATAATACCAGATGTAACCGAGTGATTACTTGCCATCTGTTACATCTGTTATACATCCCTTGTTACCTTTATCCTTTAGCTTGATGTGCTAATTCAGCAACTTTGCCGAAGCTAGCAGGGTCGAGAACTGCCAATTGCGCCAACATCTTGCGATTTAGTTGGATATCAGCTTTTTTCAAATTGCCGATCAACTGGCTGTAACTCATGCCGTGTTGCCTGGAAGCAGCGTTGATCCGAGTGATCCAGAGGCGACGAAAATCGCGCTTTTTCTTTTTGCGATCGCGGTAGGCACTGCGTAGTGCCTTCATCACTTGTTGGTTGGCGGTTCTAAACAGAGTTGAATGGGAACCGCGAAAACCTTTAGCTAATTTGAGAATTTTATTGCGGCGCTTCCGAGCTACATTACCGCGTTTTACCCGTGTCATAACTTATTTCCTGAAGGACTTACAAATATGGGAGCATCAACCGCACGTTAAGTTCATCGCGTTCATGTACAAGTGCACTCTGACGCATACTACGCTTTTTGTTAGAAGACTTGTGTTCTAAAAGGTGGCTTTTGAAAGCTTTACGACGGACGATTTTGCCGGTGCCGGTGGCACGGAATCGCTTCGCTGCGGCTTTACGAGTCTTTAATTTAGGCATGGTCTAACTTTGATTCGACACGATCCATTATTATATACTATTAAAATTGCTAGAACGGCAATTAAATAAATGATTTAACCAACTGCGATCGCTCTGGATAAAATTAACTTGGCGAATCTCTATAGCTATTGTCAGGGAAAAGTCGAATTTATTGGCAAAGAGCAGTCACAGAATGAAACAATTTTCTTTGCTGAGTATCCTTCTGATTAGGTTCCTGGGTGTCAAATGCGCGGAAGGGTAGGTGTACAAATCTCATAGCTGACAAAAAGTGCTTCTATGTCAATCCCAGCAAGCATTTCACCCATCAGTCGCCCAATTATCATCCGCGCAATCTCTGAAAGGCTTACAAAAATTGGGTTTCAGCCTTAAATCTTTCCCGACACTCTTCCCAAAGGAATTCTGTAATGCTATGATTGCTCTTGACTCGCGCAACTGCACCTTGAAAACTAAATACAGCTTGGCTTTCAGGCTCCCGCGATCGCAATTCATCAAAATCCCTATTAGGGATTGAAACATCAGACCGCTTCAATAGGAACGATTGCAACTATATGCCACTACATCGCAATTCATCAAAATCCCTATTAGGGATTGAAACATAAACCTGAAAAAGATTAGCAAAAACCTGTAAAGAATCGCAATTCATCAAAATCCCTATTAGGGATTGAAACCAGAAACGTGAGCATAGTAAGCTTCAACATCAAAAGATCGCAATTCATCAAAATCCCTATTAGGGATTGAAACCTAATAAAACTCATTTTGCAACATACTACGCTTTACATCGCAATTCATCAAAATCCCTATTAGGGATTGAAACACAGATACATTGAGGCAGAAAACGAGTTTGAAGCATCGCAATTCATCAAAATCCCTATTAGGGATTGAAACAATTTACAGCTTGTCAAGCTACAAGAGCAACAGCATCGCAATTCATCAAAATCCCTATTAGGGATTGAAACTCAACAAGGTATAGGCACTGCCTCTATTTTGGATATCGCAATTCATCAAAATCCCTATTAGGGATTGAAACATTTTTCTCCTAAAAAATTCTTAAGGGAAACATAGATCGCAATTCATCAAAATCCCTATTAGGGATTGAAACCTACACCGGCTCATATTACGCTATCACCACTTCTGGATCGCAATTCATCAAAATCCCTATTAGGGATTGAAACGTACACCAGACGGTGAAGCAATTAAGCGGTTGAACTATCGCAATTCATCAAAATCCCTATTAGGGATTGAAACCATAGGAATACTAGCCAACAAGCAAGAGGAATTTATCGCAATTCATCAAAATCCCTATTAGGGATTGAAACGTGGTACAGCTGATCGGATTTTGCGAGATGCCTGTAAGATCGCAATTCATCAAAATCCCTATTAGGGATTGAAACCAAGAATCCATCATCATCGAATTATTTTGCATCTATATCGCAATTCATCAAAATCCCTATTAGGGATTGAAACCTAGCTATACTCAACCAAAAAATTCCATTCACTTAGCCAGATCACGAAGTGCATTCCGATACTTTCTATTTACCTTTTTATAAGCTTCCATTGCCTTTTCAAATTCAGACTTATGAGATATGCCTTGAGTATTGGAAGAATGTCTTACAACGTAAAATTTACCGCCCTTACTATGTCTAAATCTTAGACCTTGAAAAGACGGTATTAATCTCAACCTGTTTTCAATCATACGAAATCTCAAGGTTTGCATGATTAAGTAAGCCCATAGCTAGAGCTTTAGTCTACTTGTCCTAAACTCAATATACCCCACCTATTTGGGCTACCGTGTACACACAAGTTATCTGATCCCCCTAAATCCCCCTTAAAAAGGGGGACTTCAAGAATTTTCCCCCCTTTTTAAGGGGGGTTAGGGGGGATCAAAACGCTATTAGGCAACTTTATAAGACTTGTGTGTACACCGTAGCCTATTTGGGTGAGGTCACTTTTTGCTAACAGATAGAATATTAATTTATTTGTATAGTGGCAAATTGTATTCGCTCAATACTTTTAAAACATCCTCTTAGGCTTGTTTGATCAATGCTGCCAAATTCATCACACATTCAGGAAACTGATGCTTTAATGCTGGAAAAACCGGACAAGGCGCTTGTTCTTGTAAATTCTCTGGTTTACTCCAAGTAAAGGGAGCCTTCTGCGCCGCAGACATCCACACTAAACGCTTTGCCCGTGTCATAGCAACATAGAGTAAACGATACTCTTCAGATGTTTTCAAATGCTTTGCTACCTCCCAAGCCTGACTAACATCCGGTATGGTGGATTCTTCGTGGAGAGTAGCGCGAATTTGGGCACGAGCCACTTCTGATAAGGTAAAGTCGCCTAAAAACTGACTTTGGGGAGGAACCCAAAATCGACCAGGAATCAAATTTTCGTGGAGAAAGGGAAGAAACACATAGTCCCAATCCAGCCCTTTGGCTTTGTGCATGGTAATAATCGTCAGTTGACCGCTACGAGTGTATCGTTCTTCCGAATCCTCGGTTTCCACTGGTTCAAACCTTTCAGAACTGACGATTTCACTCAAAGCTGACAGCATTCCCCCCATTGAACTATTGCTAGCTATCTGCTGGTTTACCCGTTCTGCGAGTTTGTCAGCAGTTGCCAATTCTGCTTGGTCATAATTTAACGTCAAGGCGAGGAAAGAAATTAGCTGATACAGTGGCAATTCCAACCGAGCGCGGAGTAAACTGCGACATAAACGTGCGGCTTTTTGTACTGGCTCTGACTGCGGTGCTGCTAGGGGGCCAGGATACAAAAACTCTTCTGGCAAACTAGCAAGGGCGTTGAGGTCTTGGGTAGGAATTAATTGGCGCTGCACCGATGCTTCTAGGGCAGCTTTGAGGTAATCGGGGGAGTGGGGCCGATCGCAAAATTGGAGTAATGCTAAAATTTCTTGAGGAACATGAGAACGGCGATCGCGTTCTCCAACGTCATAAAGTATAATTTTATACTCTTTACATACAGTACTTAGAGCTTCTGCTAACCACCGTCCTTGGCGATTTTCCCGCACTAAAATCGCTGCACTATTTTGTGTAGGGTCTTCGCCAAATAATTCAATCACTCTTTGAGACAATAATTCTAGGGTGTGATGAATATCACGCGGGGTATAAAGTTCTAGTCCTCGTCCTACTGGTGCTGGGTTGGCGTTAGTTTGCGGATCACCAACATCAACAGGGCGAATTGTCTGCAAGCGAAATGGCAATTGTGGTTTGTAAGTAGTCTGTTGTCCGTTATTCGTTTTTGCTAACCACTGACTGTTGATCCATTTGAGGGTAAAGTTAGCAGCTTCAATAATTATTCTGGTACTGCGCCCGGCTTGATCCATCGTTGCCAATCGTTCGATGCGATCGCACTCTTCGCAAAATTGCCGAAAATAAATCGGATCAGCTGGGGTAAAGGTGGAGTTAATCGCCTGGTTGGGATCGCCAACTCGGACTAGGTTGAGTGCTGAGTGAGGAGAGACGCGATTCATCGCGTCTGTTAGCAGTGAGGATTTATCCCCATGTCCCGAATCACTCGCCAAAATTTCCAACAACTGCGTCTGTAAGGGGCTAGAATCTTGGGCTTCGTCTTCAAAGACGGCGAAAACTTGGTTTTGCTCGTAGCGACGAGCGCTGTCATTTTCTAAAACGCGTAGGGCGGCTAAAATCATATCGTCGTAATCAATGAAGTCACGCGATCGCATTAAGTTTTGATATTGCTCATACAACCCCGCCGCTACGCTCAAAATTGCATATTCGTCTGTAGTTTGTTTACTCCACTCCCGTAACAATTCTGGCGATATCCCAGAACTTTTTGCTTCATGAATTACCGTATTAGCCAATTCCGGTAACACTTCTGTTCGCAGCACCGATTGGCGACGTAACCTTTCTGTCTCCTCTCCGTCAAATTGATGACCTTCTAATAACCGCAAATAACGTCCTGGATTATTTGCAATCCATTGTTCTACAGCAGTCCTGATAAAGCGATGACTTTGAGTTGGTGTAATTAATGTGACATTTTCTAGCTGTAAACCTGACAAATCAGGATGGCGACTGGCAATATTTAATGCTAAACCGTGTAGGGTATAGACAAAAAAGCCCATCTGCGGTAAAGATAATTTCTTTAAGTCTTTGCGGATCTTCGCTTTAATATTGGCAGCAGCTGAACGAGTAAAGGTGACAACCACCAGATGACGACGCGAGGATGAACGTTCATACTGACGTGCGATCGCGATCGCCGCCGCCGCCGCCATACCAGTAGATTTGCCTGCGCCTGGAACAGCAGAAATCGCCAGGGGGCCAGATTGCCAGTCAGCCATTTGCTGTTGTCCAGGGCGTAGACCATTGCGGATTGTTAGAATTTTCTCACGCAGAGAGGGAAGGGGCGATCGCTCAGACAATTCTGAGTTGAGCGATTCTTGAGCCACAGGAACAGTAAAATTATAATCAGACATATCAAATTTTATATTTTAAATATATCAGAACTTACGCAAACAATAGCCGAAAAAATGATTTTCAGTTAGGGGCAATTCATGAATTGCCCCAGAGCGCGTGCAGTTTTGCATAAGTCTTATATATGTGTATGTTGAATGTAATTCCCAAACCGCAGATATGAATAATCCTCCGACTTAGATAACAAATTTTGCTTTGCTAATTTATTATCTAAGTCGAAGGATTGTTAAGAACTCTGAAAAGTCCTTTTATCGGTAGTAAAACTTGATAAGGCTTTCCTCGTTCCCAGGCGGAGCCTGGGAATGCATTCATTGAGTCTCTGGCTCAATGTCTAACTGGAGGCAGCAGCCCCTAATCAGCCATTCCCATGCAGAACATGGGAACGAGAGAACAATGGGAAATCGAGCTTTCGTACAGTTGAAAAAGACTTTTAGACTAGCTCCTCGACGTTGTTTCGTCAGAGACATTTTTGGAAAACTCCTTGTTCAGCTACAAACGAGTGATAGATATCTTGCAAAATGCTTGAGTCATTCCTGTCAAAGGAAAACCCATTGCGTTTGTTTCGTTATGAAACTAAATCAAAAAAATAGGATTTATTTTTTTTAATTAATTGTGGTAATGAAATATGAAGATACCAGAAAATCTCAAACCACAAAAAAAATACTTAATTTCTTAAGAATTTTGCTCGGATGATATATCTGTGAAGATTCTTAATCCAGTGCGTTCTATTAAAAATAGTTTGAAAATTTATTTAAAATTTGATAACTATAGACTTTGGCTATTAGCGCTAAAATTCATTTCCGGGCGAGCGTGGAAGCCAAAAGACAAGCTATTTTTAGCTTAAGTTGACACCAATGGGCAGTGCTTTGTTCTGCTTAAAAGAGTTAAAGCAATTGGCGGCATTGGCTAAACATAACATTCAACCAATGCCCATCTTATACGCTGTTTGGACAATCTTAATAGATCACATTACTGAGTTAGTCCTGCCTAAAATTAAATTATTCATCAATTTGCCAGGAATCCTTAGTTAATTCTTCATCCAGAATTTTCTGAGGACGCACAATGATAATAATTTGTCCTAGTAAAGGAATTTCTGGCTCAGTTTCAAACCACTGAAAATCTAATTCACCGCCCTTTTCAACAACAAAGTAGCTGGAGGCATCCCATTGTCGTTGGGCACGATCTACCACTACGACGACGGATTCTATTCGGCTTTGGTTTTGGATGGGGAAGCGATCGCTATTTGCTAAAATCACTACTGGATCTTCTGCTGCCAATAGCACTTGCCAACCTGGTAACGATACCCAAGCTTGTTCTCCAGAAAACTTGACCATCCGAAATGGTTCAATTTCTGTGACTATGGGTACAGCTTGCAAATCTTGCTGTGACAATGGCAACTCGCCTACCACAGGAACAATTCGGGGTAATTGTTCTTCAGATTCCAGACGATAAAAGGGTAAAATTGGAGCCGGACGCTGGGGAACGGTAGTAAAGTCAGTTAGTAACTGTTCGATTTTTTGCCTTGCTGCTGGCGTGTGAGCAAAGCGTAAACCTTTAGCGATTAGGCGCGATCGCTGTTGCAAATCTGTATTTTGGCGTGCCAGTTTCCAAACTTGGTGAGCAACGGCATCTCCAGGATGGGCAGAAAATCCTTCTGGCAAAATACGAAAATAGGAAAACTCTTTAATTACTTTTGCCACATCCCGTGCCTCATCAGCGTCGATTTTATGGACGAAGATCAGTTCGGCGGCGGCGGCGCGTTCTTCTTGGGTAAGTAAACGCAGCTCGTACAAAACATCACTGCCGCGTATGGCATAGTGCGATCGCGTGGCTGCCGATACTCCAGAGTTTTCCAAAGAATTGTAAACTTGAGAACCAACAACAACCTGATTTTGTTGAATCGGCTCAAATCCAGTTGCCTCAAAAATTTCTTGGGGATTGTAACCGGACTTGAGCAACGAGGCGATCGCTATTCCCCATTCCACCCAGTTGCCTTGTTTTTGCCTCAGCTTTCGCAGTAATTCTTGTGCTACATCGTTGGTAGCATTTTCTTCGGGATTCTGAGCGTTGGGTGGTAGATCAGTCATAATCGGAGTGCCAGTTTCAACTTGAGAGGTTGATTAATACCTCATGAGCAAGTTTTATTCTAATTCTAATCTGTAGGCAATCCACGCCTATAAGCCTTGAGATTCAGCCTCAAATCTGACCTTTAGTTGACAAGAAAGACCCAGACTTTCGATCTGGATTACAGATAAACCCAAGCGGAAGGATTCTATCGGAATCATGTTCAGAAGCGCAATCCCCACACTTAAAAATCTTGCCGCTACGATCCGACTTTCCTTTGACTGGGTGGATATATTCACATCGGCTGCAAATTTCGCTTGTGTAGGCAGGTGGGACAAGATATTTGGGAAAGAAAACTTTCTCCGTGTTTTTAAATTAAATGTGTTTAAAAACGCAAACTAAGGCCGTAAAAACCCTTGATAATTTTCAGCTATTCTCAACTAAGCTTGGTATGGAATATAACGAGATAGTGAATATTTAAAGGAAATATCTTAATGGATAATCCCAGTCTCGAAATTGATAAACTCCAATATCAAGTTATGACTCTAGAACGACCGAAAAAGCTCAAAATCTTGGTAGTTGACGATGAGCCAGATAATCTCGATCTGCTTTATCGCACCTTTAGACGCGACTTTAATGTTTTGAAAGCTGATAGTGGAGTCCACGCCCTACAAGTTTTGGCAACAGAAGGAGAAGTAGCGGTGATTATCTCCGATCAACGAATGCCAGAAATGAAAGGAACTGAATTCCTCAGCAAGACTGTACCTCAGTTTCCCGATACAGTAAGGATAATTCTGACTGGATTTACTGATATTGAAGACTTGGTAGAAGCGATTAACGCTGGGCAAGTCTACAAATATATTACCAAGCCTTGGGACCCAGGGGAACTGAAGGCGGTAGTACAAAGAGCAGCAGAAACCTACGATTTACTCAAGCAACGTACAGAAGAATTACGCCGTGTTCATGCTCAAATGGCACTAGTGAGTGTTTTGGTGCAGATAACTCATGCAGCTTCTAGCTTAGAGGAAACTCTCGCCCTAATTACTAGAGCTGTTAGTGAAACCTTTGGGGCCCAAGGCTGTATTCTGCAACTTCTAAATGGAAATACTCTGGTTGCAACTCAAGGAACTTACAGTGATGCAGGTGCAATAGAAAATTGGCTCTCTGAAGACACATTAACAAAAGAAGCGATCGCCACAGGGAAAATCCAATTTTGCTTTAATATACTTAAAGACACTAACTTAAATAATGCTATTCACTACCAGAACACTGGTGTGCAAGCACATTTAGTTATGCCAATTAGCTACCATAATCAACTCTTGGGCGTATTGTCACTACAGTGGAAACAACCGTGCACTTTGCGAGAAGATGAATTAAAGCTAGTTGATTTATCAGCGCAACTAGTAGCGATCGCTCTTACTATTAGTGGCTGCCATTAAACCATTGTTATAGTTGTCATTAGTCATTTGTCCTTTGTCCGTTGTCAAAAAACAATGACTAATGCCCAATGCCCAATGCCCAATGATCAATGACTAACGAAATTCAGTCCATTTTTAACCGCATTGCTCCAGTTTATGACCAGTTAAACGATTGGTTGAGTCTGGGACAGCATCGAATCTGGAAAGAAATGGCAGTGAAATGGAGTGCAGCCAAACCGGGAAATACTGCATTAGATTTGTGTTGCGGTAGTGGTGATTTAGCCCTGCGTTTGGCACGGCATGTCGGAACAACAGGACATGTGTACGGAGTGGACTTTTCCTCAAACCTGCTAGAAACTGCTAGAGAACGCTCCCAAAGGCAGTACCGCCAACCTGTTATCAACTGGGTAGAAGCCGATGTGCTAAATCTACCCTTTGATGACAACCAATTTGACGCGGCAACAATGGGCTATGGTTTAAGAAATGTTAAAGATATTACCCTTAGTCTCCAAGAGTTATACCGTGTCCTCAAGCCAAGCGCTCAAGCCGCAATTTTAGACTTTCATCGACCGAGTAATCCTTCGCTACGTGCCTTTCAACAGTGGTATCTGGACGGTTTTGTAGTGCCAGTTGCCAATCATTTAGGCTTAAAGGAAGAATATGCATACATCAGTCCCAGCTTAGACCGCTTTCCCATCGGGAAAGAGCAAGCAGAGTTAGCCCGTCAAGTTGGTTTTGCTGTTGCCACACACTACCCCATTGCGAACGATATGATGGGAGTGCTGGTAGTCAGCAAATTTTAGATTTTAGATTTGCTTTCTTCTCTACGAGACGCTCCGCGAACGTAGCGTTAGCGAGTCTACGAACGTCTTTTAGATTGGGGATTGCGGAATAGGTAATGGCTAATGGAGAATCGTTAGTAGTCAGTTAGTTAGTAGAAAAATAACTCATAACTAATAACCGCCAATTACCAAGCCCCAATCCTGAATTTCTAATCTAGAATCCAAAATCCAAAATCCAAAATCCAAAATCCTGTGGACTGGTCTCATCTTTGGCTTTATGTGTCTCCCCCGGTACTGGGTGGAATTATTGGTTATTTCACAAATGATATAGCCATAAAAATGTTGTTCCGTCCTTACCGAGCAATTTATATCGCTGGACAAAGAGTACCCTTCACCCCTGGATTGATTCCTCGCAACCAGGAACGTCTGGCTGTGAACGTTTCCGATACAATCATGGGGTCACTTCTGACACCACAAGAATTACAAAAGCTGGCAAGGCGTCTGTTGCAAACAGAACGAGTACAAGCAGCAATTATCTGGTTGTTGCAGTTGGCGATCGAACAAATCAAAACAGATAAAAACCAGAAAAGCGCCAAAATTGTGGCGGGAATTTTGCGGGATTTGATAGGGGAATCATTGCCACGATTACTCAAAGTTTTGGCGCGACGTGAAGATTTTTTAGAAGCACAGATCAATCAAATTTTTGACCAGATATTGCTGGAATTTCAACTGAGTGAAGAACAAGCAACGCGGCTTGCGGATTGGTTATTGCAAATAGTTTTACCGCCAGATATGCTGCGCCAGGCGATAGTTGATTTTTTGACCGATCGCACCATTCAAATTATTGATGAAGGCTTTCGAGAAAAAACGAGTGGTACTTATTGGGTAGTAGCAAATTTATTTGGTTTACGTAATACTCTCACCCGGCTGCGGACTTTTTGCTTGGATGAAAAGGAGACTACCAATGCTCGCTTGCAAGAATTGACTCAAGATTTGCAGATGCGCGATCGCATTAGGAAACTAATGCAAAATTTATCATTACAAAACTTGCCAATTGGCACTGTGCGACAACTGCGAAAGACCACACACGAAAGTGTCCGTCATTACGTGCAGAGCGGTGGCAGTGATTTACTACAGGGATTAACTGATTCTGTTGATTGGGAAAATATTGCTGTAGTGCTGCTGAATCGTCTTGGTACTTCATCTGTTGTAAGTACTTCTTTAGAAGTTATGAGTCAAGAGTTGGCTCTAATTTTAGAAAAGTATTTGGAAAAAGATTTAGAAGCCATTGTGACCCAGGTCATTCCGATTTTGTCGATAGATCAAGTGATAGTGGACCGGGTAAAATCAACTTCGGCGGCTGATTTAGAAGCGGCTATTGAAGGAATTGTCAAAAATGAATTGCAGGCGATTGTAACTTTAGGTGGTGTTTTGGGTTTTGTTATCGGGTTATTCCAGACAGGGTTTTTACTATTTAGTCAATATTAACTTTTGTCTTTAAATTTTTATGACCTTGCATTGAATATTTGCAGGGTGATTTTGTTGGTTGGCGTTCCATAAATGCGGGATGAATTGAGATTGTTAGCAAAAGGTAAATCTAGATTTTTTGCGCCTTTGCGCCTTTGCGCGAAACAAAATTCATCCCATTAATCAGCAACGCCTGTTGGTTTTGTAGGCTGAACAGCGTTCGATGGTTCCTGAGCCTTGTCGAAGGACTGAGCGATCGCGTAGGGTCTCGTAGAGAAGCCGAAGTCTTCCCCGTCCCTTATATTTTCGGGCAGGCAGGATGCCCACCCCACAAAAATCATCCCTATTTTATGCAACACCGAAAACTGCTGTAATAATAAGTCTTGTATCGAACATGATATTACTTACTCACGGTACCAACCCAGCCCGCAAAGCACGGACAGCAGCCTGTGTCCGGTCAGCAACACAGAGTTTATTGAGAATACCTCGAACATGAGTTTTTACAGTACCGACCGTCAAATAAAGCCTTTTGGCAATTTCTGCATTGTCACACCCACCGACAATCAACTCCAAAACATCCATTTCGCGGTGAGTTAAAGGATAGCTGACTATACTTTTTTCAACATCTGGGTCAATGCCTTCAATCAACACTCTTTTTCCTGCTACCCCTTTGCTGCCATCGGGGAAATCTTGACGTATTTGCTGTAGTACAAGGTCTGCGATCGCTGGATCGATCCATGAGCTACCTGCATGAGTCGTTCGCACAGCTTCGACTAGTTTCTCACTTTCGATATCCTTCATACAATAAGAATCTGCACCTGCTGCAAATGCTGCTAAGACTGCCTGCTCACTATTCTGCATCGTTAAAATCAGCAGCTTTGTTGTATAATCTTCATTCTCTGCTTGATATTGCCTAAATATGCGTGTTAATTCAATACCATCCATGTCAGGCAAACCAATGTCAATCGTAGCAACATCAGGCTTGAGAGTTTTCAGAAGCTTGATTCCCTCTGCTGCATTGGCTGCTTCACCAACAATGTTTAAATCTGGCTGGGTTTGCAAGGCGGCTCGTAAGCCGATTCTTGTAAGATTGTGATCTTCAATTACAAGGATCTTGATTTCACTCATAGTTGCTTAATTTTACTGCTATCTATACTAGAGTACAGATTAAAATAATCTTGTTCTTTCATTCGGGATTTTATACAAAAAGCAATGCGTTTGGTATTGTTTCTCGAACTTCATCCACCATTGGACATAAATAACCTTATCTCGTAAGTTTTTCTAAGGCAAGAGTTTCGATTACTAAATTTGCGGGGAATAGCCAAGCACTTCTTTTTTTATTTAGCCATGTCTTTAACTAAAACTGTCAAAAAAGATAAAATTCTCGTTGTCGATGATGTTTTTGACAATTTACTGGTATTAGAAGCAGTCCTAGAAGATAAGGACTATGAAATTACCTTGGTGGAAAATAGCAAAATTGCTCTAAGTATGGTTGAGGAGTCGCCGCCAGACTTAATCCTCTTAGATGTGATGATGCCAGAGATGGATGGCTATGAATTCACTCGACGCATCCGACAGAATCAGGCGTTGCCATTTATCCCCATTTTGCTCATCACGGCTCACTATGAGTCAAGCGTTGTTAAAGGACTTGATGCTGGTGCAGATGACTTCATTCGTAAACCATTCGATCCT
The DNA here is from genome assembly GCF_015714725.1 of Nostoc sp. WHI. Classification (GTDB taxonomy): domain Bacteria; phylum Cyanobacteriota; class Cyanobacteriia; order Cyanobacteriales; family Nostocaceae; genus Nostoc. The sequence continues at coordinate 48,198 of NZ_WBKM01000390.1, forward strand.
GATGAACTAGATGCACGAGTGCGATCGCTCCTACGCCTCAAGCATAGTATCGACGAACGAGATCAAATGGCTAACCTGCGTGCAGATTTTGTCTCGCGTTTTACTCACGATTTACGCATACCCCTGGTAGCCTCTAACCGGATATTAAAATTATTGCTGGAAGGTAGGTTTTGCGAAGTCTCACCACAATTGCAAGAAATAATTGATACGATGATTGGCAGTAACCAAGACCTGCTAGAAATGGTAAATACCTTGTTAGAAGTTTATCGTCATGAGGCAGGCTGTAAAACCTTAAAAATTTTACCATGTAATATTCAAGAATTAGTTAATGAAGTTGCCCAGGAATTAACTCCTTTAGCTGAAGAAAAAGGATTAGCTGTAAGCATTGAACTGAGAGAAAAAACAACCTACAAAAGTGAAACTGCAAACACCATAATGGGCGATCGCGTAGAACTGCGGCGAGTTTTAACAAATATCATCGGCAATGCCATTAAATTTACAGATCAAGGTTCTATAAATATTCACTGCCATCTTACTTTAGCGGCTATGAATATTGATATCCAAGATACAGGTCCGGGAATTTCTAAACAAGACCAAGCAATTTTATTCGAGCGATTTCGCCAAGGTAAACATCAGCGTTCTGGTAGTGGTTTAGGACTATATCTATCTCGTTGCATTATTGAAGCACATCAAGGCACAATTGATGTAATATCTGAGCCAGGGCAAGGTAGTACATTTACTATACGTTTACCTGTGGCTGGCGAAAACTAGAAGTTCTCCTTTGGATAGGCGGTAGGAGTGCACATCTATCGTCTGTGTCAATTTTAAATAAAACCTTTTGCAAATCTCTTTTCCAAGTTCTAAGAAGGAAACACTCTTTATTGCGGTTCTGCGGCTAATAAAGCAATACGGGTTAGATAAAATAATTTACTTATTAATAATCTCTATGGAGATGCGAAACATGCAGGCGAAATCTCTAAATATGTATTCTTGGTTTCCAGTTCAATCAAAAATAAAATAGTGTTTACAGGCAAAACCTGTAAACACTAAAACACAAAAGAATAATAAAGCTAAATCTAGTCTATAGCTTTCTTAACTTCATCTTTGACGTTTTCAGCGCTATGGCGAATTTGAGCTTCAACTTGTTTAGCTTTACCTTCAGCTTTATCATTGGGGTCGCCAGTTACTTCGCCAATTGTCTCTTGCACTTTCCCTTCAACGTTTTTAGCAACAGCTTTTGCTCTATCTTCGATACTCATAATATTATGCTCCTAAATTTGTTCACTAATTACTATTTATTGCTTGCCAACTTAGGCGTTGCAATGTTTATAGAATACTTTCTAGATAACTTTTATATCTTCTATCTATAGATGTTTTTATGGAAAATATTTTTGTTCGTTATAGATAGTTTTTTAAAGGCTAAATTCATCTTTAAGAGTTAAATTAATATCCGAAAGATGGAAAGGAATTATTCTATTGCTCTATCTGAAGATGAAATCATTTACTACCTAAGGTAGACAGTGGTGAATTATCTGACAGGATAAAAAATCATGAGATACAGCCAGCTTCAACCTTTTGCTGTAGCTCCAAAGATAGAAAGTATTTATACTATTAATTCTTAATAATTCAAGTAAGGTAAAAAATATAACCGCCGTATTAGCAGCAACAATGCTTGTATAAGATTATTGTTTAATCTTTTGAGAATATACGTAGGAGAGTCATAAAACAAAACCTCGTTTCTAGCCTCTGACTGGAAATACACCTCATTGGGCTGCTGCCGCCAGTCAACAAAAGGAGCCTCCTAAGCTAAAACACATCTAATTTGCATATTTTGATTTTATCAAAATCTTGCGGGGTGGGCAGCATTCGATGGTTCCTGAGCAGTTCGGCAAGCTCACTGTATCACCTTGTCGTACCCCCAACGGGGAAGTAAGCTACGCGTAGCGCCCCGCAGGGAAGGACTGAGCGCTCACGCCGAAATCTTATCCGCCCTGATTATGCAACTTAAATGCCGATTAGCTTATTAACACCAGTAATTGTAGATGTGAAATAAACACACCAAATATATTATTGTTACTAACTTATATATTTATCGTTACAGATGACCTTGGGAACATTAAAATGATGTCTAAAGATTTTTGATATTAGTTCTTCAGATAGATCAGGAATTTTGCAGATAAATTTTAATATGGAATAGTCAAAAGCAAACAAACGACTTTTTCACAAAGGAGAAATTTTATGGGTAACATCATAGCTTGGTTGGTTTTGGGTTTAATTGCAGGTGCGTTAGCTAAGTTATTTTATCCAGGAACTCAAGGTGGCGGTATTCTCTCCACCATTATATTAGGAATTCTTGGGGCTGTAGTCGGGGGTTATTTGGGTCAAACATTCTTAGGAAGTGGTGCAGCAGCAGGAGCATCCGTAGGAGCTTTCTCACTTGGAAGCATTTTATTTGCAGTTCTTGGTGCTATGCTATTAATTTTCCTTTGGGGTTTAGTAACTCGTCGCGCTGCGTAATTTCCTCAGTTGATTTAACAATTTGGGGAATCCTTTCTAGTCAATAGAACCAGTAAAATGACGTTAGAAAAAGAGCGAGAGTTTGTAAGCATTTTTGCTAAATGCTCATACGCACAATTGGCATTTCAGGAGCTAAAAACTGCTGATTTTCCAATACCCAAAGTTTCTGTAATTGCACGGAATCCAGAAGAACAAGATGATATTGCTAGTGTGGAAGTAAAAAAGCATACTAGCAATACATCAAAGCTCGGTTAGTGGTGGTGCTTTGGGTACATATAGCAGTCCTAAATGAACATAAATAGTATGCCGATTGGCATACGTGATTCATAATAATTCTGAATTTTATCTGTTCTGTTTAAATATGAAATCGGATTGCTATAGTTAAACCTCAAAGTTAATTTGAAGAGGTTTGACAACATACTTTTATTGTGTATATTCGTAAAAGTTTATAGGATAAGCATATTACTTTTCCTATAAATTACATACTAATATGAGCAGAAATTACCTTTTGAAACCTCATTTTTTCACATAAATACCAATTTAATTAATGATTGCAACAGATCCTTGCATAGAGACGCGATAAATCGCCTTTCTACAGATGGTCTATTTTTCGTATTCTTTGCTTTATTTTGCTATCCAGCCTTTTTGTCAGCCTTAAAAGTTGTCTAATCATCACAATAGAACATTGAAGGCTCCTTGAATTACTTAATATCCTTAAAACGCTTTTTGATTACTAAAAAAATATTATATTAAACTTATATTTCAAAAATAGATATTTAATTATTTTCCGTAAAATTCAATTAAAATATAATCCGGTTGTTTGTTTTAAAGCACGTTATACTATCTAAGAATTTGCTGTTAATTCCAGCGCAAAAATATTATTGTTATAAAAATTTCTATTGTAAATAAACTTTGCAAAAGTAGTCGAGTATGACTTGAAAAATCATTAGGTATATTTCAAAGAAACATAATAGCAATAGAAATCATTTAAGTAACTATCCTAAATAATGTTGAATAATGTTGAAACGTTTGAAGATTGGAACCAAGATTGGAGTTAGTTTTGCCCTGAGTTTGGCAACTCTTACTACTATTGGTATAATCTTCTACCAAAACACTAATGAACTAATTAAAACTTCACAGAAGGAAAAACATACTTATCAGGTGATCAGTCAGCTTGAAGACCTTAACTTGCAACTGACAAATGCTGAGACTGGACAACGCGGTTACATTATTACTGGAGAACAACGCTATTTAGAACCTTATAACGCTGCCGTTAATCTAGTAGATTCAAAAGTAAGAGAACTTGAGCGATTAACAGCAGATAATCCTAAGCAACAGCAGCGACTAGATATTTTGCAGCCACTAATTGCTAACAAACTGGCTGAACTTCAACAAACTATTGACTTGCGCCAGAACCAAAGCTTTGAAGCTTCTCAGAAGGTTGTTCTGACAGATCAGGGCAAGCGATTGATGAGTGAAATCCGCAAGGTAATCCTGGCGATGGAAAACGAGGAGAATGTACTTCTAAAGCAGCGTTCTAAAGAAGCACAAGCAGCTGCCCAGCAAACGATCGCTAATATTTTCTTTAGTATTCCCCTATTTTTTGTGATCTTGGTTGTGATTGGATTCTCCCTAACCCGACATATTTCAGTACCACTGAAGCAAGTTTCTGATTTAGCAGAAAAAATGGCAGATGGGGATTTATCAGTTACTTTACCAGACAGCGATCGCCAGGATGAAATTGGTGTGTTGTCGCGCACTTTCAACCAAATGATTGTTAATTTGCGATACACAACTCAAAAAAATGAAGAGCAAAATTGGCTAAAATCTAACTTGGCTGAGTTTACCCAGATGCTTCAAGGGCATCGGAATCTAGAAAGTGTGACTCGCCTAATCTTGTCGAAACTGGCGCCGTTGGTTGGGGCGTCGCAGGGCGTTTTTTATGTAATGAACTCAATAGATGACGAGCCTGTATTAAAGTTGTTGAGTAGTTATGCTTACAAAGAGCGCAAAAACGTAGCAAATCAGTTTCGCTTTGGCGAAGGACTAGTGGGACAATGCGCCCTAGAAAAAAAAAGAATTCTCCTAACAGAAGTTCCCAGTGACTATATCCGCATTAGTTCTGGCTTGGGAGAAGCTCCACCTCTGAATATTATTGTGTTGCCTATACTGTTTGAGATGCAAGTGAGTGCTGTAATTGAACTTGCTTCTTTTAAGACTTTCAACGATTTGCATCTGAAATTTTTAGAGCAATTCAGTGAAATCGTTGGTGTATTTTTAAATAACATCACCTCACAATTGCAAACTCAGCAACTACTTGAAGAGTCTGTTGCTTTAACAGAGGAACAGCAAAGCCAGCAACAAGAACTCCAACAGAGCAATCAACTCCTAGCAAAGCAGACGCAAGAGTTGAAGGAATCACAATTTCTTCTGAAGGAATCTAACGAAGAATTGCAGCAACTAAATGAAGAGCTAGAAGAAAAAGCTGAATTGTTAGAAGTACAAAATTGGGAAGTTGCTCGTAAGAACGAGGAAGTTGAGCAGGCGAAGCAGGCTTTAGAAGAAAAAGCTGAACAACTGGCGTTGTCTTCCAAATATAAATCGGAATTTCTAGCGAATATGTCCCACGAGTTACGGACACCGCTAAATAGCCTGTTAATCTTAGCAAGCCTGCTAGCAGATAACTCTGGAAGCAACTTGACCGACAAACAGGTAAAATACAGCCAAACTATTTACTCTGCTGGCACCGATCTGCTGGAGTTGATCAATGACATTCTAGATTTGGCAAAAATTGAGTCGGGTACTATGTCGCTCAATATTGAACAAATCGTTTTTACAGATTTGCAGTTATCTCTAGAGCAAACTTTCCGTCAAGTTGCCGACAATAAAGAACTCAGTTTTACTATTAAACTGGATGATAAATTACCTTCGTTAATTTATAGCGACTCTAAACGCCTGCAACAAGTGCTAAAGAATCTACTAGCTAACGCCTTTAAGTTTACTGAACAGGGAGGCGTGAAGTTACAAATTAGCATGGCAATTGAGCCAGACCAAGCTGATAATCCCATGATTGCTTTTGCAGTCAGCGACACGGGCATTGGCATTTCAGTCGAAAAGCAGAAGGTTATTTTTGAAGCATTTCAGCAAGCAGATGGCACAACTAGCCGCAAGTACGGGGGAACTGGCTTGGGCTTGTCCATCAGTCGCGAGTTAGCTCAATTTTTGGGGGGGAGAATTGAGCTAGTCAGCCAAGCAGGGCAGGGAAGCACATTCATCTTCTACTTGCCCACGCTACAAGGAGAGAGGGGTATAAACACTCTCACCATACTACCTTCTGAGCCAACCACCTCCGTATCTTTACAGGCAAGTAGACCTACGTCTGTGGATGCCTCTTCATCAGCGAAAGTGCTTCCTACCTTCCCCAACGAAATCCCAGATGACCGAGAAACAATTCAACCGGGCGATCGCATTTTACTTGTAATTGAGGATGACGATAAATTTGCCAGCATCTTATTAGATATGGCACGTCAGCAGGGCTTTAAAACAATCGTTGCTTTACAGAGCAAACAAGGTTTAGCACTGGCACAACAATTTGAGCCAGATGCAATTATGCTCGATATCCATATACCAGAGATGGATGGTTGGACGGTGCTGGATCGTCTGAAGCATAACCCAGATACCAGACACATACCAGTACATATACTCTCTGTTGATGACAAACAGCAACGAGGATTACAGCTAGGAGCAATCACTTATCTACAAAAACCCATTTCTCCAGAAGCAATAACTCAAGTATTGACTGAGATTAAAGGCTTTATTGAGCGTCAGGTAAAAAATCTTTTAGTGGTAGAAGATGACCCTGTACAAGCCCAGAGTATTATCGAATTAATTGGTAATGGCGATGTTCAGAGTACAGCAGTGGGTACGGGGACAGAAGCACTGCTCGTTTTGCGATCGCATCACTTTGATTGTATGGTACTGGATCTAGGTCTGCCCGATATGAGCGGGTTTGCACTGATTGAGCAGATAAAGCAAGAATCCAGGCTCTCGAAACTACCAATCATCGTTTACACAGGTAAAGAACTTAGCCGACAAGAAGAAACCCAATTGCGGGGACTGGCAGAGACAATTATTATTAAAAATGTGCGATCGCCAGAGCGGTTATTAGACGAAACTGCGCTGTTTTTGCATCGGGTGCAAGCAAATTTGCCCCCACCGAAGCGTCAAATGCTAGAGCAACTACATCAAAACGATCCGGTGCTAGCTAATCGGAAAATTCTGATTATAGATGATGACCTCCGAAATATCTTTGCCATCACCAGCTTTTTAGAACGTTATCAAATGCAAGTGCTGTTTGCCGAAAATGGCAGAGATGGCATAGACAAGCTGCAAGCTAATCCTGACATTAATATAGTTTTGATGGATATAATGATGCCAGAAATGGATGGTTATGAAACCACCCGCGCCATCCGCCTGCAACAACAGTTTCACTCACTACCAATTATTGCTTTAACTGCCAAAGCCATGCCAGGCGATCGAGAAAAGTGCATCGAAGCTGGAGCCTCTGACTACATTACCAAACCTGTAGATACCGAGCAACTACTTTCACTACTCCGGGTTTGGCTGTATCGTTAAGGGAGTCAGCAATGGGGAAGAATGTCAAAACAATAGCAATGACAGAAAACTCACTTCGGTCATAAAATAATTTATGGAACTTCTCATTTTTTAGCCAGAGGGCTTGATTTTATATAACTTTTTAGGTTCCCTCTCTAGATAAAACCTCTTTCTCTCGGTCGATAGTTGTACTTACATTAGCATGATTGATATGTTTAAAATATGGCATTAGCAAGACAAGACTCCCTAAATCCATCAGTAATTCCTCCAGAAACGTTGGCAGAAAAATATATTGAAGCGGAGCGTTTACATGATATTCAGCTATTACTGCAAAACTTGTTTAACAGTGAAGAAGCCACTGTTAAATTAATTCTGGATTGTCTTTACGATATTGGCTCAGTCAACCTAATCAACCAAAAGCTTCGCTCACAACCTTTTAACAGGGTGATGAAATTAATTGCCAGAATGTCCAAACCAGTTTTTAGAGTCTTCGCCTTAAATTGGTTTAAGAAAAACTGTCCACAACTGATTACTAATTGGCTACACTCGCAGGTCGCTTTTAGAAATACCCAAAATAGACCCCAAGAAGTAGCTATCGAAGTTGCACAAGTTGAATTATATCCTGTAACACAAACAGAAACTTTGAACCAAGAGATTAAAAATCTCCGCTATCAAGTCAGATGGCTAGCTGGAATTTCAATAATAGCGATCGCTGTTTTAGGAGTAACAGCCACTTGGCTAAACTAAAACACATAAATAAGACCTTGATCAAATTTTATAAATCTAGTAAGCCTATTTTAGGTATAAAATTCACTTGGATTCTAAAAACCTTACCAGCCTAAAATTTTAATAATCGAAATGATCAAAAGCCCAGCATCATTATTTACAAAAGCTCATTCATAGGTGGGGTAATAATACGAAATTACCGTCTTCTCTACGAGACGCTCCGCGAACGTAGCGGGGACTATATCATTATGAATTACGAATTACGAATTACGAATTACGAATTACGAATTATTATGACTTTGCTCAAACCTACTTTGGAGGATATCGAAATACATCTACTACTAGAAGGGGTGTATCAATACTACGGTTATGACTTCCGAAATTATGCTCTTTCCTCACTCAAGCGCCGTATTCATGGCTTCATGCAGTTAGAAGGGTTAGCCAATGTTTCTGCATTACAAGAGCGGTTACTCCACAACCGTGTACATCTGGAACGATTTTTGCTTTGTCTGACGGTGAATGTAACATCAATGTTTCGTGACCCTAGCTTTTATAACACCTTCAGAAATAAAGTTATCCCTGTCTTACAAACCTATCCGTTTATTCGCATCTGGCACGCTGGATGTTCAACCGGTGAAGAAGTCTACTCAATGGCAATTTTACTGCAAGAAGAAGGACTTTACCACCGTTGCCGCATATATGCCACTGATACGAACGAGAAGGTATTACAAAATGCCAAAAGTGGTATTTTCTCCCTGAAACTGATGCAGGAATATACTCAGCTTTACCTGAAAGCAGGCGGCAAGAGGTCATTTTCAGAATATTATACAGCAGCTTATGATAACGCTATTTTTCGAGCATCTCTAAGAGAAAATATTGTTTTTGCCCAGCATAATTTAGCAACTGATAGCTCTTTTAATGAGTTTAATGTTATTCTTTGCCGTAACGTCCTCATATATTTCAATCAGGTACTTCAAAAGCGGGTAAATGAACTCTTTTATAATAGCCTCTGCACTTTTGGTATCTTGGGTTTAGGACGACAAGAATCGCTCAGGTTCACTCCCTATGAGCAGCAGTATGAAGAGATAGTCAAGGGTGAGAAACTATATAAAAAAATAGGGATGTAGTAGGGGTAGTTATATCCTAAACTGCTGCTCTGAATATGTTTTCCCAAGCTTTTTTCGTTGTTGCCTCAAAACCGCGAGAGCGTCAGATTAAGCTAAGATCCTTATAAAAGCATTGAGTGTAGAGGAAAACGTTTTGACTGTAGGAGTTAACATTGGTAGTTTAATTGACTCTGATCCTGGAATTCATGGGGGTACTCCTTTGATTGCAGGCACAGGAGTTACTGTTCGTCGAATTGCAATTTGGCATAACGCGGGTCATAGCATAGAAGAAATTGCCCATGAAATAGGGCATTTAAACTTGGCGCAGGTTTATGCAGCATTAACCCATTACTACGCCAACAAAAATGAAATCGATGTGGACATTGCAGCAGATGAAGCTGAATATGATCGTCTTCTAGCGTTGCACAGATATAGCAAACAATCGTGAGTCAAATTCGTCTGTATACCGATGAGGATTCTAACCGTCGGGCAATTGTGCAAGCTTTAAGAGACAGGGGTATAGACGTAATGACCAGCTTGGAGACAAATCGATTAAGATACCCCGATGACGAGCAGCTTATATGGGCGACGGAGCAAGGTAGGGTAATATACAGCGCCAATGTGCGAGACTTTTACCGTTTGCACACCGAGTTTGTTACACGCGGACAACCTCATGCAGGTATACTGCTGATGCAGCAACAGCGGTTTTCAGTGGGTGAGCAGTTACGTGGAATCTTAGAGATGTTGGCGACGACATCAGCCGAGCAGATGCACAATCAAGTTGAATTTCTCAGTGATTGGCTTGATTGAAGTGCCAGAGGCTTGCAGAATTTGGTTGACATGTAATCTGATCAAAATGTCATTAACATTACAATTCTCAATTGCTTCCTGAATTTCTGTAGGAATATTAGATAAAAAATTATACTCAGTTTACGGTAAATTACACATTAAAGTCTTAAAGGAGATTGTCGATGCAACTTCTCGAATGTCCTCCTGTTGCAGTCATTGCTGGAGAAAATGCGGTTCACGTTTCTCAATTACCTCCTACATGGCAAGACATTGCTAAAGGAGCCACGAGTGTCGGACTTTCCCATCCCCAAAGCTATGTTGAGATGGCGCAGCTGTTCCTATACAAATTAGAGCATGGTGACGTTGACTTGTTTAGCGATCGCCCCCAACTAGCTCACTTGATACCGTCATTCTCTCAGCTATTTGCACAACTGGCATGGGAAACCCTGAACTTTTTTGGGCAAGACTTTCTCAAACACAGCTATCCAAACTTTGCAGAAATTCTCCGTGATGTGGAGTCAAAGGGAATCGAGTTTGCTGATGAAGTAAAAGTGGCTCGCATTGGCATAGATTTATTTAATGAGTTTGGTTATGAACTACCTGCCAGCTTTTATCATGTGCATTTAGCACCAATTTACCGCGATCATGTTTTTGAAGAACGCGCCTTGCGATTTGATCAGCGCGATATCGAACACAAACGCGCTTGGGATGCCATACTCCATGCAGGTAAGGTGTTTGCTATTCAGATGAAGGTGCAAAGTATTGCTTCCAAATATGGTTTTACTTATCAACACGGTTGCGGTTGCAACTCTCATCTATCTTCCATTGATGTATCTCGTGGGGCGTTTGAATATGAATTGAGTCCCGAAAAGCGCCAGCGATGGATTCGCAGTTTCATTTGGACTGCTTGGTATGAGTATGCCTTTTTTGCGATCGTGCCTAATACAAGTTACTTGGTTTAACGCCTCGCGCCTAGAAGCCTTGTTAAGGTAATTCGTAATTGATAATGACGCTCGATAGCCTTCGCGCAGTGTCTCGTAGAGAAGTGAGAGCGTCTGACTCGCTAACGTAATTCGTAATTACAATCACTGGTAGATCCTAACTCTCGGCTGATTGAAGACCACTGAATTACGAATTACGAATTACGAATTACGAATTATTTTAATTGGGTTTGGTTGCTGGCTTTAATTGTGTTGGCTGGCCAAGACTGCGGAAGTAAATACCGCCTACAATCACCCAAAAGAGGAGATACCCTATAGCCTGGACTAGATACAGTTTTTGAGTATAGCCAAATAAGGTTTTCAGCAAAATCCCCGGAAACTGGCGATCAGGTAAGATGGTTGAGAAATCCCAAATCTGAGAACCCAAAAGACAAGATGTATTACCTTGTCCGCAAAGGCCTAAGACTTCAGGGTTGATTTGGCTAAAGGCGATCGCAGCTGCATCAAGATGGCGTAGCATAGAAATCACCAACCCAGAGACAATCAGCAGCAAGAACACGCCCATTACTTGGAAAAACTGACTCAAGTTGATCCGAATGCTCCACTTAAAAAGCAGCATCCCGATGACAACCGCTACAGCTAGTCCTCCGAAAGCCCCTAAAACTGGTGTTAAACCTTCTTGAAACTTAGCGACGATAAACAAAGCAGTTTCTAAGCCTTCCCGAAACACGGCAATAAAAACTAAGCTGAAAATTGCCCAAGCTGGGCGGTTATCTTCACCCAAGGCAGTTTTGACGGAACCTTGAATCTCGGCTTTGAGAAATCGCGCTTGTCGTGTCATCCAGATTAACATCCAACTGAGCATTGCGATCGCGATCGCCCCTAATCCAACCTCAAACAATTGCTTGAAGACTGGCGCATAAAGCTGATCAGATGTCTGCAATCCCTGTAGCCCTACATGAATTAGTAAACCAATTACAAAACTCGCTAGGATACCGCTTAGAACTCCTAAGTAAACCCAACGCTGCAATTTTTGTTGTTGAGCTTGCTGTAAACAGGCGAAGACAATTCCCACAACTAAAGCGGCTTCGACACCTTCTCGCAGGGTAATAAAAAAGGTAGGTAATGCAGCACTCCAACTCATCATAAATTAAATTGCTTCCGTGGCAGATGTTTCTTGTAAGTTGACTGTAACAGTTTCTTTACTTTTACTTGAGCGGATTTTTCTTGCTCTGAGTGATAGACTTATGCCCGTGTATTTCTTCAGTATTAACCAATCCCTAATTCCTTTTACTCCAAAACTTGTCGTAATTCCTCAATAGTATACTCGGAACTATTTTTGCCCCATGCCCTAGCATTTAGTTATGAGATGAACGAAATAGATGACTATGTTCGGGATGATATAAACGCGATCGCCCTGTTGCTGGCGAGAGGGCTGGACTGATTATATAAAGTGTAGTGCGAATTAGTTTTTCTTTATGAGTACAGTCTGCCATTTGATTCAGGGGGACAACCTTGATTTTTTCATCGGGCCAGCCGATACGAAAGCAAATCGCAATGGGGGTTTCGGCTGGATAGTGTTCGAGTAGTTTGGCTTGGGCATTTTCGACATGACGTGCACTGAGATATAAGCAAAGGCTAGCCTGATGTGCCGCAAGAGTGGCTAATTCTTCAGTGGCGGGGACTTCTGTACGGCCGCTGATGCGTGTCAAAATGATGGTTTGGACTAAACCAGGGACAGTCAGTTCTACTTTGAGTTTGGCAGCTGCGGCTTGAAAGGCGCTGATACCAGGTATAACTTCAAAAGGAATATTTGCCTCTGCTAGGAGGTGCATTTGCTCGTGGATGGCACTGTAGAGACTGGGATCGCCGGAATGAAGACGGATAACAGATTTTTGCGATCGCACCCTATCGATCATAATCGGCAAAATCTCTTCTAAAGTCTGATTCGCAGTCCTAATTATCTCCGCATCTTCTCGGCAAAGTTCTAAAATCTCTTCAGGTATTAAAGAATCAGCAAATAAAATCACATCACCAACAGCCAGTAGTTTATGAGCTTTAACCGTTAATAAATCAGGATCTCCTGGGCCTGCTCCCACAATGTACACAGATGGTTCTACAGCATATAGTGTTTTTTTATAGCTTAGGTTCTCTGTATATTCACTTTTAGAAGAACACACGGTAATCCCTCAAAAAATTGTTTTAGTATTTTCTCAGTATCTTTCCGGATTTACCCTCTTTCCCTAGTAGAGAGTAATGGTAGATGCACCCTGGTTAAGCCCTAGAGAATACTCTGGGGCATTTTTTTTTGGGCATTGAGCATTGGAAATAGGGTATGAGTCTTTGAACTCCGTTAATGAGCCTTTGAACTCCGTTAACGAGTCTTTGATACTCGTGAATGAGTCTTTGAACTCCGTTAACGAGTCTTTGATACTCGTGAATGAGTCTTTGATACTCGTGAATGAGTCTTTGAACTCCGTGAATGAGTCTTTGATACTCGTGAATGAGTCTTTGAACTCCGTTAACGAGTCTTTGATACTCGTGAATGAGTCTTTGATACTCGTGAATGAGTCTTTGATACTCGTGAATGAGTCTTTGATACTCGTGAATGAGTCTTTGATACTCGTGAATGAGTC
>NZ_WBKM01000308.1 GCF_015714725.1 Nostoc sp. WHI
TCTAAGCGGCAAACAGGCTTTTGCCCCAGCCAGAGTTCTGCCGACATAGCGTGTAATGGTTTATCCCCTGGTTCTTTATACAAATACAGCACTGCAAAATATGTTGCTGGTGGTTCGACTGCGATCGCATCAATTTCTGCTGAATGATTTTCACTCCGGCGACGGTAGAACGAACGGCGATTGTGGCAGACTTTTGGATTCCAACACCCATCCCCTGCTGTTCCATGTAAAACTTTGGCTTTCGTTGTTGGTAGTTTGGAACATAACTGACACTTGGGATCAAGTGGTTTGGGCATACCTTACTCCACTTCCTCTCCGATTGCACGATAGTAGGCAGCGATCGCAGCCTCCTGTTCGCTACGGAGTGTATAGCGTCGAAACGCCTTCTCGCTTTGATGTCCAGTCAGCTTACGGGCATGGCTGGGGTCAACTCCCAATAGCAATAAATCAGTAGCATAGGTGTGGCGAAAGGAGTGAGGATGTAAATCCTCAATGTGAGCTATTTCACCGATTTTTTCCACAGCGAAGTAAATACCGTGATAACTCAAGCGTTCGCCCTTGTATGAAGCATGGTGTGAAATCATCAATGGGCTAAGGCTGTTTAACACCTCACTCCTTTCTTCTCGCGTAAGCAAATACTCTGCTAAAACTTCCCGACTCTCTTTCCGCAGTGGCACTAAGCGCGGTTCATTGGTTTTGGTATCAGGTAAAAACAGCAGCTTGCCATCAAATGAGCCAACATTTAGCTGCACAATTTCCCCAGCACGGAGTCCGTGACTGAGAATGTGGACGAGGGCTGTATCCCGTTGTTTTGTTTCTCCTAACAATTCTAAAGCTGACCACACTCGCTTCATCTGTTCATCAGTTAAACTTTGGGCTGGTGGCAGTGGTACTTTTTCTAGCTTTATTCCCAGTGTGGGGTTAGTTGCAATTATGTCTGGATATATATAACACATCCATTTAAAGAAGCTTTTGAGCGCAGCAACCCCAGCATTGATACTGCTTTTTGACAGAGGTTTTCCTGAATCAGTTTTTACTTCATCGCGCAGATATTCCTTGTACAATCCAAGGTGACGCGGACGTAACTCATGATAGTGTAGCTGTGTCCATCCCAAAAATCGCTTTAGTTCACGTTCGTACATTTTGCGACTGTTCGGTGCAAGATTGGTGCTGCGTAAAAACTCTAGCACTTTGACAAGACGAATATCAGTAGGTGCTGATGTTTTTGTAGTCCTTATTCCAGGAATCTTTAATGAACTTTCACCATCCAGGGGAATAAGTTTAATTGCAGGTAAAGAATCTGTGTTGTGGTTCAATGGCTTAACTAACTGCATAATCTGTAAACTGGCGCTTAAAAGGAGAGTGAAATCCAATCACAATATCTTGCTTGGGAATACCTAAACTTGCCAGTTCTTCTGCAACTTCGGATTCTGTACCATTGTGTTGCAGCCAGACTTTACCATCTCTAATATCAATATGTAAAAAACAACCATAAACTCGGCGTTGATTTTTCCACCCCACATTCATCAATTGATAATGATGGCGTTCGGTATCAAATACTATTTGCGTTTCTATATCTGAATCAGGGTTACCAATCTCTGCATATTCACGTAGCAATTTTTGTACGATTTCACTGTACTGTATTAGTTTATCCATTCTACAATCTCCTCTGTCTCTGGGTTATAAACTATTAATTTCAGTTGATGAATACGGATAATATTTTGTACGAGTCTAATTGTAAAAAATGAACTGTAAGCATCAATTGGTACTGCTAAATACAGTGTGCGTTCTGGTTCCTGCTCAGAAAGCGCCAGTCGGTAGTTGATAAATTGTCCTAATGCGGTGTGAAATTCATAGATTGCCGAAGTTCTAACAAAACTTTTAATCTCTACTGCAATTTTTTCCTCCCCTCTTTGGGCTGCCAACAGTTTTTCCGCACCTAAATCAATATACATATCCCCCAATTCAAAACTAACTGGCAATGGGTCATGGGTAATTTTCCATCCATTGGCAATTAATCCATGCTTGACTGCATCGTGAAAAACATCTCTTGCTGGCATACTCCATATCTTTCCGAACACCAATTCCCTATTCTAGGGCTTAATTTTTGTAAGCGATCTCAGACTAGCGATCGCTTGAAGGCGGATGTAACTGTAATCATAAGTTGAGCAATTAGCTGGAGGAAATAGAGTGACAGCCCTCATTTTATCATGCCCAACACAAAATAAGATGCCCTTATCTTTTATCCGACATAAACTCCGATAAAAACCACTTTCCTTGATACACTACACTTTCACCAACATGCTGTTGTCGGTTCGCAGACAAAGTGAAAATTGTCGCGGACTATGTGAAAAATTGTCGCAGACTAATTGAAAATGAGCGTGGATCAATTAGGCTGGAGAGATTATCACTAGATTGGGGGCAAGAAAGCCTTTGGCAAACGGGGTGAGAAGAATCACCAATAGTGGATCAAAGAAAATTATTGGTAAATTCCCCAGTTTGAAGATGGACACCATCATTTGGTGGGAGTCCCAAATTGAGCGAGATTACATTTATCTGCTAGAGATTGATCCAACAGTCCAGTCATACAGGGGACAGCCATTCAAAATAACTTACATCTCAAAAGGTGTAACTAAAAACTATACCCCCGATTTCTGGGTACAAAGAATAGGGCAACAACAGGTGATAGAAGTGAAACCTGCATCCCAGGTTAATGACCAAAAAAATCTTGATAAATGGAGACATATCAGCCATTTATGTGAAGAGCGGAGCATGAGATTTATGGTAGTGACTGATACAATGATTCGGCAGCAACCTAAACTGGACAATATTAAGCTGTTATACAAGTATGCCCGTAGTCCATTGACACTACAACAATACTTAGACTGTCAATGTTATTTCACTTCCAGAGAACCAACGCCTTTCAAACAGGTGTGTCATGATCTAGAGCGAAAAGGAATATATCCCAATCTATTATTCAAACTACTGTATTTTGGCTGGCTGTCAACAGATTTAATGGAATCTATAGGTGCAGCAAGTCTAATTCAACTATCTCAATTTAAAGGTGATGTTCAAGCATTACTTTTGGATGTATGAATAGATACCAACTCCGACCTGGACTTCATTTTTGGCTAAAAGGGCGCGAATATGTAATCAAACAGCAGTTAGCCAATGGTGAATTACAGATATGTGAAGTCGTTACCGAAGTCTTGTCTAGAATTACATATACAGCTTTAGTTCAGTTTCTTTTTAGGGAAGAATTAGAACTTCAATCAACAGAATCTTTTAGTGTTGTTGGACGAAAAGGAAATGAGAACCAAGCTGATTTTACTCAACTTCCTGAAGAAATTCGCTTTGAAGCTAAAAGAAAATACAGCTATGTCAGCTTTGTTTTAGAGCAAGATATACCTCAAAGGACTCCAGCTAGTCTGCAACCGATTATTGAACAAGTATCAGAACAAATTAATGACCTTAATCCGCCAAATTGGTTAACACTTTACCGTTGGCTAAAAGCTTATGAAAGCTCAGGTCAGGATATTCGTTCATTAGTTCCTAAGCATAAATACAAAGGAGATTACCGACCCAAACTAGAGAAAGAAGTAATTCAAATTATTGATAGTTGCATTCAAGAAATCTATTTAAATCCTTCTCGACCAGATATGGCAGATGTACATGATGAAATTCTGCGCCAAATTAGGCAGGAAAATCTTACTCGTGCAAGCATTGGTCAAAAAGCTTTAGAAATTCCACATCGTTCAACTATTTACAGATTTGCATCTAAATTAGATCCATGTGTAGTCGCTAAAAAACGTTTAGGCAACCGTATAGCCTCTCAAATGTATGACCCAGTAATGAAGGGCCCACGCCCGAATCGTCCTTTAGAAAGGATAGAAATTGACCACACTAAACTGCCATTGTTTGTAGTAGACGCAGAACATCGAATGCCTATTGGCACCCCTTGGTTAACTTCTGCTGTAGATAAATATTCAGGAGTCATACTAGGGTATTACGCCAGTTTTGAACCTCCGAGCTATTTATCGGTAATGCAATGTTTGCTACACGTTATCCGTCCCAAAAACTATCTAATCGAAAATTTCCCAAGCGTAGTAAATACTTGGGACACTTATGGACTGCCAGAAGTGATTGTGGTTGATAATGGAAAAGAATTTTATAGTACACATTTTGAAGATGCTTGCTTATCTTTGGGAATAGCTATTCAATATTCACCACCCAGAATGCCCTGGTACAAAAGTTCAATAGAACGATATTTTGGTGCAGTAAATAGTCAACTTTTGAGTGACCTACCAGGGAAAAGTTTCTCAAACTTTATGAAGAAGTATGATTACAACCCTCTGAAAAATGCAGTGATTTCTTTTGAAGCACTGCAAGAAATTCTACATATCTTCATTATCGATATTTATAACCAAAGTTCTCATCCAGAATTAAAATCGCCTCGGACATCTGTGTGGTCAAAAGCTATCCAAGAGTTTCCTCCAGCTTTACCAGGTTCTTATCAACAACTAAAAGTATTAGTGGGAAATATAACCACACGCAAAGTCACTAGAAGGGGGGTAGAGTTTGAAGGGCTTATTTACAATAGTTTTGAATTATCTCGCTTCCGTTCATCAGCTTTAGCATCAGAAAAAGCAACTATTAAATATGACCCTACAGATTTATCTCAAATCTATGTTTTTGATCCAACAATTCATCAATTTTTATCTGTTCCTGCTCTCAGCCAAGAGTATACTAAAGGGTTAAGTATTTGGCAACACCAAGTAATAAAAAAACTGGCACGTCAGGAAGCTGAAAAAGTCGATATTATAGCATTAGCCTTAGCCAAAGAGCAGATTCAAAAAATTGTTGACCAGGAATGGATGTCATCAAAAAAAGGCAAAACCCGTACTGCTATGGCGAGATGGAAAGGTATCGGTCGTTCAGGACTGAATACAGGAGACTTTGAGTTTTCTAAAGATGAGCAGCTTTTGAATAATGATATGGCTATAAATTCAATTGCTCCTGAAACTGTTACTATACCAAAGAGTGAATTTTCAGTAATGTCAGGCATATCAGAGCTTGGTAGTGCATTCAACAATGAATTTTCATCATCCTCAATTGAGGAAAATAGAGAGAAAATAGAAGTTGAAAACTTTAATAACATTCAAAGCCCATCTTGCAAAGACAGTGGAGAGAATTCAATAAAACCAAATAAGCGAAAAAGCTCACCAAATAAAAAAGTTAATGTTGAAGTTAGTGATAAGCTCTCTGAAAATTTAGAAGAAACTGCTTCATGGAAGCCAGACTTATCTGGTTGGGATGTCAGTATCGGATTACCTTCATAAAAATTATTAATATGCCAAAAATCCCAAAATCTTTGTCAAACATGACTTTATCAGAAAAGCTATCCATAGCTAATAATATTTATGTTGCTTATCCTCGATTTAAAGAAATATTATCTGCAATAGAGGATTGTCATAATTTTTCTAATCTCAAAGACGAACCTGAATGCTTATTCTTAAAGGGGGAAACTGGAGCAGGTAAAACTACTATTTTTAAAAGCTATGCTCAAAAATATCCCAGGATTGAAACAGATTCAGGTACTATTGTAAAATTATTGTCTGTGACTATTCCATCTCCAGCAACCGTCAAAAGTGTTGTGAGTAAACTGTTATGGGAATTGGGAGACCCTGCTTATGAAAAAGGCACCATCAGCAATCAAATAATCCGACTAATTGGATTGATGAAAGATTGTGGAGTTTCTTTAGTTTTTTTAGACGAATTTCAACACTTTATTGATAGGGATTCAGCCAAGGTTCTCAGAACAGTATCAGATTGGCTGAAAAATTTAATACTCGACACAAAGGTACCGATGGTACTTATTGGATTACCCGAAGCTGAAGCAGTTTTTAAATTTAATCCTCAATTAAGCCGAAGATTTGCTAATAGACATAATCTTAGCCCTTTTTCTTGGGCAGAGGATTGCGGAAAAGAATTTCGGACTTTTTTACACGCAATAGAATCGCAGCTTCCCCTTGAATTAGAATCAAATTTAGCTAGTGAGGAGATGGCTTTTCGTTTTTACTATGCTTCTGATGGAATTATAGCTTACGTAATGAAGCTAGTTCGTTATGGAACTTACTTGACATTAACAGAAGGTTTAAACAAACTTGATTACCCGGTTCTGGCTAGGGCTTTTGAAAAATATGTAAGAGCTGATAAGCCTTACAAGAAAAACCCTTTCCTTAACGATGATTGTTTAGTAAATCTAGAAAATAAAATATCTTTAAACGAATCTCTGGTTAATATAGGAAGTACTAGCCAAAGAATTAAAACTAAAAAGAGAAATCAAAAGGCATCGGATGTTCTGCATAAATAATATTAAACGTGTGTTCCAATAAAAAACTTTTGCGCCGACCTCGCCCGTATATAGATGAGAGTCTTATTGGCTATATTGCTAGACTTGCAGATACTAATTATTACCCTTCTCCAAATTATATTTTAAAAATTTCTCAACTGAGAGTCACAGGAATATATAGTAATATTTTTATCTCTAAAATTGATGATTTATGCATCCTTAGTCAGATCACTGAAGTAGAAGACAGTATTCTTTGGGCAATGGCATTTTCTTCAACTAATTCTTGTAGCTCTGCATACATCTTCACAAGCGTAGTCAAAGCATTTGGCGAAAATATTTCTACCTCCTTATTTAATAAAACTGGGGCCAGATTTTGCCCTATCTGTTGGCAGACCAAAGCTTATTATTCTCAGGTTTGGCATCTATCTCGTGTCACAGTATGTCCATTTCATAAATGTTTTTTGATTGATACTTGTTACAACTGTAATAATAAAATAAAGTTTTTAAGACCGAGATTGTTCAAATGTCAATGTGGCTTTGATTTACGTGATTCTCAAATAAATATCGCCAATATCGAAGAATTTGCTCTGTCTTTCCAGATTTACAAACTGTGCCAAGTACCTGAAATAGAATCTATTAATTACAATAGTCAAATTCAAGATTTAGAAGCTGCAAAATCGAACAAATTAAATAACCTTTCCGATTACAATTATGATTTATTTGAAGGTTTGATAGCAAAAGAGCCAAGAGTTAGAAATGATACCTTTTTTCCTTTGCTTGGATTAGAAAAATTACTTAATTTTCGGACACAGATGTTGGAATAAATCACTAAGACTAAGTACACGTCATCGTAAAAAAGGGTTGTAAATGAAAATTGCCATGCCTATAATACAACACGGTTCAGTTAAGGCTAAAACTCTTTGTCAAAGTCAACTTTTTTAACGTAGACGCGGAGCGGCTTGCCGCAGGCTACCGCAGAGGCAAGGCAGCGCGGTCTTGGGGGTTTCCCCCATGAGCGACTGCCGCGCAGAGGAAACAGAGAGAAGAGAAAAAATTCTTAACCCAAGCGTATTGGGGTTGATTGAGTAAGTTGAGCTACTAAATGGCTTGGCTGAAAAATCCTAGATAATTGCTCTTGCAGCATCACCCCTCATACCCTACTAAATACTCCTGAACTAAAGAAAATAAAGCGATTGCCATCTGTTCAAATTTATCGCCATCTGGATAGGGGCAAGGTACAGCCAAGTTTTTGTCATTTTGCCAGTGTTTATTGTATGGTTCTGGGTCTAATGGTGCGTAGATGAAAGTTAGCACCTGATTGCGCCACCAGCCACTTAACTGAATTAGTCTCTTTCCTGGCAACAAGTAAAAGTTAAAACTAGGATAGTAATTATTTTTGTGGAGAGGATCATAATCAATCAAACTATTTTGAAAGTAAGCTTCAAAATAAATAGCGTCTGATGAGCGATTGTAGACTCTTCCCTTCTCCTGGATAGGAGATACTTTAAAACGTAGCCAAGGGAAATGCGCTTGAGCTATTTTTATTGCCGCGAGTTCAAATTCGATGGGAATAATAACGTTATTCATTTTCTCCTTTTTGCTTTAAGAACAATTTAGAAAATTTCGATTTATTTTTAACGTTTATTTTAGGGTAATACTGAACCTTATTGGCCTATAACAAGCGGAGATATCACACTAGACGCTACTCATTCCAAAAGTGAATTCCGTACCTCATTTAAGGTGGGCTGTACTAAGGTTAAGATAAAAATACTACAATACAGTTACGTGCAGAATCAAAAGAAATTTTCAATTAGTCTGCGAATTTGGTAGGAAATTTTCAATTAGTCTGCGACAAATTTTCAATTAGTCTGCGACAATACAAGCCAGAAACCCTATTCTTCCGTTGAGAATTTTTCACTTAGTCTGCGAACCGACATAGCAATCAAAGATTGGCTATAATCCGAATGTGTTTACTGTTGGCGTTACCGTAGGGTAACGACAGCAGTTACTGAGAGCGCCATTGCAGTTTGACGCATCAGTTGAAAAGTAATTACGGCTAAGAAATTTTAAGTATTAGATTATACATTAAAAATGAAGTTCAATATAGATAGGGTAATGGCAGCCCGAATCAGCGAGGCGTAGTTGCAGCAGCCAGTTATGAAGCTCGTAAGTTTGGTATTCACTCCGCGATGCCTTCAGTAATAGCGATCGCTAAATGTCCCGCACTTATCTTTGTCAGACCCAGATTCGATGTTTACCGAGAGATTTCTGCTGCAATCCACGCCCAATTCAAACGCTACAGTGATTTAGTGGAAGGGGTCGCACTAGACGAAGCATATTTGGACGTTACTGAAAATAAGCAAAATATCACCTATGCTTCTACGATCGCAAGACATATCAAAACTGCGATTTTCCAGGAAACTCAGTTAACGGCAACCGCAGGCGTGTCAATTAAAAAGTTTCTTGCAAAAATGGCATCAGGTCAAAATAAGCCGAATGGATTAACGGTAATTTTACCGGAGGATGCGATCGCCTTTGTAGAACAGCTACCAATTGAGAAGTTTCACGGCGTTGGAGAGGTGACTGCGGCTAAAATGCACTCACTCGGCATCAATACTGGGGCTGATTTGAAAGAGCGAACACTTTCTGAGCTAACACACCACTTTGGTAAAGCTGGTCATTATTACTACAAAATTGCCAGGGCAGAAGATGACCGCCCAGTTGAGGCGAATCGGGTTCGTAAGTCAATTGGTGCAGAAACCTCATTTGCACAGGACTTAAGCGATATCAGCCAGATGTTGCAGGAACTTGAACAGATTGCCCAAATTGTCGAGCAACGGTTAGAGCAGCACGAAACGCGAGGTCGCACATTAACTCTAAAAGTCAAGTTCTCTGATTATCAGCGTTTAACCCGCAGTAAGACAATGCTTGCTCCCATCGGTGAACTATCTACGATTTTTGAGATAGCTAAAGCGCTGTTTGAGTCGATTGATCTGGAGAATCGGAGCATCAGGTTGTTGGGGATTTCTTTGTCTAACCTTGATAACGCCAAACAGTCACAAGCCATTCAATTGCCATTATTTCAGAATGGGAACATCATATTTTAAGGTAGGTGTAGTCTGTTCAGACGCTGACAACTCGGTTATTGTCAGAAAGCGGATCAACTCCCGAATCACATCAGTTGCAGGTCTACCTGTACTCGCACAATATTTTTCAAGTTTTTCGCTTTCAGCTGATGCAAGATTTATTGTGATTCGTTTGACAGCCCATTTTTTGTTCATAACTTAGTGGAGGCGAATTAATGGAAACAACGTTGTTATCCCTACTAATTACGACTTTTTCTCCTCTGCTATATAAAAGCGAAAATGAGAAGTTGATTTCTCTTGCGTAGCGATCGCTGCCCTTGAACAGTCCCTGGGGCAACGCACGAATATGACCTATGCTGTCAAGAGATAGCGGCAGTGATAAAAGGAGGTTAGCAGGAGTGATTGCCCTTATGCAGTGCTTGATGCGATCGCTGTAGGCAAGATTTGCAGTACTTATACAGAGGTATAAATGTTTGCCGAAGTATAAACTGAATGCTGGTAAAAGGTGATCATAGTAAATTTGTATACTCTATTGATGTGAATAACTCGGTAGAGTATTTTTGTGAAAGTGCGCCTAATGTAAGTGATCGCCTCTTCTGTGACCTTGCTACAACCGCCCTCCACAGCCTACGATTGCTCCTTGGGGTAATAGTGGATTTATGTTTGACCAAATTTTGATAACCATTGGTTTACACGTATTCAGTCAAGGGTTTTGTATTGGGCTTGGTTGATTACGTCTAATCCTTGTATAGGGCAGCTTTAAAAGTTTTTCACTCTTTTTGCATAAAGTACAAAACTCTAGCTGAAGAGTATTACATAGCAAATGAATTATATTCTAGTGTGGCAAAACTTACTAGAGAAGACGACTCTCTAGATTAGCTAGGTAAGCCTTGGGATCTCTGCGAAATCGATACTGTTCAATTCTGGCTTTGTGGTGTTTTTGCAATTGAGAGCGTAATTCGAGCCAAGTATGAATATCAACTTGTGCTAAATCAGATGCGGTGAAAGAATGAAGTTTAGTAGCGATGGCACAGGCAAGTTTGACGGAACCACGAATAACGAGAGATGAGGGGGCAACCTTACGACCTGTACAACGACGTTGATGATGACGTAGCATCCCAAAAGCATGTTCTAAGTCATTATAGCGGTTATTAGTCTAGTGCAGTACAATAGGAAAGAGCAATTTTACTGATAACTGGTGGCGATGAAAGCCTACTCTCTCGACTTGCGTCAGAAAATTGTTGATGCTTATGCCTGCGGTGACATTTCCCAACGAAAACTGGCGAAAAACTTTGGCGTCACCTTAAGTTTTGTCCAAAATTTACTCAAACGCGATCGTGAATTTGGCACGATCGGCCCCAAGGTGCGGACTGAGCAGACGCCAACAAAATTGAATGCCGAACAGCTAGAAATCCTGCGCCAACTGGTCACAGCACAGCCCGATGCGACGTTAAGCGAATTGCGGGAACGACTTTATGAGAAAACAGAGGTGTTAATTGGGGTGGCCACAGTGAATCCGATGGTTCGCTGGAAACTCAACCTAAACCTCAAAAAAAAGTCTCCACCCCACGAAAAAAGGCACTGATGAAGTCCAATTGGCCCGATTTGAGTACTGGAAACTCTTGAGGGGGATACCCGTGGAAAATCTGATTTTCTTAGATGAATCGGGGGTTAATCTGTCCTTCATTCGCAAATGTGCACGCGCCTTATCAGGGGAACGGGCCTATGCTCCAAAGCCAACTCGCAAAGGGAGAAATGTCTCGGTGATTGGTGCTATTAGCGAGAATCGGACTGCTCACTCAGTGGAGTGGTTTAGGTTCTATCGATGCCTTGACCTTTGATGCCTTCATCGCTCTCTCATTTCGTACCCCAACTTTGGACTGGTGCAGTCGTGATCATGGATAACTGCTCGATCCATAAAAGTGATGAACTTGAAGCTTTGATCATCGCTCCTGGAGCTAGCCTCATTTATCTCCCCCCCTACTCCCCCGATTTTTCACCCATCGAGAACTGTTGGTCGAAGATTAAGAACATTCTCCGTCGCATCGGTGCAAGGACATATCCTGATTTACTCAAGGCATTAGATGCGGCATTTGCAGAAGTGACGATAGACAATTTACTGGGTTGGTTTACTCACTGCTGCTACTGTACTTCAGAAGACTGATAATCGCTATATTAGTTCGAGGAAAATCTTCAATTTCGTAACAATGAAAAAGTCCAGACCAGTAGTTATGGGTGGTTTTTATAAAGTTATCGATGGCGGTGGTCAGTGTACCAGCTTTCTGTTTTTGTTGGGACATTTCTGTTAACAGTTGCTGATAACTTTGTTTGACTACAGCAGCATCAAGACCTATTTTATTATTGAGAATATTACTAGCTTTATTAACCCACTGATATGCAACTATGACAGGTGAAAATAAAGATGCAGTCGCAGATAAACCCTTAGCTATCAGGTGTTTCAGGTTGACTAAAGGTGGTGGTAAAGCACTTTTTTTTCCATCCGCTCTAAGCTTTGCTCTATCAACGTCAAATTTTCTTGTAACTTTAATCCAGATGCCTCTAACGGTGGATGACCATCATTGGTTATAGAACTACGTACTGCCGAGCAATAATCTTCAATAATGTTTGCCAAATCCTTATCTTCATTGGTAACACTACGTTCAATGTCTCGTAATCCTCTAACTTTTTTCTTTAATTCCTTTTTTGCATGTCGATCCGCCTCATATATGGGTTTAATTGCCTCCTTTAGGTAATGATAATGACATAAACCATGAGCAATACTAGGTAATGCTAACCTAACAGCTTTGCGAATTGATTGTTGTCCATCACTAACAACGCCATCAATTGGTACATTTAGGGTATTAGTTACTTCTAATAATAACGCCACTAAATCTTCATTTCTTGATGATAATAAGGTTTTAGCTAGTAAAATTTCTCCTGATAAGCAATCTCGAATTACCCATAATACCTCATGTCCAATTTCTGGCTGCATCCCATCGATCGCTAATATCACCCGTCCTTGATTAGCCATCGGAGACATTTATTTACCTTGCCATGATTCGACTCATGGTAAGGCGATTAGCATAAAATTTGACCCCTAAAAACTTTTCAAACGTCCTCTTATCCATGTTCGCTGTTGTTCGGCCAGGTTGACTGACATAAAAAGCTTTTGCAAGAGTTCTAGAGGTTTTTTATACCCGTCGAACTCTCGTTAATTTAGTCAAGCAAAGGGTTATCGTTTTTCTGGATTCTCCAAAGCAAGTTTTTTAAGGTATTCATAGCTAACAACTGATTCTAAAGAAATATCAGCTGCTTTCATCGATGCTGGAAGATCCTCTTCAACTTTAGCAAGGGTTCCAGGTTTAACTACTTCTAATAGCCCATATACTGCAGGTCCATGAGAACCATCTGGATTAGTTAGTAACAGAGAGCGATTACCTAGTGGAGCATCGGCATCTACTGTGATGGAAAGAACGAAATATCGGTCTTCGTTGGTTCCTCCAGGAGCCACTGAGGTTACTCTAACTCCAAACCCGTCCTTAAATTCAATCGTAGCACCAGCATCAGCATTAGATGCTCGCAGTAATACATTTTGTACAGTCGTACCTAGCTCAATTCGCATATTCAAGCCAGAACGTGTAGCCACCTGAAATAAATTCAGTTCTCTTAACCAGTTAGGACGTGGTAGAGCAGGGCGGAGATCCTCTGAACGTGGAAGTTCTTGTAGTAAATCGATCTGAGGCAGAGGTACTCCAACCAGAGCGACTTCAAATGTTCGTGTAATCTGAGAACCGTATTGAATATTACTCCCATCAATGGTGATGTCACTGACAGTGAACCCGTGTTCCTCCGGCACTTCAAACACTGCATGGAGGATATAATCCACATCCTCTCCATTTTGACGCTTGCGACCACGAATAATCTTCCAGTAATCTGAGGGTCGTGCACCCGATGGTGCGGTACGGGGAAGTCTGTAAAGATCAAATCTTGGCTCTTGGATGTATAGTCCAACCGGATTTTCCAGTGTAATTCGCACACCAGAACCAGGTGCGCCACTGCCACGAACTAAATTATTTACTGTGACTCCAATATGCGGATCGCTATTGCGGTTTCGGGTACCGTATCGGCTATACTCAAGCAGTCGCCCTGGGTCAGTGACCGGGTTTCCCCCATCATCCTTACGCAGTATAGTGGCTTGACTAGCCAGAAGAATCTGAGCAGATAAGGTATTAGGACCACTAATTAAATGCACTGCTCCATTTGTGGTTGTGCTATTCCATTTGTTGAGATCGTTGTAGGCAGGTCGTCCAGTTGCGGGGTCGATGATTGGTTCATTATTGTTATTCAAGTAAAGATCTTCTAACTTGACTTGAGGACTAACCAATTGTTGATACAGCCGCAATACAACTTCTGGGTCAATGTCCCAAAGAGTGTACCAGTACTCCCGGTTCTCACAGGTAAACATTACCTTAGTAATTTTGTTGTTCGCGTTGCGGGTAACGCTCCACTCACAATACTCATCTTGCCAACCACGAGCTCCCAGCGGTGTCCAGTTTGGATCTGGTGTTCCTTCATCTGCATACTTTGATCGGGTAAGTATATCTTCATTGGAATAACTAAGCTCTATCCGGTTGGGAAACGCAGTCCACTTGATAGCAGCCCCTCCTGTACCATTAGGAATGGATGTGTCAAGAGGATTATAGTACTGATTTACTGCTGGTTGGTTGGTTAAACTCCAGGGGGTGTTGTTTAATGCCCGCTGTGTAAACAGCTTAATGATATCGTTCCATCGCGCTCGCAAGGCTTTCTCTTGATGTTCTTCACCCGCTTTAAAATCATTCTGATGAGCTGGTGGGTCGAATTGAGATAGATTAGACATATTAATTCCTCCAAAAATAAGGTAATGTTTGCGGTTGTGTGTTTGAAACTTGAAAAGACGATTAGAGCCTAAGGAGATAAACTGGTTTGGGGAAGAAGTAAGCTAAATTCATTCAGATTGCTAATACTTTTCCAAGACGCAAATTCATCTCGTCGTTTCACACTCAAGTTCATCAGTTGATCCAACTGCTGAGTTGGGGAAAGTTGTCCAATCGTATTGAAATAGTTTTGAATTTGTTGCTGCACAGTTGTTTTCCATTGGTCATCTGGTAAATTCCAGGTTTGAAGGAATTCTTGTTCAGCCGTACAGCTATCAAAATTGTTTGTATCGCAGGCAGGTTGTTTGTCAGCCACTGACTTCACTAGGGCGGCAAAGTTGTCAGGTACGTCACTGACTCCATTTGTGATAGTACCAGTCGTAATTTGATCTGCATACTGCTGTAAGCTTGTCCGCTTCTCAGAAAAAACTGGGTTTTTGAAATCCACCATTACTAGGGCGGCTACAAATTTATCTGAGAGAATGTTCTCTCTGAGCAGTTCTCTGACCATCAAAGTATCTTCTGCTGAAGGTACAGGTACAAAGAAAGCAAAGTGAGTGGAACCATTCTGCTCAAAACCAGGCTTTATATCTTGCACCAGCTTGAAGTTACTGGCTGTCAGATAATTGTCGTAATTTTCACGGTTAAATGTGATGTCTGGAATCTGGTATTGGAGACGCAAAACATCGCGTAGCGTTGAATTCCACAGGAAAAAGTCATTTGGTATTCCACGAATAGGACTACCAGAGGGGCTTGTCTGAGCGCCATTGCTCTGAATTTGGGTGGAAGCTAAGTTGACTGTAGTATTAGAAATCACATGAGCCAACATTTGATTAACATCACTCAGATGTACAGTCGAACCCTGCTGTTGATAGCGCTTATCCAACCAATCTTCGTAGTATTTGCTAAATCCTCCTGTGATGTCACGTTCTAGCTCCTGAGCACCAATCAAATTCTGGAACATTAATTCCTTGGCGACGGCTTCGGGGACAACTTGAGGAGATATACTAGCAAGTTGAGATTGCCAGTTATTCCAGGGAGTCCTTAGTTCTTTCATAATCACGACCCCATTATGATGGCAGGCAAAGCACCCTTTTCCTATCGTCTGGGGAAGCCGCGCCATTGATGAATCCCCCGCCCAACTCCATACTTTATTAGTGGCTCCTATATCTGAACTTTGCTGTTCTTGGAATTCGTACCTTGAACTGTCCGATTTTCGGAATTCGTAGAAGTTGTATTTGCTTGCTGTAGAGTCCCAGGAGGCTATTTGTAGGAAATTCGAGTTTCCCCCGGGCGCTGCACTTAAGAAAATCTGAGCAGAGGGAGTTGCATTCCTTATTCTCCAAGCAATTACATAACGCAGATTGCGAGGATCTTCACGTGAAGCGATCGTAGTGGGAATTTTGCTGCCTTCCCCTACCATGTAGTTAACCTGTTGAAAACCTAACCCAGAATTGGAAATGCACTGAATTATTCCATCCACACTATCTGGAAAAGTTTCTTTACGAAGGATATTTATAGCAAAAGGATCGTTTAAGTTTTGTTCAATTTCCTGCTGCGTCATTGGAGTCAGGCAGGTATCTCTTCCCTTTATAAAACGATGTATTGTGCCAGT
Source organism: Nostoc sp. WHI (assembly GCF_015714725.1). Classification (GTDB taxonomy): domain Bacteria; phylum Cyanobacteriota; class Cyanobacteriia; order Cyanobacteriales; family Nostocaceae; genus Nostoc. Next base: position 15,970 of record NZ_WBKM01000308.1, read on the forward strand.
TTGGACAGCATTACAGTTCTGAAATGCTGTTGGCAAGCTCTCTGTCCTATTATGTGATAGTAACTGGGGATGAGTTTCCTTCAGATAAGTTCGTAATTGAAAGTAACCTGCTGACAAATCTTCGTGCGTTTCCATCCTGGTACTAGCTTGTAGCGAGTCAGCCACAAAGGCAGAACTTACTATTAGAAAAAAGCTAAATAATACAAGAACGATAAGTGATTTAACACTAAATCGGCGAATCTGCTCCATGTTTTATTGTTGTTCAGATCGATTACAGTCGAAATCTAACCGCAAGTGCTTGAATGTTAATATACATCTGATAACACTCTTAAAAGTGATGTTGTATTACAAAAATTTACAAAGTTTCTCATTAGACATCTCCGAAATAGTAATATTTTGTGTTAAGAGAATATAAAAGAAGCTTTTTGACACAAAAATATGAGTGACATCTGAGAGGGTGTTTGAAAAGTTGGTCAGGATGTAAAAAAGCTCTCTCAGTGTAAGCTGTGAATAGAAAGAACACAGCACCGAGAGAGTAACATGAGTAAAGCATACCCCAGTAATTTGACTGATGCTCAATATGAATTTATCAGTGAGATGATTCCAGAACCAAAAAAAGGTGGACGCAAGCGTGAAGTCTATATATTGTCAGTCCTAAACGCGATTTTTTATGTCCTGGTAGAAGGAGTGCAATGGCGCGCGCTGCCTGGGGACTTTCCCCCTTAGCAAACTGTGTATACTTATTTTCGCAACTGGCGCAGAGACGGAACTTGGGTGAAAATTCATGATAATCTGCGAGAATGGACGAGAATCGAAGATACACGCCATCCGAGTCCATCAGAAGCTATCATCGATAGTCAAAGTGTAAAAACTGCGGCGATAGTGAGTGAGGAAGTGGGCTTTGATGCAGGCAAAAAAATCAAAGGGCGCAAGCGGTTTCTGAGTGTTGATACGGGAGCAATGCGATTTTGTGAGATCATGTTAAAGACAGCAGGGGAGCAGGGAGCAGGGGGCAGGGGGAATGGAAAAAGAACCAATAAAAAGTCATGAAGACTTGGAAGTATATAAAATGGCATTTGATGTAGCCATGAAAATTTTTGAATTATCTAAGAAGTTTCCTGTTGAAGAACGTTATTCTTTAACTGATCAAATTCGTCGTTCATCTCGTTCAGTTTGTGCAAATCTGGCAGAAGCATGGAGAAAACGCCGTTATGAAGCTGCTTTTATTGCAAAATTGAATGATTCAGAAGCGGAAGCAGCAGAAACTCAGACTTGGCTGAAATTTGCTGTTAAATGTAGTTATTTAGACGTTGATATAGGCAGAGAGCTTTATGGAGTTTACAACCGAGTTTTAGGGATTCTAGTAACCATAATTAACAATCCATCTCCTTGGCTCATAAAACGCTAATTTCTAATCCCCCTGCTCCCTGCTCCCTGCTCCCTGCTCCCTGCTCCCTGCTCCCTGCTCCCTGCTCCCTGCCCCCTGCCCAAACGAAGCAAGGCATCTCACAAAATCGCATCGCTCCC